>CAYUFG010000018.1:0-24251 GCA_964443815.1 uncultured Halobacteriales archaeon | reverse complement strand
TCACCTCGAAGAAGCTCATCCAGCCGAGTTCGGCGAACTCCGACTGGTGGGCGTGAAACATGTATAGGCCCGGCTCGTGGTCTGCGTAGTCCAGTTCGACGACGCCGCGCTGGGCCTGACACTGCATGATCGTGTCGATCGTCTTGTGAGTCGGATACAGCGTCGTCCCGTGGTCGTAGTAGTCGAAGAACTGGGAGTGAGTGTGCAGCGAGTTGATCGGATCGAATTCGATGGTGTTGAGGAGGTAAATCCGCTGGCGCTCGTTCTGGTCAATCTGGATGGGTTTGATTGTCTCGCCGCCCGACCACTCGCCGTAGCCATCGGTCTCCCTGACGCCGTAGGCGAACGCCCGCGTGTTGGCAGCGTAGACTTCGTTGTCGCCGTCGAAGTTCGTGTCGAAGCCGTTCATGACCATCACCATCTCGTCGACCTCCTCAGCGCGGTACTCGTGGTTGCGCAGTTCGGCCCGCTCCCGGAGGTCCATTCGGAAATCCTGATCGATGGGGCCCTGATAGTTGACGTAGTCCCGAGGAGTACGCTCGACACGATCGGGGTCCGGATCGACGATCATGGCACCGTACAGGCCGCGGTGGATGTGCTCCTTGAGAGGCAGGGAGTGACAGTGATAGAAGTGCACACCGGCGGGTTGAGCTTTCCACTCGTAGGTGAAATCGTCGCCCTGATCGATGACGCCGGGCCCGTTCTGAGGGATGCCGTCCATCCGCGGGTTGACGTTTTTGAGGTGGGGGTGAATCGTGTGGGCGTGGCGTTGGCCGTTCGCGAAGTTGATCCGGATAACGTCGCCCTCCGTCGCCCGGATCGTCGGGCCAGGGACCTGGCCGTTGTACGTCCAGGCGGGGAAGGTAACGCCGGGTGCGATCTCGATCGTTTCGAGGGTGGCAGTGAAGTCGAACTCCCGAACCCGTTCGGTGCCGCCCCGGCCGTCGTCTCGCTCGTACACACGTTGGTTTCCAACGCTATCTGTCGTCTCAAATCCGGTATTGAACTCGCGCAGGAATGCGTGGGGGTCGAAGTTGCTCGATCCGTACTCGCCGACACTACCGAAGTTGCCGTGCGGGCCGTCGCCTTCCCCGTGGGCCCCATCTGCCCGGCTCCCGCCAGCGAGTCCCATCGCTGTGGCCCCCGCGAGACCGAGACCGCCCAGTACCGCACGCCGTGAGACAGCAGCGTCCTCGCCCACGGCGGCGGCCAGCCGTGTCTGCAACCGGCCGGTCAGCGCCGCCGCCTGCTCTCGACTGCCGGTCATGGTTCCTCCTCGCACCCGACCACGGCCGACGCCGGCCTGACGCGTATCGCCTCCGCGATTGATTCCGGGAGAGAGACGGTCTCGCCACTGTCGGTGGAAACGGTGTACATACCGATCGGTGCGACCTCCAGGAGCGTCAGTTGGGTCCCGGGTGTGATACCCGCGTCTTCGAGGTACGCGAGTTCGTCCGGGTCTCGATCTCGGACCTGGCCGACGACGAGTTCGTCCCCGACTGTATGGGTGGCAAGCGTCTCGCCGATCGGGTCTTCGACAGGTTCGAGCGAGGTTTGGGGAATCGGGTCGCCGTGGGGATCGACCTCGGGATCGTCGAGCGCCTCGGCCACTCGTGCCTCGAAGTCCTCACTAATGTGGTGCTCAAGACGGTCGGCCTCGTCGTGGACTTCGGACCAGTCGTAGCCAAGCCGCTCCGCGAGGTACGTCTCGAGCAGGCGGTGGTGCCTGACGACCTCGAGTGCAACCGTCTCGCCCTCCGGAGTCAGCTTCGCCCCCGCATACTTTTCTCGCTCCACGAAGCCACCCTCCTCTAGCGTCTCTATCGCGCTCGTAGCTGTCGGAGCCGTCACGTCGAGCGCTTCGGCCACGGCGGAGGTGGACACCCGCTCCCCGTCGGCCCGCTGGAGCTCGTAAACCACCTTCAGGTAATCCTCCATCTTCGCGCTGAGCATGGAATGGATTAGATCCATCTAAATTAAATATGTGTCGGCTCGAATATCACCGTCACCGGGCTTTATGCGCGTGGGTCCGCTCGGAGGTTCGCATGTATCACGCCGGGATCGACATCGGCGGGACGTTCACCGACCTCGTGGCGCTCGACCCGGCGTCGGGCGAGCTCACGGTCGAGAAGGTCCCCTCCACGCCCGACGACCCCTCCGTTGGCCTCGTCGACGGCGTCAAGGCCCTCGGTCTGGGTGGGGCTGGAGTCGAACGCCTCGTGCACGGCACAACCGTCGCGACGAACGCGGTGCTCGAACGCAACGGAGCGGATTGTGGCCTGCTCACGACGGCCGGGTTCGCAGACGTCCTCGAACTGGGCCGCCGGGATCGACCAAACCTGTGGGGACTGGAAGGCGAGTACGACCCCCTCATTCCGCGGAACAGGTGCGTCGGCGTCGAGGAGCGGATCGATGCCGACGGCGAGGTAATCACGCCACTGTCCGAAGCGGCCGTCCGGGACGCCGCCAACGAACTCCGAAACGCTGGAGTCGAGACGGTCGTGGTCAGCTTCCTACACGCTTACGCCAATCCGGACCACGAGGAAACCGCCGCCGAGATACTCGCTGACACCTGGCCCAACGGCCACGTCGTCACCTCCGCCACCGTCCTACCGGAGTTTCGGGAATTTCCTCGCACCAGCACGGCCGCCGTCGAGGGATACACCCGGCCCGTCGTCGGATCGTACCTCGCTCGACTTGAGGACCGACTTGCGTCCGTCGACCTCGATCTGGAGATGCTCATCATGCAGTCAAACGGCGGCCTCGCGACGGCGAGCGTCAGCCGTAAACGGGCCGCCCGGACGCTTCTCTCTGGCCCCGCTGGTGGTGCGACGGCGGCGGCCTACATAGCCGAACTCACCGGGTGCGAGAACGTCATCTCCTGCGACATGGGCGGCACCAGCTTCGACGTCGCCATCCTGCCCGACGGTGAGCCGCTAATGACCCAGTCCATGGAACTCGACTACCAGGTCCCGGTCCGCCTGCCAATGATCGAGATCTCGACCATCGGCGCCGGAGGCGGCAGCATCGCTCGCGTGGACGAGGGTGGAATCCTCGAGACGGGTCCCGAGAGCGCAGGCGCGGATCCCGGCCCGATCTGCTACGGCAAGGGCGGGAACGATGTCACGATCACCGACGCCAACCTCCACCTGCGCCGGATCGACCCCGACGCCCCGATCGGTGGTGACCTCGCCCTCGACGTCGACCGAACGCGTCAGTGCATCGACGACCAGATCGCAATTGAACTCGGCCTGGACGTCGACCGCGCCGCCCAGGCGATCGTCGACGTCGGCGTGGACAAGATGGCGGGAAAGATACGGGAACTCTCAGTCGGTCGGGGCCACGACCCCCGAGAGTTTACCCTCGTGACCTTCGGCGGTGCCGGCCCCCTCCACGCCGGCGAGTTGCTCCGAAACAGCCCCGTTCCCAGTGCCATCGTCCCATACTATCCGGGCATCCTCTCGGCGCTCGGTTGCGTCATCGCCGACTCCAGGCACGACACTGTCCGGAGCGTCAACGAGCCGCTCGACGCTCTAGACGTAGACGAATTCCACGAACGGATCGCAGCCCTCGAAGCCGATGGTCGGGACCTCCTCGCGACCGAGTCCGGCGTTGAAGGCGTCTCCGTGGAGTACCACTCGGATATGCTGTACGAGGGGCAGTCCCATACGGTGACGGTCCCCCTCGGGTCTGCGACGCCGAGTCGGGCCGACGTCCGCGAGCGGTTCCGCGAGACATATCTGGACCACTACGCCGAACCGGTCGACGCGCCGATCCGCGTCGACAACGTTCAGGTGACGGTAACCGGTACACGGGCCGCAATCGACATGGAGCGCTTCGTCGGCGACACCGGCTCGGTCAACGACGCCAGAGTCTCCGAGCGCGACGTATACTTCGACGACGCCTGGTGGACGACGCCTGTCTACGACCGAGAGTCCCTGCCGACGGGAGCCGAACTGGTGGGCCCGGCAATCCTCGCCCAAGACGACACGACGACTGTCGTCAACCCCGGTCTGACCTGTGAGATCGATGGGTACGGCAACGCCCTCCTGCAGGTGGCCGAATGACCGACGTCGACCCAGTCACCCTGTCGGTCATCCGTGGTCGGTTCGAACAGATCGTCTCCGAGATGGACACCGTACTCGTCCGGTCGGCATTCTCGCCCATCATTGCCGAGGCCAACGACATGACGAACGGGCTGTTCCGCGGCGACGGCCGGACGATCGTCCAGGGCGACCTCGGGTTGCCGATCTTCACGGGCAATATGGAGTTTACCGTCGCCGCCGTCGCCGAAGCTTTCGAGGGTGACGTCGAGCCCGGTGACGTCTTCATCACGAACGACCCGTACATTGGGGGGACACACCTGATGGACGTCAAACTGATCGAGCCGGTCTTTTACGACGACGAGTTCCTGACCTACGTCGCGACGACCGGCCACTGGACCGACATCGGGGGCTCCGTCCCTGGAGGATTCAGCGGCGAGACGACGGATATCTACCAGGAAGGTGTCCGAATCCCGCCGCTGAAACTCGAGTCTGGGGGCGAACGTAACGAAGCGCTGCTCGACCTGATGTTCACGAACGTCCGCCGGCCGGGCGATATCGAGGGCGACTTCAAGGCACAACTGAACGCCCTCTCGGTTGCGACGGAGCGACTCGAGGCGTTTGTCGGAGAGTACGGGCTGGAGACGATCCGGGCAGCGATCGACCAAATCGAGGAGAGTTCCGAGCGACAGATGCGGTCGTACTTGGAGGAGGTTCCCGACGGTACCTACGAGTTCACCGACTATATGGACAACGACGGCGTCGTCGACCAACCGCTCCCGATCGAACTCGAGATGTCGGTCGACGGCACCGACGTCCGGATGGACTTCGCGGATAGCGCCCCGCCGTGTACGGGTCCTCTCAACATTCCGAAATCCTGTACCGTCAGCGCGTGTCACATCGCCTTCAAACACCTCTACCCGGACATCACCACGAACGCCGGCTGCTTCGAACCGCTGTCCGTTTCGGTCCCCGAGGCGTGTTTCCTGAACGCCAAGCCGCCTCGGCCGACTATCGGGTATACAGAGACCTCCCAGCGGGTGCTCGACGTGGTTTTCGGGGCGCTCGGGCAGGCCGTTCCCGAGGAAACCCCCGGACAGGCGTTCTCGACGTCCGGTGCCTTTACAGTGAGTGGCGAGGTCGATGGCGACGATTATGTCACCGCGTTCCCGGTCGCTGGGGGGTACGGCGCCTCCGCCAACCAGGATGGCCTCAATCACTGCACGCCGCCCTACGCCCGGGCCCAGGCGCCGACCGTCGAAGTGATGGAGGATCGCTACCCGCTTCGGTTCCGCCTCATGCGCCTCCGGCAAGACTCCGGCGGACCCGGCACCTATCGCGGGGGCCTCGGCACCGAGTACGGGCTGACCATCCTCGACGATAAGGCCAGCTTCTCGCTCGTCGGTGACCGCCACGACTACACACCTGCAGGCGTCGATGGGGGAGGCCCCGCAGCCGGCAGCGAGTACGAATTCGTCGTCGACGGCGAGCCCTACGAACTACCGCTTCGTACGAAGGTCCAGGACCTGTCCCTTTCTGCCGGCGACGAGTTCACCGCGCGGACGCCCGGCGGTGGCGGCCACGGCCCGCCCAGGGAGCGCGACCCCGAGCGTGTACTCGAAGACGTTCGCCTCGGCTACGTCTCCGTCGAGCACGCCAACGCGGTCTACGCAGTAGTGATCGAGGCCGATGACGACGGCTACCGGCTCGATCGGAACGCGACCCGTGACCTCCGGTCCTGAGAGCCGAAAGTTCGAACACTGTACCGCCGTAGCTTCACATATTGTACCGTAAATTCCCCCTGGGTGATTAACGGGTATTAAGGCGCTGCCACCCGTCCAACCGGCCATGGCCTCAGCCGAAACGGGACGGTCGGTCGCTCTCGAGGACTTGACCGTGGTCGACGCCGACTCACACCTGAAACCGGAGCCCGAGGACCTGCTCCCGTACATGGACCCCGACGATGGCGCTCGACACATGATCGAAAGCGCCGGCCACGTCCACTCCGAGATTTTCACCGCGACGCGGGCCAGCGCGTCATTTCCGAACGACAGCGACAACGTCGCCGCGGGTGTCGATCCGATCACGGACACCGGCTACGAACCCGTCGGCAAGAGTGAGTACATGGACGAGTTCGGCCTCAACTACTCGGTTCTCACGCCGGCGGGCGGGACCGCCGGCGGTGGGCTGGCGACCGTTAACCACGATCCAACCGCAGTCTCCTATGCCAGCGCCTACAACGACTGGGTACTCGACAACTGGCTCGACGAGGACGACCGGTTTCGGGCCTCGGCGCTCGTGGCCCACCAACGGCCGGACCTCGCGGCCGAGGAAATTGACAGACGTGCCGGTCACGACCGCATCGTCGGCGTTCAACTGCCGGCGGCTGGTTTAGTACCGCCGGCCGGCCACCGGTCCTACGGGCCCATCTACGATGCAGCACAGGACCACGGCCTGCCGGTCCTGATGCATACCCACGAAGGCCAGGGCTCGTTGAGTTTTCCCGTCCAGCGCCGGTGGGCGGAGACCTTCTCGGAGAGCCACGCCTTCATCTTCCCCGCCGAGTCGATGTGGCACCTCATCTCGCTAGTATGCAACGGCGTCCCGGAACGGTACCCGGACCTGGAGTGGGTACTCCAGGAGCCAGGCTTCGAGTGGTTACCATGGTTGATGTGGCGTCTGGACGACCACTATCTCCAGAACTCCGACGACTTCCCGATCCTGACGAAACCCCCGAGTGAATACATCAGGGACCAGATCTACATCACCACCCAGCCCCTTGGCCACACTGAGAACGCCCAGCATATGGGCTGGGCGATGGAGATGGCCGGCGGCAGCGACACGTTGATGTTCTCGTCGGATCATCCGCATCCGGACTTCGATCCGCCGAACGAAGTCTTCGTACCAGCACGAGGACATTTCGACGCGCCCGAGGTGCGCGGCCTCATGGGCGAGACGGCGCTCGAGGTATTCGGTATCGAGTAGGGGTGTGGTGCGCTGGCTGGTTTCGGCCGGCTCGAAGGATGCAGTCAGCCGACCAGGTCGATGAATCGCCGGATCCCGTCGTCAGTCCCGGCGACGACTAGTGCGTCGCCCGACTCGATTCGCAGGTCCGGACCCACGTCAGCGATCACATCCCCCTCCCGCTCGATCGCGACGACGGTGCAGCCGGTCCGGTCGGCGATGGCGGCCTGGCCGATCGTCTGCCCGACCAGGCCGGGCGCCTCGGTCCTGACGACCTCTACCTGTTTGTCGAGCGATAGTACGTCCTCGTCCTCGAGGATCGTCGACGCGATCATCCGGCCACTCACCGTGGCCAGTGAGAGGACGTAGTCTGCACCGGCGCGGTAGAGCTTCCGGACGCTCGTGGCCTCTTCCACCCGGGCAACGGCTTCTATCTCCGGCCGGATGTCACGAACGACGAGCGCCGCGAACTCCGTCGTCGCGTCATCCGGCAGCGCCAGAATGACGGATCTCGCCTCGTGGATGCCCGCCGCTTCAAGCGTCTCCGGATCGACCGCATCGCCGACCACGTCGACGCCATCGTCGTCCCGTCGATCGACGACGGTGTACGGGAGATCAGCTGCCTCTAGGCCCGCGGCCACCTCGCGCCCGACCTGGCCGTAGCCGATGATGATCGTCTCCCCGGCGTCGTAGCGCCTGATGTCGGCGAGCGTGAGTTCCTTGAGCGCCTCGAGCTGATCCTCGCGGCCGGTCACGAGTAGGACGGTCCCGTCGGTGAGTCGGTCGTCCGCCGGCGGCGAGGCCTGGAACTCGCCGCGGAACCAGGCGCCGATTACGTTGACACCGGCCCGTTCGCGGATACCGCTGTCAGCCAGCGTGGTTCCGACGAGGGGGCTTCCTCTATGTATCGGGAGTTCCGCGATTTCGAGATCGTCGCCGAGTTCGACGGCATCACCCAGGTCGGTGGTGACGGATGTCGTTAGCTTCGAGGCAAGGCTCTCTCCGAGCAGCGACCGCGGCGAAAGCACCTCGTCCGCCCCGGCTAAGCGGTGGTAGGCGGTCCGGTCGGGATCCTCGACGACGCTGACTATGGGGAGGTCCTCGGCAACCTCCCGAGCCGTGAGGACGATGCTGGCGTCGACGCGGTCCGATCGGTCAGCGACGAGCGCTCTCGCCGATCCAAGCCCGGCGTCCTCGAGACCCGAAACAGTCTCCGGGTCGCCGCGGACGACCCGGTAATCGTCCTCGTAGATCTTCGTTGCCCGTTCCCTGTTCGGTTCCAGGACGACGTAGGGGACGTCCCAGGAATCCAGTTCGGCGATGAGGGTCTCCGCCCGAGACGTGTCGGAACAGACCACGACGTGGTCGGAGACGTCGTCCTCGACAGTGGTGGGGACGGTGGTAGAGAAGGCGTCTTCGAGCAACGGAAAGGCCAGGACCGGCAGGGCCGTGAATAACAGCACCACGCCTGTCAGGTCCATGACGATGACGAGCGCGTTCATCTCGGAGCTCTCCCAGGGGGCGTCGGAGCCGAAACCGGTGGTCGTGAACGTCTCCACAACGATTTGCAGCGAGTGCAGGAAGGAGTGGCGTTCTCCCTCGAATATCCGCATTCCGTGGTGATATAAGACGGCGTAGAGGGCGATCACGGCCACCAGGATCACCCCGTAGTATACCGACCGCCGCTGCCACTTGTTCATGGCGTGGGCGTGTCAGTCGGGCCTGATAAACCGTGTGGGACGATCGGTCGGTCGAGGAGGTCCACGTCGATATTTCCCCCGAGCATCGCGCGGATCCCGACCGTCGGTTCCGGATTCGGCACGAGCGCGAGCTTTCCGATACTCACCGACCGATGTCGTAGAACTCTGCGTTTGGTCGGATGTCCGCGAGGTGGGCCATCCGGTTCGAGAGGTTGAACACAGAGGCGACGCTGCCGATGTCCCAAATGGCCTCCTCGGAGAAGCCGTGATCGTGGAGACGCTCGAAGTCTGTCTCGTCGATGGCCGCGGGTTCCTCTGTGAGAGTGACGGCGAACTCACACATATCGCGGTGGGCAGCGGAAATATCGGCGGTGGTGGGGTCAGTCGCAAGCTGTTCCGCGAGGTGGGGCTCGTCGGCGTAGACGCGCAGCAATGCGCCGTGGGCGACGACGCAGTAGAGACAGTCGTTCGCGCCGCTGACGGCGACGACGATCATCTCGACCTCCTCCCGCTCGAGGGCGGAGTCCTCAACGAGTGCGTCGTGATAGTCGAAGAAGGCCCGGAAGTGGGAGGGTTTGTACGCGAAGGCAGTCATAACGTTCGGCGTGAAGCCGGCGTCCTCGGTTTCTGTCTCGATGCGTTCGCGGATGTCAGCAGGCAGATCCTCGAGGTCCGGTACCGCGAACCGCGTCATGGGTTCGATCGCCATAGGTCGCCGTCGCCGCCCACGGTGTTCAAGCTTCCCACGGGAGAACCCAAGGATTACGCCTTCGCACTACCGAGGCCTATCGATGACAGCGCGGTTCTCACGTCGTCGGGTACTCGCGGCCGCCGCGACGTCGATCGGCGCGCTCGCTGGCTGCGCCGGAGATGGGAACGGCGGGACTCCCCGGGGATCGCCCTCGCCGACTGACGGGGGCAGCGCGCCCTCCGTCGACGTCGCCACTGAGACGATCGCGTCTGGCTTCACCTCGCCAGTCGACGTGATTACACTTGGAGACCGTTATCTCGTAGCCGACCAGCCGGGCGAGCTAGTGCTGGTCGACGGCGCCTCGACGGAGACGATCCTCGACCTCCGCGAGCGAACCGTCGACGTCGGCGGCTACGACGAACGCGGTCTCCTTGGCATCGCGACCCACCCGGACGTGGCGTCGAACGGGCGACTGTTCGTCCGGTACAGCGCGCCGTCTCGGGCCGGGACGCCGGAGGACTTCTCCCACACGTTCGTCCTCGCCGAGTTCGAGATAGACCCCGAGGCCGCCGGGGTCGACCCGGAGAGCGAGCGGACAATCATGGAGATCCCACAGCCCCAAGGGAACCACAACGCTGGGGACATCCTGTTCGGTCCGGATGGGTACCTCTACGTCCCCGTCGGCGACGGCGGTGCCGCCGGCGATCAGGGGACGGGACACGTCGAGGACTGGTACGAGGGAGTCGGCGGGGGCAACGGCCAGGACGTCACCGAGAACCTGCTCGGAAGCCTGCTCCGGATCGACGTCGACACCTCGGACGGCGACCGGCCGTACGGCATTCCGGAGGACAATCCACTCGTCGGTGAGGCCGGACTCGACGAGCACTACGCCTGGGGGCTGCGGAACCCTTGGCGACTCTCCTTCGGGCCGGACGGCCGGTGTTTCGGGGCCGACGTCGGCCAGGACCAGTTCGAGGAGGTGAACCTCATCGAACGGGGCGGGAATTACGGTTGGAACGTCCGCGAGGGAACGGCGTGTTACGGGGCGAGCGAGTGTCCGACGGTAACGCCTGACGGCCAGGAACTGCGTGATCCCATCGTCCAGTACGGCCGGGACGGCCCGGTCAGCGGCCTCGCAGTCATCGGCGGCCACATCTATCGTGGCGACGCGATCCCGGCACTGTCGGGGCAGTACGTGTTCGGGGACTGGCAGGCCGGTGGTCGACTATTCGTCTCCAGCGAGGTAGACTCGGGCCGCTGGCCGACAGGGACGCTCCCAGTCACCGGGGACGACGCCGTTCCGCTACTGCTCACGATCGGCGAGGACACAAACGGCGAACTGTTGCTCGGGACGACGCGCGAGGGTACGGTCCAGGGCGCGACCGGTGCCATCGAGCGGGTCGTGCCCGCGGAGTAGTGACGGATATCGGGGGTAGTCACGGATGCATCGGGCTATCTTTCGACGTGGAGACGATCCCGCCGGTTACGGCGAGAGTGAATCCGACACTCCCGATTCAACTCACGCAACGGCGGTAAAACGGATATGTATCTGTCATGTTTCCGTAATACGACGAACACCGAGGCGGCATGACCGCCCCACGAATCGGCCAATATCGGGACGCCGAGCCCCTCACATCCGAGACAGAACTCTCGAACCGCGGTGGTATTCGGTCAGCAAGATAACTCCGAACCCCCAGTCGGGGATGGGAGTAACGGCGGTGTGGCCTCGCCACCGACCCGTCAGCTCGACAGGTCGTCAACCAGCGAATATCCCAACCTAGCGGTGGGGGACCGTGGGAAGCCTCGCCGTTTCCCGCAAGGAGGAGGTCACTTCTTCGACTTCGCGGGGTCGGGTGACGCAAGCGCTCGGTGAAGCCGGTCGGCGACAGACTCGCGCAGGCGCTCCGCTGTCGACGAATCGATGTCTATGGCGACGGCGTCGCCACCGACGAGGCCACCGCTGCCGGCGGTATCGACGATCACGGACGCCAGCTGGCGCCGGCGCTGAAAGATCGTCTGCGTCGAGAGCACAGTCTGCACTCGGTCGTACCGGACGAGCCGGGTCTGCCGGCGCCAGAAGCCGGACCGCGTCACGACGTGCGTGTCGTCGGCCCGGTAGCCTCGGTGGACCCAGGTCAGGTGTGCTGCGACAGGGACGGCCGCGAACAGTCCCGCAGCGAGGTACCACTGCGGGAGTGAACCGGAAATCGCATTGATGGCCCAGGCGCCGGCGAAAGCTCCGAAGGCTACCAAGGTATATCTCGCCGCATACCGGGTGCGGGCACGTGTCGGCGGATGCGCGACATCAAGCGACTTGACCGGCTCGACGGCCGTCGCCAGTTCACGGACCCGCTCGCGCCGAGCGATTGGGACTGCCGACTCGACCGAGGCACTCCCGCCCGTGGCATACCCCGCGGTCTCGATAACGAGCGTGGCGTACCCCAATCGGCGTGCGATCGGGTTTTCGCGAATCGTGATGGTCTGGATCTTATCCAGAGGGATCGTCCCGTTGTAGCGCTGCAGGAGGCCACGCTCGTACCGGAGTTCGTCCTCCTGGCGTGTCAACCGGAAAGCGTAGTACCGGAAAACAGAGCGGACAGCACTGACGGCCCAAACGCCGAGGAGGGCGAGCACCGCGACCGCGGGGCCGAGCGTTGTGAGTAGCAGTGAGGTACCAGGCGGTAGCGCCTCGACCAGCGCCGGGGCGAACCCCGATCCGAGTACGGCCACGAGACCCAGCAGGCGGAGGTCGGCTGAGACGACGCCGAGCACGGCCAGGTCTCGAGCCCCCATCTCGAAGAGGAGCTCCCCGGACGACCCCGGATCCTCGGGGTCGGTGTCACGTTTTCGTCGACTGATCTCCGACTGGAGGCGATCGGCCTCTGCCCGGCTGACGTACTGGAGGCTCGCTTCGGTGTCGCTCCCACCGGCCGTCTCGAGGCGCACCTCGGCGATGCCGAGAAAGCGCTGGACCGCGTTCTGGGCGACGTCCACGTTGTGGATGCGGTCATAGGGGATTTCCCGCTCCCGTCTGGAAAGGACGCCGGACTGGATGTCGAAGGTCTCCGTTCCGGCGTCGTACGAGAACCGGCGGTGGTAAATCACCTGCCAGCCGACAGTTGCGGCGATACCGAAGACGAGGACGACGAGTAGGAAGGGAAAGCCTGCGGACGGATCCCCGCCGGAAAAGACGAGTGCGAAAACGAGGAGTGCCGCGACCTGGCCCACCCCCTGGATGGCGCGGTAGGGAATCGACCGAGGGTCGAGTTTCACACGGCGTCACCGCCCTCGGCTTCGATCGCGAGTTGCTTTACGCGAGACTGGAGATCGCTCGCCTCGGCGGGCGTCAGTCCGGGGATGGCGACGTCGGCGCCTCGTGACCCGGCCGTATAGACGACGAGCGTCGAGAGCCCGAGCCACCGTTCGAGCGGCCCACGCTGTGTGTCGACGTGCTGGATGCGAACGTAGGGAGCGATGGTTCGGACGTGGGTGACGACGCCCCGCTCCAGGTAGAGGGCGTCGGGGCGGACCTCGAAGGCCCAGACCCGGAAACGGCGTTGAACCCAGACGACGGTAGCGAGCAGGAGGAGGATTCCGAGGACAGGTGGAATCCAGCGGTTGACGCGCGTGGTCGCGACGACGGCGATCGTAGCGATCCCCGTGAGAACCGCGACACCCACGAGGGCCCGAATTCCCCAAATGACGCGGACCCGCGGCGAGAGTGTCCGCCGTTCGACGGCGTCGGCCGACGGACGCTCTTTGGGCATGTTCCCGTCTCCGGGCGAGGGGCGTAAAGTCCTGGTGACCCCGGACGATTTTGGGCGGGGGAACCCAAGGCCGGGTATGGAGTTCGAGGTGATTCAGGGTGACATCGCCCAGCAATCCGCGGACGTCCTGGTGAACGCCGCCGGGACGAGCCTGCGGATGGGGTCCGGCGTCGCCGGTGCGCTCCGGCGTGAAGCCGGCGAGCAGATCAACGAGGCGGCGATGGCACAAGGGCCGGTCGATCTGGGAGATGTTGCGGTCACTGACGCGTTCGGCCTCGACGCCGAGTGGGTCATCCACGCCGCGGCAATGCCACACTACGGCGATGGGAAGGCAACGCGCGAGAGCATCGCCGACGCGACGAGAAACGCCCTCGAACGGGCAGACGAACTGGGTGCGGGATCCCTCGTTCTCCCCGCACTGGGGTGTGGTGTCGCGGGATTCGACCTGGCCGAGGGGGCGCGGATCATCCGCGATGAGATCGCGTCGTTCGAGCCGACGTCGCTCGCGGACGTCCGTTTCATCGGCTACAGCGACGACGAGGTGGCGACGATCCGCGCGGCCACCGACGAGATCCAGGGTTGAGTCCCCACGTTACCGGATCGACTCGGGAGCCAGTCCCGCGACGTAGCGACGCGCCGCAACTGCGGTCGTGACCGCCAGGCCGAGTAACAGGGCGACGTGTGCAAGCGTCGTAACCGTCGCGCTATCGACGGCGAGTTTCGCGACCGTGGTCGCCGGGTGCTCGGGCAAACTTGCGGCGAGTGCGAACAGCACCAGCACGAGTACGGAGTACAGCAGTTGCGCTCGCCGGCGGCGGCGGGTCGCGAGCGCGACGGTGACGCCCAGCGTGACGACGAGCGTCGTAAGGGCGGTCACAAAAGCCAGCAAGGCGAGCGGGTTGGCAACGGCAATACCGTTGGCCGCGAGCAGCGCGATCCACAGCAGTACCTGCGCGGGTGCGAGTGCGATCGTGGCAAGCGCTTTCCCGTCGACAACGTCGACGAGCGTGATGGGCGCGACCCGGAGAAGTTCGAGCGTGCCCCGCTCGACTTCCTCAGTCACCGAGTCGACGGCGACGGACCCGCTGATGAACGGCGGCAGGAAGAGCAGAAGCGGGATTAAGATGGTATAGGTGAATCCGAAGTACGGACTGGCGTTGACGCGGTCGGGGACGTCGATCGGCACGACGTCGAGCGATGCAGCCCGATCGGCGCGCTCGCGACTCTCGAAGGTCGAGAGGACGCGTCGCACCTGCGTGACCACGACCGTCGTCCGAATGCTTCCATCGGGGACGAACGCCTCGACATGGATCCGCGGTCCGTCGTCGGTTTGGACGACGGTGCCGTGGAGTGCCGCCTGAACGCTGCCACTGTCGAACGCGGAGAGGAGTGACGTGCGATCTGCGTAGCGTTGCGTACTGATCGTCCGCTGTTCGCGCGCCGCCGCCGCGAGTTCGTCGCTAGTCTCCCCGCTCACTCCGACGACGATCTCGCCACCCTCGATCGACCCCGGATCGTAAAGCGACGTTAGGCCGACGACGAGGAAGGACGAGAACGCGGCGACGAACAGCTGGATGAGGAGGGCGAGAACGATCGTCTTCTCGCGCTTGAGCGACGACAGTTCCCGGCGGGCGATGGCCAGCCGCGGTCGTCCGATTGACAGATCACGCACTGACGATCACCCCGATAACTGTCATGTTGTAGGCCAGATGGACGAGCACCGCGACGGCAAGCCCACCGGCGTATGCCCGTCGACCCCGCGCAGCGCCAGTCGCGGAGATGGTCGCGGTTACGACGTGTAGGGCCAGCGGAGCGAGGAAAAAGCCCACGAGCAGCGGGCCGGAGACGATACCGGTTTGTAAGGCCGCCCGCCCGACCGCGAGTTCGGGCAGGCCGATGACCTGGGCGAGGACGGCCAGTTTCTCCGCGATGAAGAAGCCGATGCCGCTGAAGACGCCAAGGAGCAGTGTCATGCGGAGACGCGCATCGAACCGACGGTGGACGTGGGCGGCGTACACGTGGAGGCTCTTGCCGACCTCCTCGATGATCGCCACGAATACAAGGACCAGCGGGACGGAGAGTTCACCGAGCGCGAACAGCAGCGCGATAGCGAGCAGTTCTGCGAGGAAGACGAAGGGCACCAACACGGCTGTGACGAGGCCTACGTGCCAGGGCCGGCCGATCGGTCCAGCGAGGGCGTCGAGCACCTTGTGCGGAATGGGGCGTTGGGTGAACATGTCCTCCTCGCGGTAGAGGCCGGTCCCGAGCCCGAACAACGTCAGTGCCGTCAGTGTCGGCGGCGTGATCGAGAAGACGAACTCCGCAATCCCGATCGTCTCCTGTTGCAAGTCCCTGACCACGATGGTCAGTGGCGAGATCAGCGCGATCGGCCCGATGTCTGTGAAGATGGCGGGGACGAACGCGTAACTCGTCAGTGCGACGGTGATCGTGACCGTCACGAAGGTCAGCTCCTTGAACGATCGCGCAAACATCGCACCGAGGAATGTCGCCGCGAGGAAGAGGAGGACGAGCGGCCCGATGGCAAGCACCGACACCAAGCCGCCCGGGGAGCCGGTGGCGAGGACCGAGAGGGCAACCGCGATCACCGTCTCGATCGCAAGGGCCCCCAGGAAGTACGGTAGTGTCTTCCCGGCGACAATGTCCACCCTGGTGACTGGCGAGACGAGCATGAGTTCTCCCCGACGGTTGAGCCGTTCGGCGAGGATCGTGCTCCCATAGGCCTGAATGAGGAAGTTCAGCGGGATGACGAAAACGAACGCGAGGACGAGCGACTCGAAGGGGAATGGTGGTGAGATGGCTGCAGGCGAGTCGACAACGGTATCCTGTGATCCAAGTCCGCCGCCGAGTCCGCCGAGACTTTCACCGCTGTCGCCCGTCACGCCGTCTCCGTCGCCCGCCCCGGATTCGCCTCCCCCGGTTCCGCCGTCGCTGTCACCACCAGCGGTCGACGTCTCGTCGTCGCCAGATGTGTCATCCGCCGCGTCGAAGGCCGGACCGACCGTGGACTGTGTCCGGTACGCGAGGGAGACTCGGACGGGAAACGCGGCGCTGCGGTTCGCCGCCGATGCCAGTCGGTTCCGGTTGTACCGCTCGACGGCTGACCGAAACTCCGAAAGCGCGGCGAGCCCCTTGGCGTCCGGCCTCGCGACGATCCGATCCCGAACGATCGCCAACTCGATACGTTCGGCCTCTAGGGCCGCCTGGCCCGCTTCGTGCCTGACGGCGAACGTGTCGTCCGACGCGGCGACGTCGGCGTACGGACTGTCCGAGGTGACGCCGACGCGGTAAATGCCGGCGTCCAGGCTGACGCCCCCGCCCACGAGGGCCGGCCCGGCAGCGGCGAGGAGGAGGATGACACCCACCGCGATCAACACCGTCCGGCGGTCCACACCCCCGCCGTTTTTCGTTACCTCCCATCGCGCGATGCGCAACACCTTGCGGGGATCCACGATTAGGTCCTCGCCGAAGCGTCCGCAACGTCGAGGAACACCTCCTCGAGACTGGATTCTTCGGTGCGAATGTCGAGTACCCTCCCGCCCGCTTTGCTGGCTGCCTCCCGTGTGGCTTCGACCTCGTCCATGGACTCGACGACGCGATAAAACCGACCGTTGCGTCGCTGGCACCCCGGGACCTCGACGGAGGTGTAGACGTGGTAGCGGGTTTCGCCGAACTCCTCGCGCAGGGACTCGAGGGTGCCTCTAGCCACGATCTTTCCGTCGTTGAGAATCAGGACGCGATCACAGATACTCTCGACGTGGAAGAGATTGTGGGCGCTGAAGAGCACAGTCTTCCCCGCCTGGGCCAGTTCGGCGGTGAACTCGATGATGTAGTTCGTCGTCAGCGGGTCGAGGCCGCTGCCCGGTTCGTCGTAGATCAGCACTTCCGGGTCGTTGACAAGCGATCGCGCGATGGCGACCTTTCGCTTCATGCCTTTGGACATGTCGCCAATCCGACGGCTGCGGTGCTCAAGATCTAGGTTCCCGAGCGCGTCGTGGATCCGACGGTCCGCATCCTCCCTCGATACGTCGTAGAGGTCAGCGAAGAAGTGGAGGTACGAGTTGGCAGTCATCTCTTCGTAGAGCGGCGACTCCTCGGGCAGGAATCCGAGACGGTGTTGCATGTCGCTGTCCCCCGCTGGAATGCCATCGACGGTGGCCTCCCCGCCGGTCGGTTCGACAAGACCCGCGAGCATCTTGAGCGTAGTCGTCTTACCGGCGCCGTTCGGGCCGATTACGCCGAGTACCTCTCCGGGATCGACGCTGAAGGTTGCGTCCTCCACGGCCACGAAGTCCCCGTACTCCTTCCGGAGACCCTGTGCCTCGATCATGTGAGCGTCGCTTGCGGACAGGGGACCGTATAGGTTGTCGCCCGACTCCAACGTGTGATAACCGATCAGGTAGCTTCCAGGCGGAGATCCGTCACTCGGTGTATGTCCTCGCCGATTCGGCTCCCGTTACAGTCGGGGTCGGGGCACCGGTAGTACCAGCCGTCGTCTGTGCCGTCGGTCTCGGGGAACCGCTCGCCACACGCACGGCAGATCAGCTGGCCATTGTCGCAGTTATCACGATGCAAGTCGAGCTCGAGCTCCGTGCCGAAAGTCCGCTTGCAATCGCGGCACGTGTAGTTCATGTCCCGACCGTTCATTGGGCCGACGTTTAATGCCACCGAAACGTTCCTTTGTTTGGCAAACTTTCGTCGACGGTCGTCCACCTCCGGCACGACGACTTCGATGAACGATGGGCTAGCCGTGGTCGGTGAAGAGGTCGGCCGCCGGCGTGAGGCCGTCGAGCGCATCGGCGGCAAGCAGAACGGCCCCAGCCGTCCAGGTCGGCCGCTCGGCCGGCCAAAGCTCGTCGTCGACGAACTGGTAGCCGGTCCAGAAAGCGCCCTCGGCGTCCCGAAACCGGGTCGCCCACTCGAACAGCTCTGCCGCGCGGGCCTCGCGGCCGGCGGCGAGCATTGCCATGACGAGTTCGGCCGTCTCGGCGACCGTTACCCAGGTCTCAGACCGATCACAGCGGCAGCCGAGCCCAGGTTCGACGAAGGACGCCTCGCGGGCGGCGAGTCGTTCACGAGCCACGGATCCGGTGACCACGCCGCTCAGAACGGGGTAGAACCAGTCCATCGCGAATTCGCGTTTATCCAACCAGCGCGTCTCGAGCGCGTCAGCCGGGCGCCGGATGACATCCACAAGCGCCTCGCGGGACCGGCGCCATCCTGGCCGTTCGTAACCGAGCGTGGTCGCGATCCGGTGACCGCACTCCAGGCTCAAAGCGAGGCTCGAACAACCGGTCAGGAGTGCCCCCTCCACTGGCGCGCCGTCGGCGTCGACCGCCCACGGAATTTCGCCGGTGGTCCACTGGCGGTCGACTACGAAGTTCAACGCCCGGTTGACCGTCGGCCAGAGCTCCTCGAGGAACGTCTGGTCGGCCGTTGTCAGATAGTGATGCCAGACGCCGGTGGCGACGTAGCCGGTGCGGTGGGTCTCACGATGGCTGCGCTCACCACGTCCGTCCGAGCCGTAGACCGCCCACCAGCTGCCATCATCGAGCTGTCGGTCGGCGAGCCAGCGGTAGGCTTCTGTCGCCGCCACGTCGCGCCGACCGACGGTCAATCCCATTGCGCTCTCGACGTGATCCCAGGGGTCCGCCGGGCCGCCAGCGTGCCAGGGGATACGGCCGTCCGGTCGCTGGATCCGGGCGATGTACTCTACGGCGGAACGAAGATTTCGGTCGTCTCCGGCCGCGGCAAGACTATCACTCATGGCCGTTCGAAGTAGCAGACGGTGCTTTTACCGAGAATTCGGTCGAGACGTCGTTCGATCCTTTCGAGCAGGGGGTGATCCCCGAACTCGGCCCACTCGAGAGCCCGTTGATAGGCCGGAAGAATCCACGGTGGGTCGTCGGCCCGGTCCCGTTCCCACCAGTGACACTTCAGCCACCAGTACGGGGTGTGGAAAGCGTGGGCGTGTTCGACAGCGGTACACTCGAGCCCGCCGGCCTCGACCGTGGCGCGGAGTTCGCCGCCATCGAAAATTCTGACGTGGCCACCCTGGACGGCATGATAGTCCCGAGAAAGGGCCCAGCAGAAACGTTCGGGACCGGCGCGCGGCACACTTACGGCCAGCGTCCCACCTGGCGCGAGCACGCGTTCCAGTTCGGCGATGGCCGACCGGTAGTCCGGGAGGTGTTCGAGCACTTCCGCACAGACGACGACATCGAAGGCCCCGTCCGGGAACGGCAACGCGATCGCGTCGCCTCGGATGAACTCCGGCGTCGATCTGGCGGCCTCAGCTACCGCGTCGTGGAATCCATCCTTGGCGGCCCGGAGCCGACCCGGGTCGATGTCGAGTCCCACGACCTGAACCGGCTCGAGCGCACTGGCGTGGGTGTGACGACCCTCGCCACACCCGACGTCGAGCACGCGGTCGCCAGCCTCGAGCAGGCGATCGAGGTCAACGGTGAGCATCGATCGCCTCGCGATAGACATCAGCTGTCTGCTTCGCGGCTGCGTCCCAGTCGAACGTCCCCGTCACCCGCTCCCGGCCACGGCGCCCGAGGCGGTCCCGAGCGCCCGGGTTGTCTAGGAGTTCTCCGATCGCCGCTGCCAGAGCGGAGCTCTTCGCAGGCGGGACTAGCAGTCCGGCATCACCCACGACCTCGGGCAAGGCGCCGCCGGTCGTCGCGACGACTGGAAGACCACAGGCCATTGCCTCAGCCGCTGGTAGGCCGAACCCCTCGAAGAGCGAGGGCACGACTGCGACGGTGGCCGTCCCGTACAGCTCCACCAACTCGGCGGTTGAGATGTTCGAGCGGGTGTGGATCGACTCAGTTATTCCCAGTTCTCGTGACAGCGAGGCGGCCCTTCCGTCGGCATCGAGCTCACCCACGACCACGAGCTCCGAATCGGGGTGCTCATCCTGGATCGCGGCGACCGCCTCGAGTAGATGCCTGACCCCCTTCAAGGGGACGTCCGCGCTCACCGTCGTGATGATCCGTGTCGGATTCGGACGCCGGTCGATGGGTCGGAACTGCTCGGTGTCGATGCCGTTGTGGACGACAGAGATGGTGTCTGGGTCCACGCCGAAGTCCGCGACGGTTCGGCGCTTCGTCGCTGCCGAGACGGCGATCAGGTGCGAGAGGTCCGACGCGACCGCCCGCTGCATCCGCAGAAACCGGTACCACCGCCGGGTGAGCAGCCGCTCTGTCAAACCGTCGGCGGTCCGGAGATCGATCTCGCGGTCGGCTGTGATCGGGTGGTGGACCGTCGCCACCACCGGCATAGCGAGGTCGAGCAGGTCGTATGCGAGGCTCTGGTTGTCGTGGATCACGTCGAAACGGTGGCCATGGTCCGCGAGGTACGACGACGCGCGTTTCCCAAAGGTGTACGGGTCTGGAAAACCGCCCGTAAGCACGCTTGCCCACTCGAAAAGCTTGGTCGGATCGCGCAGATAGCCGGGTTCAAACGCTCGAAGTCGGTCGGTCTCGTCGACAACGTTTTCACCAGGGAGTTCGACGAGGTCGACCGCAGCGTCGAGGTCGGGGTACGGTTTCCCGGACACGACCGTGACGTCGTGACCGCGGCGTTCGAGTGCGCGAGAGAGGTACTTGACGTAGACGCCTTGACCTCCGGAATACGGGTCGCTCCGGTAACTCAACAGACAGACGTCGAGTTCGTCGACAGATTCGTCGGCTGGTGCTGACGGCTGTGTGACGCCGTCCGGAATCGTCTCCGCGACCGAGGCAGACGCCGGCGGCGATCGACGCGATTCGGAGGAAAGCAGTGTCGCCAACTGTCCCAACACGGTACGTGCCTGTCGCCTGGGTTGCGAGTGCTCCAGCATAAAACCCCACCGCCGAGTCTCGGGGGTGTCTGGAATCTCCAGTCGCGGTCTGGGGAGCTACAGAATCGACTCGACGGCGTCGGCGACTTCCTCGGGCGTGTCGCCCACGGTGACGCCGACGCCCTCCAGCGCGTCGATCTTGCTCTGGGCGGTGCCCGTTCCCGAGCCGGAGACGATGGCGCCGGCGTGGCCCATCCGTTTGCCCGGCGGCGCCGTCCGGCCCGCGATGAAGCCCACGACCGGCGTGTCCATGTACTCGCCGATATACCGGGCTGCGTCCTCCTCGTCCTCGCCGCCGATCTCGCCGCACATGACGATGGCGTCAGTTTCCGAGTCGCTCTCGAACAGTTCGAGGGCGTCGATGAAGTCCGTGCCGATGATGGGATCCCCGCCGATGCCGATGGCCGTCGACTGCCCGAGTCCGCGTTCGGTGAGGCCATCCACCATCTGGTAAGTGAGCGTTCCCGACCGGGAGACGAAACCGATGTTCCCCGGCGTGAAGATATTGCCGGGGAGGATGCCGAGCTTCGTCTCACCGGGTGTGATAATGCCTGGACAGTTCGGGCCGATGAGGTGCGTCTCGGTCTCCCGGAGCCGGCGGTAGACGCGGCTCATGTCCTGGGTCGGGATGCCCTCGGTGATACAGACGACGAGATCGAGCGGGGCGTCAAGTGCCTCGAAGATGGCGTCGGCCGCGAATGCCGGTGGCACGAAGATGACCGACGCGTCGGCGTTCTCCGCCTCCGCGGCTTGCTCCACCGTATCGTAGACGGGGACGTCGTGGACGGTCTCGCCGCCCCGACCGGGCACGGCTCCTGCGACGACATTCGTCCCGTAGCCGAGCATCTGGCCGGCGTGGAACTCACCCTCACCGCCGGTGATGCCCTGGACGACGACACGGGTGTCCTCGCCGACGAGGACGCTCATTGTCCCACCTCCTCGGCGCGGGCGACGGCCGCCTGGACGGCCGCCTCGAGCGAGCCCTCAACCTGGACGAGATCGGTATTCAGAATGTTCATACCTTCCTCGCTTTTCGTCCCCGCAAGTCTGACGACGACAGGCTTCGGAATCTCGGCGAAATCCTCGAGTGCCTCGTTAATGCCCCGGGCGACTTCGTCGCCACGGGTGATCCCGCCGAAGATGTTGAACACGACCGCGTCGACGTTGTCGTCCGAGAAGACCATGTCGAGCGCGTTTGTCACGCGTTGTGCCTGGGCGCCACCGCCGATATCGAGGAAGTTCGCCGGCTTGCCGCCGTAATAGTCCACGAGGTCGAGCGTAGTCATGACCAGGCCCGCGCCGTTCCCGATGATTCCAACGTTTCCCTCGAGGCGAACGTAATCGAAGCCGTACTCGTTGGCTTTTTGCGCGAGGTCGTCCTCGGCGGCCGCGTCCTCCATTCCCGCGAGTTCGGACTGGCGAAACAGCGCGTCGTCGTCGACATTGAACACCGCATCCGCGGCGACGACCTCGCCGTCGGCGGTGACCATCAACGGATTGATCTCGGCATCGCTCCCGTCGCGGTCGTCCCAGAGTTGAAAGAGCGTTCCGAGGACGTTCGCGACATCTCCAGCAACCTCCTGATCGATGCCAGCGTCGTAGACCGTCTTCCGGGCCTGGAACGAGTGCATTCCGAAGGCCGGGTCGACGTGCTCCCGCGCAATGGCCTCGGGATCCTCGGCGGCGACTTCTTCGATATTGACGCCACCTCGCGACGAGACCATGGCCACAGGCCGGCTAGCGCCTCGGTCCATCGTTACTCCCACGTAGAGTTCGTCGACGAAGTCGACGGCAGCCTCGACCAGGACCCGGTCGACGTGGTAGCCCTTGAGGTCCATCCCCAAGATGGCGTCGGCAGCGTCGCGAGCTTCGGCCCTTGTCTCGGCGAGTTCGATACCGCCGGCCTTGCCCCGGCCGCCCACCTGAACTTGTGCCTTGATCGCAACCGGATAACCCACTGCCTCGGCGGCGGAGACGGCTTCTTCGACCGTCGCCGCGAGCCGGGAGTCCGGCGTCGGAATGCCGGCCTCGGCGAACACCTCCTTGGCCTGGTACTCGTGGAGTTTCATCACCACTACGCACGGCGCATCGGCCTTTAGGACTTGTTATCTCGCGGGGTAACCACTACAGACCGGCCTCCCGACGTCCGAACGCTTGGGGCCCACCGCCCGTAGCCGGAGCGGCCCGCTTACATGCCGCCCCAGTAATAGACGAGATCGGTCTCCGCGGCCTCGGTCACGTGGTCGCCACCGCAGCTCGGACACGCATCGGCAGGTTCGCCGAGGCGGGTGCCACAGTCCTGGCAACGATAGTACCCGATTCGGGGCGGCCGGAAAAGTGTCGAGAGCGTCTTCCGGATGCTCACGGGCGACACCCCGCTTCCGGTGCCCTTCGGCCGGTTATGACACCTGGCACCATATCACATGGTCGTTCGTGATGGTCCGAAATAAAGGTATCCCCCGCAATCGAGATCCGATCGGCGAGACTTTTTCGGCCTCGGACGCGGAGAAGGGGGCAATGGACGACTCCGCTATCGCCGACCTCGCCTGCGAGTTAACGAGTGCAACTCACGGTGTCGTGTTTACGGGGGCAGGCGTGAGTACCGCCTCCGGAATCCCCGACTTCCGGAGCAAGGGAGGCGTCTGGGACCGCTTCGACCAGCGTGACTTCCACTACGACCGATTCCTGTCCGAGCCTGGCGCGTTCTGGGATGACAGGCTCGACCTCCAAGACGAACTCTTCGGCCACGACGTCGCTCCGAACGCCGCCCACGAAACAATCGCAGAACTCGAGTCGCTGGGCCGAGTCGAGGCCGTAATTACGCAGAACGTCGATGGTCTCCACGCCGAGGCTGGCTCAGAGGACGTCATCAGGCTACACGGCACCGCCGCCCGTGTCCGCTGTCAGGATTGCGACCAGCGGTTTGCCGCGGATCGGGCCTTCGAGTGGGCCCGGTCAGGCGAACTCCCACCGCGGTGCCGCGAGTGTGACGGTGTGCTCAAACCCGATACCGTCCTGTTCGGTGAGCAGTTGCCCGTTGGCGCCCTTCAGAGCGCTCGTCGGCACGCTCGTGACGCGGACGTCTTCGTGGCCGCGGGATCCTCGCTGACGGTGGAGCCGGCCGCATCGCTCCCGAGAGTTGCAAACCGGGAGGGTGCGACGGTCGCCGTCATCAATCTCGAGCCGACCGAAGCCTCTCGGCTGGTCGACTACGACATCCGG
>CAYUFG010000017.1:0-24902 GCA_964443815.1 uncultured Halobacteriales archaeon | reverse complement strand
GGAGTCCCCGTCGAGGGGGCCGTCAGCTACCCACCGCTGACGCGGGTGGGCTTGTGAGTGGACTCCCGTTCTGCCGACACCGGCCCGTCGGACGCCACTTCAGTAGCGTTCACGATCACCGTCCCTGACTACTGGGCGTGCTGACGGAACACCCCTCCAGCAGGGGGCGTCTGCCCCTCCTGGATTGAACCATCAAAGTCCGATTCCCCGACGGAGTCTCCTGGAGTGAGCTCGATACCGCGCCTGTCCACGCCACGGACGTTCGAATCCGTGGCGTTCTCAGGACTGACACCGGCGAGTGCCGCTCCCACCTCGATCGTGTGGGCGCACTCGGGACCGAGAGGTCGCCCCACCCAAGACGGGGTGCCGACGCTGCAGCCCCGACTCCGATAGGGATGGGCTGGAGCGCAGACGTGCCGCTCCGTGGTGCGGCGAAGCGGACTCGAATGTGGTGTCTGCAGTCTCTCACCATCCACGCCATCCTTGGCTCGGATTCCCGTCTAACGTGTCTGTCTCGGTGGGGAGTCGGCCAGGCAATCGAATCGAGGGACTTCGAGAAGCGAACGCGGTTCCTCCCACGGCTCCAAGCCGTGGGCTTGCGCGCTGTCCCTCTGTGAGACCGCTGTCCGACCCGGCCGTCTCGCGCGTCAGGTTCACCGCCCCGACCCCATTTGTGTGTCTCCTGACAGGACGAACTCGGTCCGCATCCGGCGAGAGGATCAGGATTGTTACCCACACCAAACGCCTGGTTTCGTGGGATTCCGCCATTCGTGTGTCGAGGCCGTGAGGAACGTTTCCAGGGAGGGCCACACTCCATGTGCGTGTCCGATTCAAGCAACTCGCCAGAGCAGTCGTCCGAACTCGTGTCTCAGGCCTCTCCCTCACGAGGCTCGGCAGGGCTCGACTCGTACGACGAAAATGTGACATCCTCCCCGGCGTGAACGGAGAGGGAGCGAAGCTCCCTCAAGCAGTCGGGCGTAGCCCGACGATGCCGGGGCGTCCCGCCCTGCAGTGGTGGGAGATGTGCCGGTCTACGATATCCCCTGCGCTCTCGGCCGAACCGCCCCGCTCTCGCGGTTCAACAGGTGGACCGATGGCTGTGCCACACAGCCGGTACTCCTATCCTCGCCGTGAGGACTCGGAGGTATCTCTTGGCGCATGTTCTCGGCGTCGTCGGAGTTCGCATTCCAGACCACGGTGCGTGAGAAGGCGAAATGGTACTGAATACGGAAACAGTTACTTACCCCCGACCGCGACCAGTCCACAATGACACGCTCGGTGTGGCTGAAGGCCGACGACGCGGTCGGCGACTGGGCGGCCCGCAAGCGGCGTATCACCGCCGGGCTCGAGGCCGGCGTCGACTGGGTCCTCGTTGACGAGGCGGACGTCGAGCGCGTCCGCGACCTCGGGTCCGTCAACGTCGCCGCGTTCGCCGGCGACGACGTCCACGTCATGGAGGCGGAAGGCGAGGAGGAGTCGACGGCCGACGCACGGATCGTCGGCAAGCACGGCGAAGGGGACGGCACGGTCGACCTCCCCTCGGACTTCGCCGGATCCGCGGACCTCTCGGCGCTCCGCCGGGATAGTGACCGACCCCAGGGCGGTTACGTCCGCATCCTCGACGAGTCCTACGAGGCCTTCGCTGAGGCCGTCGCCGAGGCCGCCGAGTACACCCTCGTCGTCGGCGAGGACTGGACGATCATCCCGCTGGAAAACCTGATCGCTCGGATCGGCGACGAGACGACACTCGTCGCGGGTGTCACGACCGCGGAGGAAGCACGAACGGCGTACGAAACCCTAGAGATCGGGGCCGACGCCGTCCTACTCGACTCCGACGACCCGGACGAGATCCGAGAGACGGTCGAGGTCCGCGACGCGGTCGGCCGTGAAGATCTCGAGCTCCGGTACGCCGACGTGACCACAGTAGAGCAGACCGGCTCCGCGGACCGTGTCTGCATCGACACCGGGTCACTCATGGACCACGACGAGGGCATGCTCGTTGGCTCGATGTCTCGGGGGTTGTTCTTCGTCCACGCGGAGACCGCGGAGTCCCCGTACGTGGCGTCCAGACCGTTCAGAGTCAACGCTGGCGCGGTTCATGCCTACGTTCGGACCCCCGGGGGGGAGACGAAGTACCTCTCGGAACTCGGCAGCGGAGACGAAGTACAGGTCGTCGATACCGGCGGGAAGTCCCGGGAGGCTATCGTTGGCCGGGCGAAGATTGAGCAGCGGCCGATGTTCCGCGTCGAGGCCGAAGTCGAGACCGACGAGGGGACCGACCGAGTCGAGACCCTGCTCCAGAACGCCGAAACCATCAAGGTACACACCGAAAAGGACGGCCGCACCGCTGTCACGAATCTGGAGCCGGGGGACCGCATCCTGCTCTACTACGAGGAGACCGCCCGGCACTTCGGCGAGGCCGTCGACGAGAGCATCATCGAGCAGTAGTCAGCTCCGGCCCTCCTCAGTGGGCTCCTCGGCAATTCGGGTCGTACACCAGTGACAGAAGTCGAGATCCGCGTCGAGTTCCTTCCCACAATTCGGGCAGGACCGCGTGTCACCGCTCGATGTCGGCGCGGGTGCCCTGCTGCGGCTGGCCAGGTAGTACGCGTCGGCCACCGAAAGGGCACTCAGCACGACGAGCGCGAGGCTGACGTGGAGGGGGATGGCCGCCGCGGCGGTAACGTACGCGTCCAACGAGAGGGTCTCCGGAAAGGCGTCGTTCGGTAACAACAGCATGACCGAGGAGACGATCAGCCCGAACCACATGATCCCGCGGATCCACTCGCGGAGGTAGAGGTGGCCCAGACCAGGATAAACGAGCGCCAGGAGCACTGCTACCCACGGCCGTTTGCCAGATGTGCCGGTTTCCTGGGTGCCCACTGTCCCGAGTTGCGTTCCGGTCGACTGTTTAATCTTCCGTCCCACGGAGCCGATCGATCAGGCCCCGTAGCGTGGGGAGGTCGTACTGGCCCGGTGCGGTCGCCCCCTGGGACCGGACCGGCGCGTATCCGATCCTCGAGCCGTACAGGGGGGCCACTGCTCTCGAGTGCCGACCCGCCTCTCCCATCGCCATCGTCGCAACTGTTTCACCGTCCTGCGTCGCCTCGTGGGTCACGTGGAGGAGGTCGAGCACGTCACTGAGGCCAGTCGCAGTCGTCGCCAGTTTGGCGACGTCGCCGAACTCGGCGGCCCTCGAAAGGAGATGCCGAAGGCGGTCGGGTCGCGGCGTGGCCTCGAAGTCGTGCGTCGAGACGATAACGCGCGTTCCCCGGTCGCGGGCCGTGTCGACGATCGCCGACGCGTCACCGCGGTCGACGGTCGAAAGTTCGATGTCGATCGCCGCGACGGCGGGATCGGCGGCGGCCGAGCGGAGTGTGGCGAGTCGCTCCGGCCCATCCGGCACCGCGCCACCCTCCCGCTCGGGTCGGTTGGTCGCGATCACTGGAAGGGTACCCTGGTAGGCGTCGAGTGCAGCGAGCGGTTCGTCGGCCCCGTCAAGCCGGAACTCAACAGCGTCCGCGAGGTCGCGGGCCGACGCTTCGTCGGCGAGATCAGTCGTCGCCGCGGCAAGGACGAACGACTCGAAGTCCATGGACGCCTTCGGCCGCGAGGTCGCAAAAAGGGCCCGGCTCAGGCGACGGGCACGTCCTGTTCGGCCTCGAGCAGTTCGTGGTAGCGGTTCCGGATGGTGACCTCGGAGATGTCGGCCACCTCGCTGACGGCCGCCTGCGTGGTCTTCTCGTTCGTCAGAAGCGCGGCCGCGTAGACCGCTGCAGCAGCGAGACCAACGGGGGACTTGCCCGAGTGGACGCCCTGTTCCTTGGCGTTGGTCAGCAGTTGTCTGGCACGACGTTCGGTCTCCTCGGAGAGTTGGAGCGAGGAGACGAAGCGTGGCACGTAGCTCTCGGGATCCGCGGGCTTGACTTCGAGTTTTAGTTCGCGGACGACGTACCGGTAGGTCCGGGCGATCTCGCTCTTCTCAACGCGAGAAACGTCAGTGATCTCGTCGAGACTCCGGGGAACACCCGCTTGCCGGGCAGCCGCGTAGACTGACGCCGTCGAGACACCTTCGATGGATCGTCCGGGTAGAAGGTCCTCGTCGAGCGCTCGGCGGTAGATGACCGACGCCGTCTCGCGGACGGTCTCCGGCAGGCCGAGGGCGCTGGCCATCCGGTCGATCTCGCCGAGTGCCTGCTTGAGGTTGCGCTCCTTCGAGTCGCGAGTGCGAAAGCGCTCGTTCCATTTGCGCAGGCGCTGCATCTTCTGGCGCTGTGTCGAGGACAGCGAGTTACCGTAGGCGTCCTTGTTCCGCCAGTCGATGTTCGTCGACAGCCCCTTGTCGTGCATCATGTTGGTCGTGGGGGCGCCGACGCGGGACTTCTCGTCCTTCTCGCCGGCGTCGAAGGCTCGCCATTCGGGTCCGCGATCAACCGAGTCCTCCTCGACCACGAGGCCGCAGTCCCGGCAGACGACTTCGCCGTGCTCCTCGTCGGCGACGACGGCGCCGGAACACTCCGGACAGGTCAGGTCCGCCGACTCGTCCGTTGTCTCTTCGTCTCGCTCCTGGGTTGGGGTTCGGGTGCGTGTATTCGTGTCGCTCATAGTGGCGTAAGCGTGGGCTCAGGCAGGCCGCCCCTGAAAACGTCCCCGAGCCGGCGCGTGGTATTTCCGGGTTCGCCTGAAATATTTATAAGCCTTCCGGTATCCGTGCCATCCTCTGGTACTCAGTACCATTCAAAGCCATCTACTCCTGCGCAGGGGCGTCGACCTCCGCGCTCTCTCGCACCGCCGTGGTCAGCGAGACGTTCAACGTCGCCATCGCGACTACGCCGCCTGCGATCGTGAGGACGTTCTTGACGGCGTGGTCGACGATCGCCGCTGCCAGCGCCGTTCCGGCACCGATCGGTGTCAGACCCACCACCAGGACGGTAAATGCCCCTTCGTAGAGTCCGATGCCCCCGGGTGAGAGTGGCAGTACCTTCGCGAGGTTGCCAACACTGACCGCGAACACGCCGACCACGACGAGTGTCGGGAGGGAAACGGCGATGTCGAACGCAGCGAGGACGACGATGGCGGTCGCCACGTCGAGTGACCAGATGGCTAGGCTCGACGCGCCAACCCGGAGGAAGGTGGCCCGATCCGTCGCCACCGTCTGGACGTCGCCGACGAACCGTTCGACGACGCCGGCGACGGTGTCGGCGTACGCGTCGGTACTCAGCCTGGCCATGACCGCTCTGACGTAGTTTCGCTCGGATCGCGCACTCGCGACGATCAGCACGACCGACAACAGTGCTGCCACGCCGACGACGGCGGCGACCACCAGCGCTGTCCGGCCGCTTTGGGGTGTTCCGGAGATGACACCAGCCTCGGCCAATCCCCGTCTGATACCGGCCGTGGAGCCTGTCGCGACGAGCCCAACCAGGACAGCACCGGCAAGTGTGGCGATGGTGAGCAGATCGAACACTCGCTCGATGGCGAGCGAGGCGAACCCCGCCGTGTAGGGAATCGACCGACGGGCCTTTAGCACGTAGGCTCGGACCGCGTCCCCGGCCCGGGCGGGGAACACTAGATTGCCGGTCTGACTGATGAAGATGGCCCCCGTCAAAAAGCCGACTCGCTCGTGATAGTCGAGCCGGTCGAGGATGTCCCGGTACCGCAGGCCCCGCAGTGGCCAGGATGTCAGGTAGATCGCGGTGGCCAGCGCGACCAAACCGATATCGGCCGCGGCCATCTCGGCGACGACAGTCGCAGGGTCGAGATAGAGCGTCATGAGAAGAACGGCGACGAGCACAAGGACAGTCCCGGCGGCGAGACTGGCCCGGCGTGTGACCCTGGGACGGATCGACAGGTCCCACCAGGTCCGCACGATCTGGCTGCCCATCCCGAGGACGTCCCGGACCAGGTCGACCTTCGAGTCGCCCTGTGGCGTCCACTCGACAGGGAATTCCCGCACGCGGTAGCCCGCCCGCTGGGCCCGGACGAGCACCTCGGTGTCCCAGAACCAGTGGTCGTCCCCCACGTCGTCGAGCAATTGCTCCAGTGCGTCGCGGTCGAAGGCCTTGAAGCCACACTGATGGTCGCGCAGGTTCGAACGGAGCAACAGACGCACGAGGGCGTTGTACCCGCGACTCGGTACGCCCCGGCGAGCGGGCCTATCGGCATCACTGTCCGGCAGCCACCTGGAGCCGGTGGCGACGTCGTAGTCGCCCGTGCGAACGGATTCGACCAGTTCCTCGAGATGGGAGAGATCGGTCGCCAGATCCGTATCGAAGTACACCAGCGTTTCGCCCTCCGCCTCCCGGAAGGCGAGTTCCAAGGCGCGTCCCCGGCCGAGACGCTCGTCCGCATGGACGTGGGTGACCGCAGGATTTGCCTCGGCAAGCTCTGCGGCGATCTCGGGCGTGCGGTCGGCACAGCCGTCCTCGGCCACAATCACCTCGAAACTGCCAACGGGGAGAAAGTCTTCCAGGGCATCGAGTGTGAGCGAGACGGTCTCGGCGATGGTATCTGCCTCGTTGTAGGCGGGCAAAACGACGCTCACCTCGACGCCGGCGGCCATTGGACCTCCCTCGGCCGGCTCCGGGCATGAACCTTCTGGACCCCGACGTGAGAGGATTTGAGATTGCGCCGGCACCCGTTAAACACGGCGTTCGACAAGACACCATAAGAGCTCTTCCTGCCGTCACGCTCGCTTTGTTTCTGTGTGGAGCGGTTGCGCCTGGCCTCGGGCAACCCTCCACTGACGAGGGTGTACCGGGAACGAATCCGGACTCGGGGTTGGTCGGCTCGTCGGACACTGGCCGGTCGTCTCCGCGGGCTCGACGGCGACGAGGAAACCACCTCGCCGACAGGGCGCTCCACTCGCACAGCGCGCGAGCGGGGTCGTGCTCGAAGAGGCCGCACGGAGCGGCGGTCACAGTCTCACTGCCGTCCACGAAACTGACGCTTCACACCTGAAGGTGTCCGCCAGGGAGCGAGGGGGCGGAGTCGGAACCACGTTGCCACCCTCCCACGACTGCAGTCGTGGGCTTCCGCGTTGTGTGTGTCAGATCGAACGACGACCCGGGCCTCGGCAGGACGCTCGTACGTAAACGACGCCCACCCCAGTTCGAGATCCGCCTCCCGGACGAGGGCCGTTGATCAGTCCGCGCGTTCGTTCTCGGCCGCGGTCGCGAATCGGGCGAGCCCAGGGATGTCCGGCACGCGGGCGTGGGGTCGACCCACGACGAGGTCCCCCGCTCGATCGCGGCCGATGCCCGGAATGGCCGTCAGCTCCGCCATCGGAGCGTCGTTGAGGTCGATCGGATACGGCACGCCGGAGACAGATCGGTAGCCGTGGTCCGTGACGGCGACATCGAGCGTCCGATCGAGGTCGCGCTCCCCGGGAATCGCGACGAGCAGCGGGTAGGTCCCAAGCTGCCGGCCGAACGTCTTGCCGTCTTGGTGGTACTCCAGGTGGACGTCCTCCAGAACAGTCCCCGGGGGCGCGACTCGCTGAAGCATCGGGTTGTCGATAGTCTCCCGGATCTCCTGCTTGTACCGTTTGAACTGTTGTTTGTGATCGTTCGCGATGTCGGCACCGGTCTCGGCCATCTCCGTGCCCGCGAAGGCCATAACCTGTCTGATGTTGATCCGGCGGAGTAGGAGGCCCGCGTCGTACACCCGCTGGAGGAACTGCCGATTGTGCTCGAAGGTCTCCTCGCGTTCACCCTTCAGGCCATGGACGAGGTTGATGCCAGGAAGGAGCTTGGGCAGACGCGGCTCGGCCGCGTCACCGAACGTCGGCGCGTCGGTTCGGTCCTCACCCGGCCGCCACCCCGCAACCTCGTTGACGATCTCGACGGCCCGAAAACACTCCTCGGCGGAGACGTTCAGGTTGTTCTCGGCCTGAACCACCGGATCGGCCGATTCGAGTCCGAAAGCAGCAGTGTCGCCGGGCGTGTTGTGCTCGGCGATGATGCGGATCCCCTCCCGTGCTGCCTCGGGATATTCCACGATGGTGATGGGGTTCATGTTATCGAGGTGGAGGGTCCCCAAATCGGGCACGGCCTGGCGGATCCCCCCGTAAAGTGCGCGGAGAGCGTCCGGGTTCGGCGCCTCACCGTCGCCGCCGTAGGCGAGGATATCCGCCTGCCGTCCCAGTCTGAAGTGTTGGGCACCGTGGTCGGCCAGTGCCCGAACTTCGCTGACGACCGCCGATGGCTCCCTGAAACTGGGGTCGGCGCCATACAGCGGCTCCGTGCAAAAGGAGCACCGGTACGGACACCCCCTGGAGGTCTCCATCTCGCAGATGAGGTACGCGGGGTGATTCGGGTGTTGTTCGATGATGAACGCGCCGTTCCGCGCCCAGCGGGCGAGTTCGTCGTTGTCGCGCATCCGGTCGCCGAACCCCTCCATCCCTCCGTGGACGAGGTCGTATGCAGCGGCTTCGACGTCACCCTTGGCGACGAAGTCGTAGTCCAGGTCCTCACGTTGCGTCTCGATACCACCGGCGTTTTCGTCGCCAACGCCGAAGCGGACCGGGCCACCAAGCAGCGTCGTGCCGTCGGCCGTCCACGCGATCTCACGAACCTCGTCGGGCTCCGCAGGCGTGCCGCCGACGTACTTCCCGGGGACGGTCATCCCGCCGACATAGACGACAAGGTCGGCGGCCTCGACGTTCTGCCACCGGGAGCGCTCCTCCCGAAGGGCGTCAATCGTGTGGTAGGTGATCTCGTCGCGGCACACACCAGCGTCGACGAGCGCGCCGGCGGTGAACCGCGGATAGGTCGAAACGAACGGCGGCACCCCGAAGTGAGCGGGTTCGTCGACATAGCCGTCGACGATCGTCACGGAGAGCGACGCCGGATCGGTCATTATCACTGGTACCTGCTCGACAAGCAAAACGGTGCTGACTGGAGCCCCCGCCTTTCATACCCACCCAGCCCCTACGTTCCGCCATGCCACCCACACGCGAAGTTCGCTGTGACAATCCAGACTGCGAACTCGACATGTTCGAGGTTCACTACACGTACGACGTCCCGGACGACCACGACGCCTCGGACCTCAGTTGCCCGTACTGTGGCGAACAGACACATCTGGAGGAGATCGTGCTGTGATACGTGAAGTCGGTGAAGCGGTGGGCGAGACGGTCGTGGACTCGGTCGGCCGCCTGGTCGGCCGGACCCAAGAGCGTCGGCCACTCGACTCGGATCTGCTCGAGTCCCCCGACGCCTACCTCGTCGTCTTCGACGCGCCGGGCGTCAGTGCCGAGGACGTCCAAGTCCGATACGAGGACGGCGCCATCCACGTTCGGCTCGACCGGTACCGCGAGCGGGAAGCGGATTTCGACATGCGGTTCCCGGGTCGCGGATTAACCCTCTCCGGGCGCCGCTCGCTGCCCGCTGATGCGGTCGTCGAACCCGAGGCAGCCACCGCGAGCCTTCGGTCGAACGGAACGCTCGAGGTTCGAGTGCCGAGAGCCGCCGGCGACTGACTGCAACGCACCGACGTGGCTCGGTGGACCGGGGAGGGTGCGGATCAGACCGGGTAATCTGCATCGGCGTCGACTACCCGGTCCACCTCGGGGGGGATCTCCCAATCCGTCGCCAGTTCGAGGAACTGCACGAGGATGTTCGCTGTCGCCCCCCACACCGTGTAGCCACCCACCCGGAAGAAGTGCAATCGGACGTCGCCGTAATATGGATGGTCGCGCCGTTCACTTTCGTAGTTGGCGCGGTCGGTGAGACCGGCGATCGGTAGGACCGCGATCTCCGCGACCTCGCCGTCACCGGGCGCGTATTCCCGGTCGGGAACGTGCGCAGCAAAGGGTCTGACAGAGTAGCGAGTCACCGTGCGGATGTCGTCGAGCCGGCCGACGACATCGACTTCTGCGGGCCGCAGTCCGATCTCCTCGTCCGCCTCCCTGAGCGCTGTCGCCTCGAGGTCTTCGTCGCCCGGTTCGTGGCCGCCACCCGGAAAACTCATTTGGCCCGGGTGGTCCGAGAGGTCGTCTGCGCGCTTCGTGAATAGAAGGTGGGGGGCCCCCTCCCGCTCCACAATGGGGACGATCACGGCCGCTCGCCGTGGCTCGTCGGTCACGGCGGTCGGCCGGTGGCGCCTGATCCCCGCCAGGTCCATACCGGCCTCGAGTGTGCGAAGTGCAATAAGCGGACCGGGCCTCACTCGCCGGCGGCGTCGAGCCCGGCCCGGAGTTCCGTGAGGTCGACCCCGCCCCAGGTCTCGAGTTCGTAGCTGACGTCGCTGAGTTCGGCTAGCCGGTCCGGGTCGCCGGCGTCGACGGCTGCAGCCGCGTCGGCCCGGAACCGTTCCTCGGCAGCCCTGGCGACAGCCGGTCGGACCACGTCGCGATCGTCGACGTCGAGAATGTGCGGGAGATCGGACGCCTCGGCAGGCAGCTCCGGGAACGCGATTGGACCGGGGACAAGCCAGCGTGGTTCGGCGTCGGCGTCCACGGTCGAACCGGAGATGGCGTCCGGTGGCACTTCGAGGAGGTGATAGGAGCGGACCGCCGCCTCCACGTCTGCGGCGAAGGCCTCGGGCTCAAACTCGCCGTCGCGCTTGAACGCGAGTTCGGCGGCTGCGGAGCGGAGCTCCGATCGGGAGAGGGCACCGAATAGATCCACGAGGCCCGCGAGTTCGTCCGGTGTCACGTCCATGGTCGACGGCGCGTTGCCGACGGCCTTTAGCGTTCGGCCGCGATGGCGTCAGCGGACGCCGCCCGGATCACTGAGGGGTCGACCGGGGCATCGCGCCAAGCCGGCAACCTGCGGTCGGAACCGAGCGGGTTGATCGCCGCTGCGTAGGTCTCCACCTGATCCCGTTCGGCTACCGAATCGTATTCGAGCCCGTTGAAAGCCGCGTCCGCGGCGTACTGGTCGACCAGCCGGTCGGCAACGGCGCGGTATCGGTCGCGCAGGCGCTCGACATCCGGCCTGACCCCGTGGTCGGCCAGCGCCCTGAATACCGCCTCACCGACCTCCGTCGCCATGTCACCGAGGCCCGACGGGCCGGCGACGGCGCGGTGGTCGTGTTCGTGGATGCCGAGATCGACCTGGGCTGTGCGATCCGCGCCGGCGACAGCGAACGCCTCGCCCAGACTCCCGAGTTCGAGGCCCCAACCGCGCTGTGCCCGGATCCGGCGAGCGCAGTCTCCGGTCATCGCAAACTCGCCGGCGAGGGGGTACCGAAACGCACCGAGGTACTCGAGCAGCGGATGGTCGTGATCGGCGCGGAGCGCCCGCAAAAGCGGCGCGACGAACAGGCGGGCGAGCCGGCCATAGAGACGGCCGTTCTCGACCCTCGCGTAGTACCCCTTGGTGAACGAAAAGTCGCTGGCGAGCGGCGCGAGGAGCCGTTGGACGTGGCTCGCGGCGTAACTCGTGGCGTCGGCATCGTGGACGGCGACGTATTCGGACTCGGCAGCCAACCCGAGACCGAGCCAGACGTCCCGACCCTTCCCGGCCGAACCGTCGAGGCCGGCGTCCGCGAGGTAGGCTTCGACGGGGTCAGCCGTACACCACAGTACGGAAAGATCGATGTCGAACTCTTCGAGCCAGGGGACGACCGTCGGGATGGCCCCGACGTCCGCCCGCAACGCGACCAGGACCCGGTCGGGGTCGACCGCCTCGAGGGTTTCGAGGACGCGCTCGGCGGCGAGGGTCGCGTGATCCCGCTCTGCCATAGGAATCAGCACCGTCGCGCGGTCCGTCGGCGCCGCCGGATCGGCACCCCCGAAGTCGTGGAGTGTGGCGATCCGCTCCTGGACGTACTCCATCGGCGGAGGTTTGAACCCGGGTGCGCAAAAGCCCCCCGTCAGCGGGGCCTTTTTGTGAGTTGGTGACAAACCCCCCGCCATGAGATCCATCAGGAAGGGCCTCAGATCGGGGGAACTCGAGAAGGACACGTACGAGCGCCTGACCTGTGCCGAGTGCGGCGAGCAGCTGCAGACCCGCAACGACCCCGACGCCGTGGGCCGAGTCAGGGCCTGCCCGGAGTGTGGGCGCGAGTGGGAGGACGTCGGTTAATCACTCGAAGATCCCGTCGAAGGCGGTCGCCCCCAGCGGGTTGAACCGGCCAGCGGATACGTTCTCGGGCACGTGAGCCGGTGAGCCAGTGCCGACCAATGCACAGGTGACCCCCGGGGCGCTCCGCGCGAAGTTGATCGCTCGCTGGGCAGCGGTTTCGCCAGCCAGCTCGGCGGCGACCGAGTCCGGTAGTCCGTCGGCCAGCCGACCCTGCATGAGGGTCGCGCTCGTGAATACGTCGAGGCCGGTCGCCGCGGCATACTCGAGGACGCTCACTCGGCCGTCGCCGTCCGGATCGGGTTGCCCGGCGACGGTAAACGCGTCGGCCATGTGCACGTTGAAGGGCAGTTGCAGTGCCTCGAAGTGATTTCGCTCGGCGCCGACGCGATTGGCCGCGCGGTTTGCCGCCCGCTGGATCGCCGAGACCGAGAGGTAGGCCTCCTCTGTGGGCGTGACCCGTAACGCTTCCCAGGTGGCGACGCCGTACCGATCCAGATCGCCGGCGGCGACGCGGCGCTCCAGGAGTTCGAACGCATCTGCGAGCCGCTCGTAGACGGCATCGCGGTCGGTCGCCTCGAGTTGCGTCTCGGGATTGTGGACGTAATACAGGTCGATGCACTCCACACCGAGGTTCGAGAGCGAGCGGTCTAGCTGATCGGCCAGGAACTCCGGCGCGATGCAGTGCCGTCCGCGGACCAATTCCTCGGGCTCGACGATCCCAGGGTGGACATACGAGTCCCGCACGTATCCACCGGGGTCCGCCGGCCGGGTACCGTCGAACGGCACGAACCCGCCCTTGGTCGACAGAAAGACGGCATCACGATCCACGCCTGCGGCGTCGATCGCCCGGCCGAGGGCACGTTCACTCCGCTGGTGGCGGTAATTGATCGCGGTATCGACGACGTTGACGCCCGAGTCGAGTGCCGCCGAGATCGCGTCGACGTAGTCGTCGTCGGCCGAGTCGGTCGGGTCGCCGAGGTACGTGCCGATCCCGACGCTCGAGACCGCTAGATCGTCACAGGGGCGAAAGTACGTCCGACCGAAGTCGGCTCCGTGCTCGTCACGGTACTGCCAGGTCGCCGCCGGCGTGGCCATGGTCCGGGTAGATCGTGGGTTCCGAAAAGCGATCTGATTAGACCTTTCCGGACATCGCCGCGAAGAGACGTTCCCTGAAATCGTCCCGACCGGCCAGCTCCGCGGTCCCGGTTCCGATGTGGTCGATGGATACCTGACCCCCGCCCATCCGGGCGTGCCCACCGGCATCCGAGAGCGGAATGCCGTCGACCAGTTCGGAGAGTGTCTTGCCCATGTGCACCCGGTCATCGCGCGACCGACCGGAGACGTGGAGGTCGCCGTCCCGCTCGCCCATGACGACGACCGCGGTTATCCCCTCGAGTCGGAGTAACTCGTCTGCGGCCTGCGGAATCGCGTCGACGTTCGAAACGGTGCCGACGTCGCTCACGGCGAAGGCGTTGCGGACGTCCCGCTCGATGATCGCTCGCGCTTTGACATCGAGCACCTCCGCGTCGACCTCTGGATTAGCGATACGGTCGAGGCGATCCTCGTCGATACCCGGATAGAGATAGGCAGCGGCGTCGAACTCGGCCGCACAGCAGCCAGTCGTCAGGTGCGAAGTGTCGGACTGGATGCCGTAAATGAGCCCCGTTGCGACCGTCGGTGGGAGCACACCGTCCGCCTCTTCGTCGGTCTCGGTGAGTTCCTCAGGCGGCGTGGGCTCCCAGTCGAGATCCTGGAAGTACTCGGAGATAATGCTCGCACACGCACCATTCTCCGTTCGAACGTCGGTGAAATCCGAGCCCACGCCGCCGCCCGGGTGGTGGTCGACGACGGCGACGGGTTCGAGCGTCTCGGCACCACGGAATCCCCGTGCCGTGTTGTGGTCAACGAGAACAACGGTCTCGGCGGCGAGATCCGACTCGTCATCGATGCGCTCGAAGTCCTGGTCGAGGACCGTCTGGAATGCACGGTTCTCCTGGTGACGAATCTCCCCCGGGTAGTGGATCGTTGCCGACGTCTCGACGGCATCCGCGAGTTCGACGACGCCCATCGCACACGCCATGGCGTCCGGATCCGGATTCGGGTGCATGAGGACGGCGAGTTCGTCGTGGCCCGCGATCACGCGGCGGAAACGCTCACCGGGCGACCGCCAGAGCCGCCGGAGGACCAGGCCGAGGACGCCGACGAGAACCAACAGTACGCCGACCGCGCCCACGGCGAGCAGCGGATCGGATTCGACGGCCTCCCGGAGGGCGTCAACCAGTGACTGGACCTGCAGCGGGGGGACCACCGCTGTCGGCATACCAAGGTTACTCGACACCGACTGGCATGAAGGTTCCCCATCGGCGGCCACCACCCAAAACTGAGGTGTTCCACCGTCTCAGGCGGTTTCTCCCCGGTAAACCGCGACCGCCTCGCGGTATCCCTCGCGGAACGTCGGATAGCGGAAATCGTACCCGAGCGAGCGAAGCCGCTCGTTCGAACAGCGCTTGTCTGTGGTGAGCCGTCGAGTCGTTCGCTCTGAGCCGTCCTCGGCGGCGAGACGGTCCTCGACGGTCACTTTTTCCGGTTCTGACTCGCCACACGCGTCCGCGAGCCAGTCGGCGAACGTCCATCGGTCCACGGGCTCGTCGTCCACGACGACTACGTCGGTCACCGGATCGTCGAGTTGGAGGAGAAATCCGATTGCACCGGCGGCATCGTCGCGGTGAATGAGATTACGGTACCCCGGCGTGACCGGCTCGTGCAGATAGCGCTCCACGCGGTATCGGTCCGGCCCGTAGATTCCCGCCAGTCTCGCGACGGTCGGGACCATCCCCGCCTCGCCGGCCCGCTCCCGCGCGACGGTCTCGGCCTCGGCGAGTACCTCCGCCTTTGCTGTGGTCGGCTCGATCGGGGTCGATTCATCAACCAAGTCGCCGCCGTGGTCGCCGTAAACCCCGGTGCTGGAGGTGTAGAGGTAGCGCGCCGGTGAATCCGACCGGGCCCCGAAGTGGTCGATGGCGCGGCGTTGCCCCTCGACGTAGACCCGGCTGGCAGCCTCGGCGTCGCGGCCGCCGCTGCTCGCGGCGAACACGACCGCGTCAACGTCCGGTACAGCCGCGAGGCTCTCCGGGTCGCGGATATCGGCCTGGACGGCTTCGAATCCGGCCTCGCGGATGGCGGCGATTCCGTCGGTGGAGCGGCGGACGCCGACCACGGAGTGTGGGTCGTGGAGTTGCCGGCCGAGTTCGATGCCGACGTAGCCACAGCCGAGGATTGCGAGACGCATCAGTCGGTATGCTCCCGAAGTTCGTAATGAACCGCCGCGTACTCCCGAAGGGTAATCGGATGTCGACCCTCCAGTTTTTGCTGGATCTCCTTCGGCTCCAGTGTGCCCTCGAGCGCGGAGGACAGCGTGTCGACGTCGACGACGGCGGTGGTCATACCCAGAAGAAGGACATCTCTCGCCTCGGCGGCGACGGTATCAGCGCCGGGACGATCGGGGTCGGCACCGAGGACGGCGGCGGCATCGGACAGCGTCACGGAACCCACGTCACCGTCGGCTATTGCGTGGGCGGTAGCGGGCTCGATTCCGGCTTTCTGGACAACGGTATCGACGCCCACTCGGTCCAGGGTATCGCGAAGGACGGCCCGATAGGCCTCTAGCAGGTCGTCGGGCCTCGTGGCACCGGCCGCGTCGATCTCGCCTCTGAGCATACCCTGCGTTGGTTTTGGGCCTACAAGTGTCTTTGATATCCCTCTCATGACTGAAATCGTGGACTTCCGCACGTTCCGTGTCAGAACCCGTTCGAGCGCCGCGACGCGGTCGTGCAGGTTGTCCCTAACTTGGGGTGGTCCCCTTTTCCCGCACACCGCTCGGAGCGACCCAACGTTGAATAGCGGCTGCCACGTCCAACGGGGTATGAAAGTCGTCCTGATCGGAATCGGCCAGGCCGGGGGCAAGGTCACTCAGGCACTGGCCGAGTTCGACCACGACATGGGCTTTGGCGCCGTCCAGGGCGCGTTCGCCGTCAATACGGCAGAATCCGACCTCCAGAACATCGACCTTGACACGATGCTAATCGGTCAGGACCGCGTCAAGGGCCATGGGGTCGGCGGAGATAACGAACTCGGCGCGGAGGTCATGCAGGCCGAGGCCACGGAAGTGATGGATCAACTCGACGGACGTGTCGCGACTGACGCGGAGGCGGTCGTCATCGTCGCGGGCCTTGGAGGTGGCACAGGCTCCGGAGGCGCGCCGGCGCTGGCGTCCGAGCTCCAGGTCGTATACGATCTGCCGATCTACACACTCGGAATCCTCCCCGGTCGGGACGAAGGGGCGATCTACCAGGCGAACGCGGGGCGGTCGCTCAAGACCGTGGTCAGAGAGTCGACGGCGACCATCCTCATCGACAACGACGCCTGGCGAGAGACCGGCGAGAGCGTGGGCGAGGGCTTCGACGCCATCAACGACCAGATCGCCCAGCGACTCGGACTTCTATTCGCTTCCGGCGAGATCGTCGAAGGGGTCGGCGAATCGGTCGTCGACTCGAGCGAGATCATCAACACGCTCCAGGGTGGCGGGATCGCCTGCGTTGGTTACGCCAGCGCCGAGGCCAGCGAAGACGCCGGGGATAACGTCAACACGATCACGAGCCTCACCCGGAGCGCCCTGCTGACGAGTATGAGCCTACCGAACGCGGTCGAAGCCGAAGCCGCCCTCCTGGTGGTCGCCGGTGAGCCATCGCGAATCTCCCGCAAAGGGGTCGAGCGCGCCCGGTCGTGGCTCGAGGAGGAGACGGGATCGTTGCAGGTCCGCGGCGGGGACTTTCCCCTCTCGACCGATCGGCTCGCCGCGCTCGTGTTGCTCGGTGGCATCGAGCGGTCGACGCGGGTGCAGGAGTTCATGGACAGGGCCCGCGAAGCGGCGACGAACCAACAGGAACAACAGAGTGACCCGGCCGAAGCGTTCGCAAACGACGACCTCGAAGGACTATTCTAGCGCCGCGCGAACGACCTCGCTTGGGCTCTGGTAGCCGTGTGTCACCGCGTAGTCGTCGATGTCGTGGAGGAGGTCCCGAGGGAGCTCGACCTCGATCTCCTCGAGTTCGACCTCGTAAGCGTCGATGGGCATGGCAGCCACAAGCGGTGGCACCCGCATAAGTGTATCTCCGCCGTCAGACGCACGTCGGACACAAACCGGCGGGGCTGGCCACAGGGCCCGAATTTCCAGGGTCAAACGGGCGTTTGAGCAAACGGGACAGCTATATTCGTACCCCGGAAAAGGACGCCCAGGCAGGTATGAGTGGAATCTTCCCGATCAAGCGCTCCGTCGAGCTGGACGAGGACCGTGGTGCCAGGCTCGTGGACATCGACGAATCCGTCGCCGACGAAGTGTTCGAGGCACTGTCATCCGGGACCACCCGGCAGATCTTCAAGCGACTGCACGAGTCGCCGCAGACAGCGTCGGACCTCGCCGACGTGACGGATACCTCGCTCCAGAACGTCCAGTACCACCTCGAAAAACTGATCGACGTCGAACTGGTCGACGTGGCCGACACCTGGTACTCCGAGCGCGGAACGGAGATGAAGGTGTACGCGCCGACCGATGATGCACTCGTGCTCTTCGCGGGCCGTGACAAACAAGGAACGCTCAAATCGCTGTTGAAGCGCGTGGCCGCGGTGCTCGGGGTGTTGCTGCCGATCAGTGTGGTAGCCGGCCTATTCCTCGGCGAGGAGTTGGTGTCTACATTCCTCAGGTCAGCCGAGGGTGGCGACGGCGGCCTCCGACTGACGACCGAGGGGGGCGGGCGGGCTGCGGAAACGGCAGCGACGGCAGCGAACGGCGATCCGACGCTGTTGGTCGGGTTTGCGTTCTTCCTCGGCGGTGCGTTCGTCCTAACAGTCGTCACCGCGGGCTGGCTCTACCGCCGGCGAACCTAGCCTAAATTTGGTCAGTTTCTGAACAATCCTTTTGGTAACACTTCCCCCGTATAGACCACAACGGCTTTGCGAGCACGACACGAGGCGATATCCACGACGCCGGCAATGGAGAAGGCACTCTGGTATCTGCTCGCGGGCACGCGAGGCGGCGAAAACCGTGCCCGGATCATCCGGTGTCTCCTCGACCGGCCCCGAAACCCAAATCAACTCGCGACCGACCTCAACCTCGACTACAACACCGTGACCCACCACCTCGATACGCTCGGAGACCACGGCGTCGTCGAGTCGAGCGGCGACGAGTACGGCGCTGTCTACGTCGTGACTGACCGGTTCGAACACCACCGCGATACCTTCGAGGAGATCACGGAGCACCTCTGATGGCGATGAGTCCCACCCTCATGGCGGCGAGCCTCCTCTCGGGAGTCACGGTGATTCTGCTCGTCATGCTGGGTGGAATCTGGGTCCGCAATTACCGGACCTTCCAAACACCGCTCATACTCGGACTCGTGGGGTTTGCGGCCGTGCTCCTGGTCGAAAACCTCGTCGCGCTGTCCTTCTACCTCAGCATGCAGGCGCTGTACGCGATGGATCCCACGGTCCACACGGTCGTCGCAGTCATGCGCGGGCTGGAGTTCGTCGCCGTTGCACTCCTCGCGTACGTGACGTGGCAGTGATCAGGCGATGGACAAACCCGCCCGCTCAAGCGCCGTACTCGGGGACGCGTCGTCGTGGACCACCGCCGCGACGGCCTGGGTGATCGCTTTGGGGTCCTCGTGCTGGAAAATCGACCTGCCCATCGAAACCCCCGCCGCTCCGGCGTTCATAGCCCCGCCGACCATCGAGAGCGTCTCCTCGTCGGTCCCCTTGCTCCCGCCCGCGATCACGACCGGGAGGGCTGTCGACTCGACGACACGCTCGAAGCTGTCCGCGGTTCCCGAGTACGCCGTCTTGAGAACGTCGGCGCCCAGTTCCTCACCCAACCGAACTGCGTGCCCAAGGTCCTCAGCGAACGCCTCGGGATCGTCGTCGCGAACGTCGTGTCCCCGGGCATAAGTCATCGCCAAGACGGGGATACCGTACTCGGCCGCCGACTCGGTGAGGTCGGCAAGGTCCTCGATCTGTTCGGGTTCGTACTCGCTGCCGACGTTGATGTGGAAGGAGACGGCATCCGCCCCCGCCCTGATCGCGGACCGGACGGACGCCGTCGGTCGCTTGTCGCTCTCGTCCGGTCCGATGTCGGTCGAAGCGTTGCAGTGGACGACGTAGCCGGCGCCGTTCTTGTTGGGGTGGACGCGAGAGGCGATGCCGCGCTGGGTCAACACCGCGTCGGCGCCGCCGCGCGTTACGGCGTCGATTGTCGACTCGATGTCGACGAGCCCCTGTACAGCACCCAGCGTGATTCCGTGATCCATGGGGACGATAAGGTGTCGCCCCGCTGTCCCGATGCGCGCCAGCCGTGCGTCGACTCCCGCAGTCATGTGCCACTGTGTGGCAAGTACGATTATTTGCCTTCCGGTTCCGGCGACGCCCGAGCGCCCGCGAGCGCCCCGTCCTTCAACTCACGGGCCTTCGCTTGGAGTCGGTCGGCGATCTCGACTGCGGGCAGGTCATTCTCGTGGCCATCTGCGACGATGTCGACGAGCGCCGAACCGACGATGATACCGTCAGCCCCGGACGCGACGATTCGTTCGGCGTGTTCGCCAGTCTTGATGCCGAACCCCACCGCCTTCGGAACGTCCCAGTCCGCGACGCGGGCGAGGCTTTCGGCGGTATCGTCGGAGACGTCGTCACGGGCACCTGTCGTCCCGAGCCTCGCCTGGACGTAGACGTACCCGGAGACGAGTTCACACATCCGCTCGAGACGCTCCTTTCCGGTCGTCGGTGCGACGATGAAGACGAGATCGAGGCCAAACTCGTCACACGCCGCCCGAAGCGGGTCGGCCTCCTCGACGGGCAAGTCCGGGATGACAAAGCCGTCAATACCCACCTCGGCCGCCCGCTCGACGAACGCGCTCGGCCCTGGAGTCGATCCGAACTGATACACGAGGTTGTAGTACGTCATGCAGACGAGAGGGACCTCGACGCCCAAATCGGAGACGAACTCGAAGTACCGCTCGGGCGTCATCCCGGCGTCGAGTGCCCGGACGATGGCGCGCTGGATTGTCGGCCCCTCGGCGATGGGCTCGGAGAACGGCAGCCCCAGCTCGATGACGTCGGCGCCGCCGCGTTCGAGCGCCTCGACGTACGCCAGCGACGCTTCGTAGCTCGGATCGCCGGCGGCGAGGTACGGAACGAAGGCCGGCTCGTCGGCGAAGGAGTTCGCCAACTCGGAGGCCATGTCAGATCCCTCCCCCGACCTCGCGGAATATCGAGAGATCCGGCGCGACGTCCAGGTCGCGCGTCGCGGTCTCCTCGATGACGGTCTCGAGGTCTTTGTCACCCCGGCCCGAAACGGTGACGAGTACGTGGTCGCCAAGGTCCGCATGCGCCTCCTCGAGATAGGCGAGCGCGTGGGCTGACTCCAGCGCCGGGATGATGCCCTCGTCCTGGGAGAGGCGATGAAACGCCGACAGCGCGGCATCGTCGCCCACGTTTACGGCGTGGACGCGGCCCTCGTCGACGAGATGGGCGAGTTCGGGGCCGACGCCGGCATAGTCGAGTCCCGCCGAGACGCTGTGGGACTCAACGACCTGGCCGTGATCGTCTTGGAGGAGTTTCGTTCGGGCGCCATGGAGTATGCCCTCCTCCCCGGTCGACAACGACGCGGAGTTGCGCGCTACGCCGGCGTCGTGGTCCACCCCAAGGGTCTCTCCCCCGGCCTCGACCGCGTATAACTCGACGTCAGCGTCGTCGACGAAGTGGTGAAACGTCCCCATGGTATTCGAGCCGCCGCCCGCACACGCGAGCACCGCGTCGGGGAGGCCGCCGATCCGGCTTTGAGCCTGCTGTCGAGCCTCCTCGCTGATTACCGCCTGGAAGTCCCGCACCATCGCCGGGAAGGGATGTGGGCCGACCACGCTTCCAATGACGTAGTGTGTCGTCTCGACGGTCGTCGCCCAGTCCCGCATCGTCTCGCTGATCGCCTCCTTGAGCGTCCCCCGGCCGGCGGTCACGGGCGTGACCTCTGCACCGTTGATCCGCATCCGGAAGACGTTGGGACGCTGTCGAGCGATGTCGGTTTCGCCCATGTAGATCTCACAGGGGACGTCGAGGTGAGCTGCAGCCATCGCCGTCGCGGTGCCGTGCTGGCCCGCTCCGGTTTCCGCGATGATGCGCTCCTTGCCCATATACGTTGCCAGGAGCACCTGGCCGAGCGCGTTGTTGAGCTTGTGGGCGCCGCCATGAAGCAGGTCCTCCCGCTTAAGGAAGATCTCGGTGTCGTAACGGTCGGAGAGCTGGTCCGCGCGCTGGAGCGGCGTCGGTCGTCCACCGAAGTCCCGCAGCCGCGCCCGGAATTCGTCCAGGAAACCGTCTTCGTTCTCAAGGACGTACCGCTCGTACGCGTCGGTCAACTCCTCGATCGCCGGCATGAGCGACTCTGGCACGTACTGACCGCCGTACTCCCCGTAGGTGCTACTCACGAGCGGACCTCCTCGGAGGTGGCACCGGCGAGTTCGGCGGTCCGCTCACGGACGTCCCCGGCCATGATCGACGAGCCCACGAGGAGGGCGTCCGCGCCGGCTCGGCGCATCCGCGTGACGTCCGCCGGCGTGGCGATGCCGCTCTCGGCGACTAGCGTAATGTCCTCGGGAGCCTCGGCTGCGACTTGTTCGAAGGTCCCCAGGTCGACCTCGAGGGCGGCGAGATCGCGATTGTTGATCCCCACAAAGTCCGCGCCCGCGTCGATCGCGCTGTCCAGTTCTGCGATGGAGTGGACCTCGACGAGGACCTGAAATCCCCGGTCACGGGCCGCCGAGAGCAACGTCTCCAGATCCGCCACCCCGTCCTGGGAGAGAAATCGGGCGATCAGGAGGACGACGTCGGCCGCGACGACGTCGAGCTGGGCCTCGGTGAGGACGAAGTCCTTCCTGAGGACGGGAACCTCGACGGCCTCGCGCACACGGTGAAGCGTCTTCGGTGAGCCGCCGAAGTGTTCCGGCTCCGTGAGCACCGACAGCGCCGCGGCCCCACCTTCGACCATGGCCCGCGCCAGGGCGACTGGGTCGTCGGTCCGCTCCCCATCGGTCGTCGGCGAGGTGGGCTTGATTTCGGCTACGATCGGGACACGCCCGTCGGCCTCGGCGGCGGCGAAGGCCTCGGCAACCGACCGAGCATCGACGCTGACGCGGTCGTCGCCGCCCGATCGGCCCCGGGCAGCCCGGAGGATCGACGCCACCGCAGGGGCGAGCTCCTGTGTATCGTCCATTACCGTTCACTAATGAACAGAGATGTACATAAGCGTTGCGAGCCAGTGCCGGCCGACACCGCCGATCCGCTGTGGGACCGGCACGCCCGCTGCCACCAATCTTCAAGTTCACAGCCGCCGAGAGACTACCATGGCCGCCGATGCGGGAATCTACGCCCGAGAATGCCCGTACCTCGAGTCGTACGTGCAACTGGGCGTGGCCCAACGGCGAGTCATCTCCGTATCCTTTCCGACCCGTCCCGACGAGGGGGCCGAAGAGGCACACGAACTCCTCGACCGAATCGACGCGTACCTGGAGGGCAGCGAGGACGACTTCGCCGACGTCACGGTCGCACTGACGGTCCCCACGGACAAGCGCCGCGTCCTCGAAGCCGTCCGCGAGATTCCGTACGGGGAGGACGCCACCGTCGCGGCGGTGGGCGCGATGACGGCCGGGCTAGAGGGCGATGACAGCGAAGTCCACGATCAGGTTCGCGAGGCGCTCGACGCGAACCCTGCACCGCTGTTCATCCCCGATCACCGCGTCCGGGACGGTCCCAGCGCCGCGCCGCCGGCGATCGAGCAGCGGCTACGCTCGATCGAGGGGATCTAACTGGTCTCGTGGACCCCAAACTCGAGGGCATTGACTACGTAGTGAGCCACGATAACCACGACAATACTCCCAGTGAGCACGAACGCGGCAGCGAGGACGGCTCCCAGAAGGCCGGTCGCTGCAATACCGACGCGGCCCTGGGCACCGTGGCCGAGAGCGAACGCCACGGTCGACACGCCGGCCAGGAACCAAGGTGAGACGCCGAATCCGGCCGCCATGACGCCGATCAGCGCACCGCGGAAGAGGAGTTCCTCGCCCGCCGCCACGAGCGGAAGGACGAGAACGAAGAGGCCAGCCCAGCCGAGAGCCGAATCCGGCGCCAGCCGCTTGCGAAGGCGCTCGTCGTAGGCAACGCCGGCCACATCAGCGATGCGTCCGGCGATCTCGCTGCCGAGCCACAGGACGATTCCAAGGCCGAGGCCTAACCCGAGCCCGTCGAACCCCCAGACGAGTGTCGCGCTGCCCAACCCGGCGGCCCGCCATGGTATCTCGAATACGAAAATCGCTCCCGCGATAGTGGCGAAAAGGAGTCCCTGCGTCAGTGCGACGTTCGCGAGCAGAACCGATGGCGTCAACACCGATTCGGCATCGGCCTGCCCGGAGGCTGCAGGGGCGGGTCCGCTGGGGTCAACGCGCTCGGTCGGTACCTCGCGAAGAAAATCTGCCGAACGCCGGGCGAGCCAGAGCACCGCGACGACGAGAACGAGGGTGAGCCCAGCGAACGGCGCCCACGCGGGCACCTTACTGGGGCTGGGGTTTACCCGAGCCGCGGCCGACCTCCTGCTCCAAAGCCTTGCCCGTGATCGACTTGAGGCGGTCGACCAGCGAGTCCTTCTCGGGCTCGCCCGCCAGTGCCACCTCGAGAACCTCGCTGATGTGCGAGACGGGGATGATTTCGATCATCTCCTCGAACTCGTCCTCGATCATGACGTCCTGCTCGTTGGCGCGCGGAATGATGACCGTGTCGAGGCCGGCTTTGGCGGCCGCTTCGATCTTGTGAGTCACGCCCCCGACCGGGAGGACGTCCCCGCGAACCGACAGCGAGCCGGTCATAGCGACGTCCTGGGCGATTGGGATGTCCTCGAGTGCGGAGATGACCGCGGTCGCCACGGTAATCGAGGCGGAATCACCGTCGACGCCGCCCTCCCCGACCTGAACGAACTGTATGTGGATGTCCTTCTCGGAGATGTCCTCGTCGGAGAATTTCTTGATGATGGCTGAGACGTTGAGCACTGCCTCCTCAGCCATGTCCTGCAGCTGGCCGGTCGCGATGACCTCGCCGGGGCCCTGGGAGGGGGTGACCTCCGCCATCACGGGCAGAACGATGCCGCTGTCCTCGCCCATGACCGCGAGGCCGTTGACGCGGCCAACGACGTCGCCCTCGTTGACGGTCAGTTCGTAGTCCTTGCGGCGCTCTATGTAGTTGTCTGCGAGTTGTTGCTCGATCGAGCGAGAGCGTCGCTTGGCCTGAAGGACGTCCTGGCGGGTCGTGAACTCGCGATCCTCGGCACGGGCGATGTCTCCTGCGACGCGAACCAGCCCACCGAGGTCGCGGAGCTTGAGCGTCAGGTGTTCCTTCCGACCCGACCGCCGCCGGGCCTCGAGGATGACCTCCTGGATGGCCTCCTCCGTGAAATGGGGCAACCGGCCGTCTTTCTCGACTTCCTGGGCCACGAAGCGGGCGTACTTACGGCGCATCTCGGGGTCGTCCTCGATGGTATCGTCCATGTAGACCTCGTACCCGTAGCCCTTGATCCGTGAGCGCAGCGCCGGGTGCATGTTCTCCATCGCGTCGAGGTTGCCCGCCGCGACCATGACGAAATCACAGGGGACGGGCTCGGTTTGCACCATCGCGCCCGAGGACCGCTCGGACTGACCCGTGATGGAGAACTCGCCCTCCTGGATGGCCGTCATCAACTTCTGCTGGCTCCGGATGTCCAGCGTGTTGATTTCGTCGATGAACAGGACACCC
>CAYUFG010000016.1:0-25270 GCA_964443815.1 uncultured Halobacteriales archaeon | reverse complement strand
TCCACCGAGTGGACGCCGATGACGCAAGCCGTTTCGATCGTCGCCATGACCTCCGCCTCCGTCGCGCCGGCGGCAAGCGCCGCCTCAACGTGGGCTTTGGCCGCCTCGTCGTTCCGCCTCGTCGGCGCGATCTCCGTGGCCAGCAGCACTAGGTGTTTGGCTTTCGGCGAGAGCGGCCCTTCTTCCCAAGCGACGGAGAGGAGATTCGCGTAGTGATCGGCATGGTCGACGTCGCGACGCACAAGCGCGTCGAGGCTATCGGTCCAGAACCCCAGCGTGGATTCGAGCGCGGACTTTCGTTCCGTATCGACGCCAGCCTCGCTTCCGCGGACTTCGTCGAGCAGTGCCGCTCCACGCGCCGCGTCATGGAGCCCGACCGTACTTGTCAGGACGACCACCTCGACGAGTTCGTCGATCGTCGCGCCGTGGTCGAATGCGTTGGTGATGTGGACGCGTGTTCCGCGGTGGTAGAGGTGCGTCGTGTTGCAGTCGACGGCGACGTGGAGCAGTTCCTTCAGTTTCCGGTCGAGCGTCTCGCCGGGGTGGGCCGAGAGTTCCGAGTACCGCTCGACGTACCTGGGCTGGAGGAACAGCAGTTCGTCGAACAGCGAGGACCAGAACCCGCGCCGATCCAGAACCCGATCCTTGACGCGCCGTTGTTCCTCGGGGAGGTCGGATGCCATGCCCCAGGATCCCGGCTGGCCCGCATAAAGGTATTTGCGCGACGGTCCGGTATCCGGCGGGCATGTGGGACGCAGCGACCGATGTGCTCGTTGTCGGCGGGGGCGGCTGTGGCTTGGCGGCAGCCCTCGCCGCCCGCGAATGTGACGTGCGCGTCACGATTCTCGAGAAGGAGTCCGAGGTCGGCGGCGCCACTGCAATGAGCGGCGGATCGATCCTCGGGGCGGACACCCGCGCTCAGCGCGAGGCCGGCATCGACGACGGCCCCACGGCCCTCGCCGAGGACATCCTCGACCACGCCGGCGGCGAGGCCGACGCAGACGTCGTCGACGCACTCGCGAACGAGTCACGCCGGACGATCCACTGGCTCGAGGACGACCTCGGCCTGTCGCTGGCCGTGAACACGGGCCCCTACGGCCGCCATGGACACCGCGTCCCCCGTCGCCACTGGCTCGAGGCGGATGAGGGGATCCACCGCTCCGGCGAGCAACTCGTCAACGAACTCCTCACCGCCGCCCGCGAGCGCGGCGTGGAAATCCTGACTGATCACCCCGTTAGCGACCTCGTCGTCGAGGATGGCCGGGTCGTCGGCGTCGAAGCCGGCAAGCAACGAACCGAGCGGATCCGTGCCGGCAGGGTGATCCTCGCCACGGGTGGCTTCGGCAACGACCGCGATATGCTCGAGGCGTTCGTTCCCGAGAGCGACGACCTGCTGTACTGGGGCGACGATGGGTCGACCGGCGACGGCATTCGATTCGGCCAGGACGCGGGCGGCGATACCGAACATCTGAGGGCCTTTCTCGGTTTTCCGACCATCTCGGTACCGGAGCGTGTCTTCGTCCCCTGGGAGACCACCAAGGAGGGCGCGTTCGTCGTTGACGAGACCGGCCGCCGGTTCGCCGACGCCGGCGCCTGTGCCTATTCGGAGTTCACCGAGGCGATGGTCGGTCACGACGCCGATCGATACTTTCTGGTGTTCGACCGGGGCGCCTTCGAGGCGATGGCGAGCCAGCCATCGACTGCGGACCGCTGGGACGAGTGCATCCAGCACGACGTCTTCGCGTCGGCGGACGCGCCCGCGGATCTCGCGGAGCGGTTGGGAATCGAGGCCGACGGACTTGCGGAGACCGTACGGGCCCTCGAGGCGATCGAGTCGGCCGGGGCGGTGGCGGATGACGGGCACACTCGCCAGATCCCAGGACCGCTCACCCTGCCGCTTTACGGGACGGAGATAACCCCGGCGATCCTCCAGACGCAGGGCGGGTTACGCGTCGACAGCCGCGCACGCGTCCTCGACAAACGGGGCGAGCCGATCCCGAACCTGTACGCCGGCGGCGGGGCGGCCGCGAGCGTCAGCGGAAGCGATCCGACCGGATACCTCTCCGGCAATGGCCTGCTGACGGCGTTGAATCTCGGCCGGATCGCCGGTCGTCACGCCGCCGAGACACTTCAACGGGAACCTCGGTCGGACTAGCTGTCGAGTGCCGCAGCCAGGCTATTCGCGACGCCGGATATCGCCTCGCGCGCCCGGCCGACGTCCTCGTAGTGGAAGGCACTGCTCACGACGTGGTGGGGCATGTCCGGGTAGTGGTGGTGGTCGACGGCGACCTCCGACGCCGAGAGCCGATCGACGTACGCCAGGCCGTCGTCTCGGAGGGCGTCGAACCCCGCGGTGACGACCGTCGCTGGCGGGAGACTACCGAGGTCGCGGGCCTGAAGCGGCGCGGCGTAGGGGTGGCGGTTGTCGACCGCTCGGTCGAGGTATTGGCCCCAGAACCATCCCATCTCATCGGCTGTCGGCCCGAACCCTTCGGTGTTCTCGAGGTACGAATCCGTTCCGCGCGGCCGGTCGAGCACCGGTACGAGCGGCGCCTGGTGGGCGATATCCGGTCCGTCACGATCCCGCGCCAGCAGGGCGGTCGCGACGGTTAGGTTCCCCCCGGCACTTTTCCCGCCGATTGCGAGCGGTTCGCCGGCTCCGAAAACCACGTCGCGGTTGGCCGCAGCCCACCTGAGCGCTCGGTAAGAATCCTCGAGCCCGACTGGAAAGGGGTATTCGGGCGCGAGGCGGTAGCCCACCGAGAGGACCGAACAGCCGGCCTCGATCGCCAGCGCCCGACAGATGGGGTCGTTGCCGTCGATCGAGTCGCGCACCCAGCCGCCACCGTGGAGCCAGACCAGGGTTGGAAAGGGGCCGTCGCCGTCGGGGGTGTAGAGCCGGATAGGGATCTCGCCGTCGTCGACGTCGATGTGGTAGTCCCGGACGCGGCCGACCGGTTCCGGCTCTTCGAGCCAGCCGACCGACTCGATCGTCCGATCGGCCTGGCGGCGGATCTCGGCGACGGAGAACTGGTGGGCGCGGAAGAGTCGGCCCTCGGCTTCGAGTTCTGCGAGCCGGGCGGCGACGTCGGGGTGGCGTTCCGTGCGGACGGATTCGACCATGCTGGCCTGCCCGCCGGCACGAAAATATCGGTTTCGACTCGATCAGTCGTCGCCCCAGGGAACTACCTCGGCGTCGAACGACCAGTCATCCGGATTCTCGCGGAGCCACTCGACGTAGGTCTCGATCGTCTCTCCGAGGGTGAATTGTGGTTCCCAGTCTAGGTCCGCACGTATCCGCGAGGTGTCGCTCGGCGGTCGTCGCACGAGCTGGTCGTCGCCCCGGCTGGCCCCGAGGGTGAGTTCGGCCTCGGGGACGATTTCCTGGACGAGTTCGACGACCGCCGCGAGCGTGGCTTGTTCGCCGGTCCCGACGAGGTAGGTGTCGTGGGCGGTCTCGTTCGCGAGTGCCGCCGCGACGAACGCGCGGGCCTCGTCCTGGACGGCGATGATCTCGATGGGGTATTCGATCGCGGGCACGGTCACCGGTTCGCCGCTGACGGCCGCCTTGACGACGAAGGCGTCCTCGACGTTGCCCCGCGTGCGGTCGGGCCCCAGGCCGTGGACGGGCTCCAACGCACAGAAGTCCAGCCCGCTCCGCTCGGCGTAGACCGGGCCGATATGCTCGACGGCATACTTCGTCATGCCGTAGACGCTGTCCGGCGTCCGGGGGCTGGTCTCGTCGAACGACGTCGCCTCGGGCGGGAAGTGGCCGTAGACGGAGGCGCTCGAGGCGGCGACGACCCGGTCGACGCCGGCGTCTTCGGCGGCCTCGAGCACGTTGAGCGTGCCCGCGAGATTGACCGAGACGGCCCGGCGGGGGGCGTGCTGGCTCTCCCGGCCGAGCAGCGAGGCCATGTGGACGATCCGGTCGGGCTCGAACTCGAGGATGGCGCCGTAGACGTCCACCGGGTCGGTGACGTCGCCGCGTACGAAGTCGACGTCGTCGGCTACCGGTTCGGCGACGGGCGACGGGCCGCTCAGGTCGAAACACGCGACGTCATGGCCGTCGGCGACGAGCTCTCGAAGAACGTGCGATCCGATGAAGCCGTGGCCGCCAGTGACGAGAATACGCATGGCCGTGGTTGGCCGAGCCCCGACATAGGCGTTGTGCGATCCGGCCGTCCCGGGCCGTGGGCGTGCTGCGAAACCTCTATCAAAGGCCGAACCGCCTTTCGGGTATAATGAAGGGACGCACGCGGCTGATCGAGTTGCTCGACGAGGCGGGTATCGAGACCGTATTCACGCTGATGTCGGAGGATACGATGCGGATGATGTCGGAGATCGACCGGAATTACCCTGACATCGAAATGGTCCAGACCCGTCACGAGCAGTGCGCGGTCAACATGGCTGACGGATTCGCACGCAATTCCGACGACGTGGGCGTCGCCTTGGTGGGTCGTGGGCCGGCAGTCGCCCAGGCCGGTACCGGACTCGTCACTGCACGGAAAAAGGGCTCGGACGTGCTCGTGATCGTGCCCACGAGCCCGGTCGACGGCAGCCACGACCAGAAGGAGTTCGACCAGGAGGGGTACCTCCGGGATACCATCGGCGAGTTCGAGGCCGTCCGCAGCCACGAGTCGCTCGTCGAGACCGCAAGGGATGCGCTCAGGCGGGTCAAAGTCGGCGATGGCCCCCTCGCTCTCCAGGTCCCCTGGGACTTGCTCGACACCGAGATGGACGACGATCAGCTCGGCGACGACGCCGACGGCGTCGTCGACGCGATGCCGGGCCGGGTCGAACCCGATACCGAGAGCGTCGAGGCGGCAGTCGAGATGTACGTCGACTCAGCGGCCTTCCAGCCACCGGTCATCATTGCTGGTCGGGGCGCGGTCGAGTCCGGAGCGAAGGAGGCTATCGAGGAGTTCGCTCGGCGGACGTCGAGCCTGCTCGCGACGAGCCTCCAGGGGCGGAATTACTTCCAGGACCACCCGTACTACCTCGGCTTCACCGGCGAATGGGGACACGACATCGCCAACAAGTACGCCATCGATAGCCAACTCGTCTTCGCCGTGGGCGCGAGCCTCAACCCCTACACGACCGACGAGGGCCACGTCTTCGGCGAAGAGGGCGAGATCGTCCACGTCGACCGCAACCTCGCCAACATCGAGCGGTATACCGACGTCGACCTCGGGATCCAGGGCGACGCCAAGCTCACCTTCGAGGCGCTCAACGCGGAACTCGAGCGTCAGGGCATCGACCGGGACGGCGAGCTTTGGACGGACGACATCCGAGAGGAGATCGAGAGGTTCGACCGGCTGGGCGACCGCGAGTTCGAGGACGTGCCCGGGACGATGGATCCGCGAGACATGATGCGAACACTCAACGACCTCCTCCCTGAGGACCGCCGGGTCGTTACCGGCGCCGGCCACCACACCCGGTGGGTGCTCGACGGTATCGACGTCCACCCAACGGACTTCACTTTCACGCTCGACTTCGCCTCCATCGGACTGGGCCTCCCGATGGGCATCGGGGCGCAGGTCGCGGACCCCGACCGGCCGACGGCCGTCGTCACCGGCGATGCCGGTCTGACGATGTCGATTCAGGAGCTCGATACTGCGGTCCGCGAGGATGTCCCGCTCACGTTGGTAGTGTGCAACGACAGCAGCCTGGGCTCGGAGTACCACTCGATGGAGGCCGGCGGCGTCGACGGGACGGTCGCCCTGGTCGACTCGCCCGACTTCGCCGCCGTCGCCGAGTCCTTCGGCGCCGAGGGCTACACCGCGACGTCCGTGTCGGAATTGGAGGAACTCGCCGACGTCCTCGGCACGCGGGAGGGTCAACACGTCATCGACTGCCGCGTCAATTACAAGGTCCGCCACCGCTCGAAGATGTGACCGCCGGAGAGAAATGTTCGTCCGTCGTGATGTGGCCGTGATCTCTGGCCCAAAGAGCCAGGACTGATAACCAAGGCCGCCGCGTCCGCTGGCATGGAGATTACCGACGTCAGCGTCAGGAAGTTTTCCGTCCCACTCGACCGCGAGCGCAAACTCTCGATCAAGACCGTCGACTCGCTCGCGGCGGCGATCGTCGAGGTGGAAACTGACACCGGGCTGACCGGGCTCGGCGAGGTCTCGGCGCCGGATCCACACACTGCGAAGACGATCGTCGAGGACCGGTTTGGCGACCGGCTCCTGGGCGCTGATCCGCTCGACCGGACCGACATCACGGCCGATCTGCTCGGGGGTACCTATCCCGAGCGGGCGGGCTCGGCCGTCGCCGCCGCCAGCGGCGTGGACGTCGCGCTCTGGGACATCGTCGGCAAATACTTCGACGCCCCGGTCTGTGAACTTGCCGGCGGGACCCCCACCGACGTCCGTGCGTACGCAAGCAACCTCTACTGGGACGACCCCGAGGCGATGGCTGAGAAGGCGGCCGGCTTCGTCGACGAAGGCTTCGGCGCAGTGAAGACGCACCTCGGCCAGGGCGTCGACGCCGACGAGCGTCGCGTCGCCGCGATCCGCGATGCCGTCGGGGACGCGGAACTACTCGTGGACGCCAACTGCGGTTACGACCGGCCGACGGCGCGCCGGGTCGGACGAATGCTCGCCGACTACGACGTCTTCTGGTTCGAAGAGCCCATCGCTCCCGACGACCGCGACGGGTTCGAGATGCTCGCTCGCGACCTCGACGTGCCGCTTGCGGCCGGCGAGAACGTGTTCACCGTCCGGGGCTTCCGGCAACTGTTCGAGCGAGATGCGGTCGACTACGCCATGCCGGACGTGATCCGCGCGGGGGGCATTTCCGAGATGCTCAAGATCTGCGGGCTCGCGGAGGCCCACAACGTCCCTGTCTCCATCCACAACTTCGGCACGGGTATCGGACTGGCGGCGACGCTCCACGTCATCGCCGCCAGCCCGGCCGCCGACCTCCTCGAGTTCGACGCGGACGGGTGGGCGCTGTACGAGCCGCTGCTCGCGGACGATCTAGCCGCCGAGGACGGTCGGGTGGCGGTTCCGGACGGTCCCGGTCTTGGCGTCAACCTGCCGGATGGCGTCGCGGAGTACGAAATCGACTAGTTCGCGCCGAGGTAGTCGCCGATCCGCTCGATTCCCTCCCGAATCCGGTCGGCACTCGTCGTCGCGGAGATGCGAACCCGGCCGGGCTGGCCGAAAGCGGTCCCCGGAGAGACCGCGACACCCTCGGTGTCAAGCATCTCCTCGCACAGCGCGACGTCGTCATCGTCGACGACCGGCGGGAAGGTGTAGAAGGCACCACGGGGGTCCGGTATCGAGACACCGACCGACTCGAGGGCGTCGAGCATCACCTCGATCCGGTTTTCGTAGGCGGCCCGCATCCGCTCGGTCGGATCGTCCGGGCCCTTGAGCGCGGCCACACCCGCGTGCTGGACGAAGCTTGTCGGGCAGGACACAGCGTGGGACTGGATCTTCGCGACGGCGTCGACGAGGTCCTCGGGCGCCGAGAGGTAACCGAGCCGCCACCCCGTCATCGCGAAGGCCTTCGAAAAGCCGTTGACGGCGATGGTGCGGTCGGCCATGCCGTCGAGGGCGGCGATAGAGTGGAACGTTCCCTCGAAGACAAGTTTCTCGTAGATCTCGTCGGCGATCACCGTGATGTCGTGGTCGACCGCCAGGTCGCGGATCCGCTCGAGGCCGGCCCGGTCGTAGACGGCGCCGGTAGGGTTGTTGGGGTTGTTGACGACGAGCACGGCGGTGTCATCGTCGACCGCCGACTCGAGGTCGGCCCCATCGAGCGTATAGCCCGATGCCGGGTCCAGCGGGACTCGCGTCAGGTTGCCGCCGGCCAGCGTCACCATCTGCGAGTAGGATACCCAAGACGGGTCGAGGACGGCGGCATCGTCGCCCTCGTCGACGGTCGCGAGGATCGACGCGAACAGCGAGAACTTCGATCCCGGCGTCGCGACGATACGGTCGGCGCTGGTCTCGATGCCGTTGTCCACTCGGAGCTTCCTCGCGATGGCCTCCCGGAGGGCGGGGATGCCCTTCGCCTCGGTTGTGCGCGTGTGACCGGCTTCGAGCGCGTCGGTCGCAGCCTGGTTGATGTGGCCCGGCGTGTCGAAGTCCGGCGAGCCGGGGGCCATATTGATGACGTCGACGCCCTCGGCCCGCTCGCGGGCGATGGCCTCCTTGACCTTGATCGTCGCGCTGTGTTCTGTCTCGCGGACGCGGGGCGTGAGATCCATACCGAACTACCGGCGCGGTCCGGGACTTAAACCTACCTCCCGACGGCGGCCCGAGCCCAAACGGCTATATAACCGACTGCTGTGGTGGGCCCCATGATCCGGGTCGGCATCGACACCGGCGGCACCTTCACCGACGCCGTCCTCGTCGACGATGGGGACGTCGTCACCGCGAAAAAACCCACGACCGACGACCTCATCTCCGGCGTACTCGCGGCCTTCGAGGCCGTGTGCGACGCGGCGGCCGTCACACCCGCCGACGTGGACGCCTTCAGCCACGGCCACACCGTCGCCACGAACGCGCTGATCGAGGGGTCGGGCGCCGAGACCGCGCTCGTCACGACCGAAGGGTTTCGGGACGTGCTCGAGGCCGGCGAGGCCTACCGCGACGCGTCGCTGTTGTACGACCCCTGCGGGGAAGTCGAGGACCCCCTGATCCGCCGCCGGCGCCGACACGAGGTGCCCGAGCGGCTCGACGCCGACGGGACGGTGGTCGACCCGCTGGACGTCAACGCCACGAGGGAACTCGCCGAGGAGATCGCGGCGACCGACGTCGAGAGCGTCGCCGTCTGTCTCCTGCACGCCCACCGGAACGCCGTCCACGAGCGCGAGGTGGCCGACGCGTTTGCGGACGTGGACGTCGACCTGAGTCTTTCCGCAGATGTTTCTCCGGAAATTCGGGAGTACCCCCGGACGGCGACGACCGCGGTCGACGCGTACATCAGCCCGACGATCAAGCGGTACCTCTCGGACCTCGAACGGGAACTCGAGGCGCGTGGGCTGTCCGTCCCGATCACCGTCATGAAGTCCGACGGCGGCGTGGCCCGCCCTTCGATCGTGGCCGAACGGCCGGTCACGCAGACCATCTCCGGGCCCGTCGCCGCCACGCGAGCCGCCCAGTTCGTCGGCGCGGCCCTCGGGGTCGACGACCTCATCACGCTCGATATGGGCGGGACGTCCGCGGACACGGCGATGATCACCGACGGCGAACCGCTCGAGGAACGACACCGAGAGATTCGCGGTCTGAAGATCAACGGCCCGTTCGTCAGCGTCGACACGGTGGGCGCCGGCGGGGGCTCCATCGCCCGCGTGACGGACATCGACGCCCTCCGGGTCGGTCCCGAGAGCGCGGGGGCCGAGCCCGGCCCCGTGTGCTACGGGCGGGGCGGCGAGCGGCCCACCGTCACGGACGCCGACCTCGTCCTGGGCCTGCTCAACCCCGAGAACTTCGCGGGCGGGGAGCTCGCGCTCGACGCCGACGCCGCCAGGGCGAGCATCCACGAGCACGTCGCCGAACCGCTCGGGATGTCCGTCGAGGCCGCCGCCGTGGCCATCCGAGACATCATCGACAGCAAACTGGCCAGCGCGCTGCAGATCACCACCGTCGAGCAGGGGTACGATCCCCGCGAGTTCGCCCTCATGGGTTTCGGCGGTGCCGGCCCGATGCACGTCTGCAACGTCGCCGACGAACTCGACATCGACCGCGTGCTCTTTCCGAACAACCCAGGCCTGACCTCGGCCTTCGGCCTGCTCGTCACGAACGTCAGACACAACTACGTCAGGTCGGTCGTCGAGACGGTCCCTGAGCTCGACCTCGATGCGCTCGCGGAACGGCTCGCCGCTATGCACGACCAGGGCCGCGAGGAGCTGAGCGCGGAGGGTGTCGAGCCAGGCGACCGGCGATACCGGGTCTCGCTCGACATGAAGTACGCCGGCCAGGCCCACCACCTCAACGTCTCGCTGGGGAGCGCTCGGGGTGAGGGGAACCGGCCCACCCTCACCGAAGCAACGGTCGACGCCGTCACCGACGACTTCGAGGCCCGCCACGCCGAGCGCTACGACTTCACCGACGACCACAACCCCGTCGAGGTAGTCAACGCCCGCGTCACGGCCGTCGGCGAGGTGCCCGACGTGGACCTGGGGATGGCCGCGGGCGGCGACAGCGACGCCGACCCGGCCGGCACCCGCGAGGTGATCCTCGACGCCGACGAGCGTGTCGCGGCGCCCTTCTACGACCGGGCGACGCTCGGCCCGGGTGCCGAACTCGACGGGCCGGCGATCGTGGAGCTGTCGAACTCGACGATCTGGCTGCCGCCGGGCTGGGACGGACGGATCGATCGGTTCGCCAACCTCGATATCAGGCGGGGTGACGAGCGGTGAGCGAGCCGGCGGAGGCTCGGGAGGCGGTCGACCCGACGACGGTCGAGATCGTCCGCAACAAACTCCACGACATCGCCGAGGAGATGCAGACGATGGTGATGCAGTCGGCGTACTCGCCACTCTGGCAGGAGGGCGGTGACCTTTCGTGTATCCTGCTGTCGCCGGCTGTCGAGATTGTCGGGCGGTCCGAGCGGGCCATCCCCATCCACATCGCGACCCAGATGTCGGCGACCGAGGCCGCCATCGAACAGCTCGGCGGCTACGACGCGCTCGAACCCGGCGACGTGCTCTTCCACAACGACCCGTACTCGGGCAACAACCACCTCAACGACTTCCTCACCGTCCAGCCCGTCTTCGTCGACGACACCCTGGTGGGTTTCTCGTCGGACCGCGGCCACTGGCTTGACGTCGGCGGCATGTCGCCGTCGAGCTACGGCACGGACACCGGCGAACTCATCAAGGAGGGCATCTGCGTCCCGCCGACGAAGCTGTACCGCGGCGGCGACCTCAATGAGGGGCTCTACGACACGGTCCTGAACAACGTCCGCAACCCGGACATGCGCGAGGTCGACTTCAAGGCCCAGCTCGCGGGCCTGCGCCGGGGTCACGCACGGCTGGAACGGCTGGCCAGCGAGTACGGCGTCGACACGCTGCTCGGCGCGATGGACCGAATCCTCGACCAGGAAGAGCGGCGGATGCGCGATCGGCTCGCCGAGCTGCCTGACGGCGAGTACGCCGCGTCCGACTACATCGACGGCGACGGCGTCGGCGACGAACGCACGCGGATCGACGTCGCGGTGACGGTCGACGGCGACGAACTCGGGATCGACTTCGCGGGCACCGAGGACCAGGTCTACGGCGGCGTCAACTCCCCGCTCGGCGTGACCGAGACCGCCGCGTACTACGCCTGCAAGGTTACCCTCGATCCCGGTCCGCCGGGGTCGTCGGGCATCTACCGACCGGTGTCGATCGCTGCACCCGAGGGGTCGTTGGTCAACCCCGAGTATCCCGCCCCGGTCGCCAACGGCAATCACGAAACCGCCAGCCGAGTCTACGACGTCGTGGTACGGGCGGTCGGGACCATCGATGAAGACATCGCCTTCGGGGCGGGTTCGGGGAGCTCGAACGGCTTCAGCTTCGCCCACGTGGAGACCGGTCGGCAAGGCAGAAATCGGACGATCGGCGGCCTGGGCGGGTGTGCCTGCCGGGACGGAGTCGATGCCATCCGCTCGTCCGTGGGCAACACCGCCATCCAGTCCTTCGAACGGACGGAGGAAGACTATGACTTCGTCACGACCGAGGAGTTCAGCATCGTCACCGACAGCGGCGGTGCGGGCCGCCGGCGGGGCGGCAACGCGATGCGCCGCGTCGTCCGGTTCGACGACGAGATCCGGTTGGTCCTGACCGCGGAGCGCACGAAGGTGCCCCCGTTCGGCGTCCGTGGCGGCGAGGACGGTCACACCGCGGAGTGGGTCCATCGGAAACCCGACGGCGAACGGGTTGTGAAGCGCTCGAAGTTCGACGACGTCTTCCCGGCCGGGTCGGCGCTCGTCGCAACGGCGGCCGGGGCCGGCGGCTACGGCGACCCGACCGATCGACCGCCCGGGGAAGTTCTCGCGGACGTGGTCGACGGGTACGTCAGTGTCGAGGCCGCCCGCGAAGAGTATGGCGTCGCCGTCGACGCCGAGACTATGACGGTGGATCGGGGGGCCACTGCCTCGCTCCGCGAGGACTAAGAGCAAGGGTTACCGGGCTTCGGTGGGAAGCCGCTAGTATGGCCGACGATCAGGCTTCTGTCACCGCGGAACTACCCGACAGCCCGATGCATACGACAGGCACGGATCACGTCACCATCTGGGGGAGCAACGAAGCGGACACCGTCGCGTTCTACCGCGACGTGCTCGGCATGCCCCTGGTACTGCGACAGCCGAACCTGGACGACCCGGACCAGACCCACCTATTTTTCGACACCGGTGACGGACGCATTCTCACCTTCTTCGTAAGCGACGACCGGGACTCCAATCCCCAGCGCCAGCGGACGCCCGTCGGCGGCGTCCACCACCTCGCCTTCAGCTTCGAGCCCGATCGATTCGAGGAGGTCCAGGAGGCGCTCGAGGACGCCGGCAAGTCCTACAACGTCTTCGACCGCGGGATCTTCCACTCCCTGTACACCACGGACATGGACGGCCTCGTCATCGAACTGGCGACCGACAAGTACGACATTCCGGACGACCGCCGCGGAGAGGTACTCGCGAAGACCCAGGAAATCCGCGAAGACGCGGGCGCGGACTACGCCCAGGACGAACACCTTGTGGCTGCGCTCGAGGCGCTCGGGATCGACGTGATCGAACACGACCTGCCGGATGCAGCCACCGGGACGGGCGTCTGAGGCGGGCGGGCTTTTAGCGCTGGAGCCCCAACGGGTAATATGGCCGAAACCAGCGACGCCGACCTACCGGCGACCGACGAGGAGTGGAGGGACATTCTGACCGACGAGGAGTTCCGGATCCTCCGCGAGGCCGGCACCGAACCGAAGTTCAGCGGCGATCTGCTCGACGTCAAGGACGACGGCGTCTTCCGCTGTGCCGGGTGTGGAACGGCCCTGTTCGAGAGCGACGAGAAATTCGAGTCCGGATCGGGCTGGCCCAGTTTCTTCGACGTCTACGACGAGGGGACGATCGAGACGCGACTCGATACTAGCCACGGGATGGAGCGAACTGAGGTCGTCTGTGGGACCTGCGAGGGCCACCTCGGCCACGTCTTCGACGACGGCCCGGAGCCGACGGGCAAGCGGTACTGCATCAACTCCGCGGCGCTCTCCTTCGACCCGGAGGACTGACGAACAGTTTTGTGATCCGGTGCGCAACGACCTGACATGCCGGAGGCCCAGATCGACGTCCACCTACCTGTCCACGCGCAGCCGAGCGCCGATTCATTCGTCGAGAGTGCCATCACCGCCGAGCGGCTCGGTTTCGGGCGCGCGTGGCTCCCCGAAACGTGGGGGCGGGACGCGGTGTCGCTCTTGTCGACGATGGCGGAACGCACCACGGACATCGGTCTCGGAGCGTCGATCCTCAACACCTACTCACGGTCGCCGGCACTCTTGGGCCAGACCGCGGCGACGCTTCAGGAGCTATCCGACGGCCGGTTTCGCCTGGGCGTCGGCCCCAGCGGCCCGATCGTGATCGAGAACTGGCACGGCCGGGACTACGGCAATCCACTCCGGCATACCCGCGAGGCCGTCGAGATCGTCAGGCGTGTGCTCTCGGGCGAACCCGTCGACTATGACGGCGAGTATTACCAGCTGTCCGGCTTCCGTCTGCGATCCGATCCGCCCGAGCCACAGCCGCCGGTCGACGCGGCGGGGATGGGCCCGAAGTCGGTCGAGCTCGTCGGCCGATTCGCCGACGGCTGGCACGCGACCATGTTCACGATGGACGGGATGCGCGATCGGCTTTCTGACTTGGAGCGGGGAACCGACCTCGCGGACCGCTCGGTCGACGACCTCCGGGTAATGGCCTCGCCGCCGGTCTGTGCGCTTGCGGACGGTGGGCGGGCCCGCGATCTCGCCCGGGGACACATCGCTTTCTACGTCGCCGCGATGGGCGACTTTTACCGGAACGCCCTAATCGAACAGGGCCACCCCGAGACGGCCGAGACTATCACCGAGGCGTGGCACGATGGCGAGCGGGAACGAGCCAAAGCGGCGATCGACGACGACTTGCTCGATGCGATGGCGGCTGCAGGGACGCCGGGGCACGCTCGAGACAGACTCGCGGCCTGGGCGGGGATCGAGGGCGTCGACGCGGTCTCCGTCTCGTTTCCACGCGGCACCGATGAGGGGGAAATCGAGGCAACGATGTCGGCCGTCGCACCGGACTAGGCCCGGTTCGCGGGCCTACGCACGCGACCGCCTTCAGCGGTCTCGGGAAAGATCTTGCCCGGATTCAGCGTGTCGTTCGGGTCGAGGGCGTACTTGACGGCGCGCATCGCCTCAACGGTCGCCTCCCCGTATTCCTCCAGCATGTACTCCCGTTTGCCCATCCCGACGCCGTGTTCGCCGGTGGCCGTGCCGCCGTGGTCGATTGCTCGGGAAACGATGGCGTCCGACGCTCTCTTGCCTCGTTCCACCTCGGCGGGGTCGTCGTGGTCGACGAGAACGGCGTAGTGGAGGTTGCCGTCGCCGGCATGGCCGAAAGTAGGAATGAGCAGATCGTTTTCGGCGGCGATGGCTTGGACCGCTCGGACCATCTCCGGCAGGGCGCTGATCGGGACGGTCACGTCGCCCGGGACGAGCGGGGTGAGGTTGGGATCCCAGTCGCCGACGGCCATGGCCAGTTCCTTCCTGGCCTCCCAGAGGTCGTCCATCTCCGACTCCTCGGCGAGGTCGAAGGCGATCGGGTCGTGGGCCGCGAAGACCGACCGACAGAACTCGATCTCGGCCTCGATGCCGTGGTTCGCGTGGAACTCGAGGAAGACCATCGGCGCGTCCGGCAGGTCGCTGCCCACGTACGCGTTGGCCATCCTTGCGCTCGTAGCGTCGACCAGTTCGATCTTCGCGACGTCGACGCCGGACTGGACGGCGTCTGTGACGGCCGCGGCGGCGTCGTCGAGCGTCTCAAAGACCGCCCGCCCGCCGCGTCTCTGTTCCGGGATTCCCGCGAGCGAGAGCGTGGCCCGCGTCACGACCGCGAGTGTGCCCTCGCTGCCAACCACGAGGTCACCGAGGTTGTACCCGCTCGATGTCTTCTTCGCGCGGCCGCCGGTCCGAATGACCGAACCGTCCGCGAGTACCGCCTCGAGGCCGAGCAGCCAGTCGGCCACCTCGCCGTATTTGACCGTCTGCATCCCGCTGGCGTCGTTGGCGATCATGCCACCGATCGTCGAGATGTCGCCGGACGACGGCAGCGGCGGGAAGAACAGGCCGTGGGCACCAGCGGCTGCTTCGATCGCGGGTCCCATGACACCGGGTTCGACGTCTATTTGGAAGTCGTCCGGACGCACGTCGAGTACGTCGGCCATCCGCGTGAGGTCGAGGCTGATTCCTTCGTGGGCAGGGACGGCGTTGCCCTCCAGGCCAGTCCCGGCGGCGTAGGGCGTTACCGGCACGCTTCGCTCGTCGGCTGCCGATAACACCGCCGACACTTCGTCGGTCGAGGTGGGCCAGGCGACCGCGTCGGGCCTCACCCCGCCGCTGCCCATGCCAGTCCCGAAGTCGGTGGCGTGTTGATCGCGGGCCTCGTCCCCTACGGAGACCCGGTCGGCGGGCAGCAGTCCCTCGAGAAACGAACAGTCGTGGGCCATACCCACAGGGGTGCGCGCGCCGGCAAAAGGCTCACGACAAACCCGGCATGGCCGATGTGTCGAGCCGGTCGCGAACGTTCTCGAGTACCTCGAACCGTTCGTCCCTGCGGACTTCGAGCCAGGCTAGCAGTCTCGCCGCCCACCGGAGTTTAGCCCGTTTCTCCGGATCGACCCCGGTGTCGTCGAGCGCCCAGCCCGGGAAGGTGAGTCGGCGTGCCCCGAGTTCGTCCGCGAGGAACGCGGCCCGATCGCCGTCGGTGAATCCACCGAAGTTTCGTACCGGCCCGACCGGCGCAGCTTGGGTGGTCGGGAGGAGCGATGCAAACTCGCAGTCCGGGACGACCCGTTCGATCAAGCCCAGATTGTCCCCGTGGGCGTGGACGGCCACCGTCGCGTCACGATGGGTGAACGCCGGGACATTGTCGGGATGGCCGTCGAGGTCGGTCACGATCCAGTCGGGGGCGACGTCGGCCGCGATGAGTCGGTCGGCAGCGGTACCCGCCGCGACGACTGCGTCGGCAGCCTCGACCCGGTCGATCGACGCCTCGAGCGTCGGCCCGGGGGCCGCGACGGCGACCGTCAATTCCGAAAAAGTGTCAGACGGCGGGCTCGCAGTGGATGCGCCCTCGACCATCGCCACGAGACGGTCCCGTGTGCGTTCGTCGCCTGAGCGTTCGTAGCTCATGTCCCGCAGGATGGTTGTGTAAACCGGTTCCCAGGTGTCGAAGTCCATATGTCGGTGACAGCTAGCGCTGCATGGCGTGTCGTTCCTATAAAGCGGATTGAGCCGAAATGGCACCGGGTTGTACCCCTGCCCAGGTGCCCTTTCGGCCTTCACCCCCCGATTTTAGCGCATCCGGTATAAGCTTTCTTACCTGCACGCTTCCCGAACCCGCCCGAGAGCCCGCCGCAGCGCCGCTGAGCCGTCGGTCGGTCCTGGAAGCGTCCGGAGCTCTGAGCGTGGCCCGGCAAGCACCACTGATTCGGAGCCGCACGCACAGAGCACCGGTCGGTCGGCGGTCACCTCGTGGAGCGCTGACATGTCCGATCGTGATAGTCCGTCGAGCGAGAACGCGCCCGCGACGCCGGCGCCGGGGTCTACCGTCTCGGTGTCCATGGACTCGAGGTGGCGCTCGAGTTCAGCGGCCGTGGTCACGTCAAGTTCCGTGACGCCCGTGGCCTCGTCAGAGAGGCGCGGTTGCGTGAACGCGTCACCGATGATAGCGGCATCCCGCGTCTCGGCAACGTCGTGGGTGCGAACCACGTGAGCTCCCCGCTCGACGGCTAGCGAGGTGGCGGCCAGACTCACTGGCAGCGCCGCCTCGGTCTCCCGGCCGGCGAGGTCGCGCAAGAAGTTCTTCCGGTTGATCGAGACGAGGATCGGGCGACCGAGGGCGCGGAACTCCCGCAACCTGTGGAGCGTCTCGCGGTCGTGCTCGAGCGTCTTCGCCTCGCTCCAGCCGCCGAAGGCCGGATCCACGATGGTCTTGTCCGTGATACCTTCGCGTTGGAGTGCCGCGTAGATGTCGTCGACTGTCTCGACGGCCCCTGGGCGCGCGAGGTCCGGTGGGCTGGCCATCTTGACCACCGCGGCGTCGTATTCAGCACAGACCCGCGGCATCTCCGGGTCGGCGAAGCCACAGATGTCGTTGACCATGTCGAAACCGCGGGCAAGCGCCGCCGCGGCGACCTCGTGGTACCGCGTCTCGATGGAGAAGACCGCGTCCCCACCCACGGAGTCGATCGTCTCGATCGCGGTATCGAGCCGGTCGAGTTCCTCCTCGGCCGAGAGCACCTCGAAGCGCTTGTTCGCCGACTCCAGGCCAACGTCGACGATGTCCGCGCCTTCATCAATCAGCTCCTCGTCGACGTACGCCGCGGCCTCACCCGGGTTATCGTAGACTGAGGGAGCGTATGGCGACTCGGCGCTGAGATTGAGCACGCCCATGACTCGCGGGGGGTGACCGTCGCCGATCGGGAGGCCCGCAGCGTCGACGGTGTCCATGCCCGCCGGTTGGGGTCGGTCCGGAAAAACCGACCGTTCCGTGACAGGCCGCTTTTTATCGTGTACGGCGAAATGCTACTATGCCAAAGATCAGTATCGGACTCCGCGGGTGGCGGTTCGAGGAGTCCGACGTCTTCGACGGGTCGGGCGAACTCCGCCCGCTGGACGAGATTCCCACTGACGCGCGCCACCGCCTGCTTCGCCTGACTGCCATCGTCGGCGAGCCGTGTGATGCCTGCTGGCTCGCCACCGGTGGCGAATCCCGGGAGATGAACCAGGCGGCGGTGGTCTACGGTGAACCGGTCGCGGAGGTCCTCCTCTGTCGCGATCACGAGCCTGATTTTCTCTACTGGTTCACGGAGTGTGGCGGCGAGGCGTATGCGGGCGGCGAGGCGTTGCCAGAACGGTTCCACGAGTGGTTCGACGACGGCGGCCGTGCCCCCGCGAGTTACGAAGGGCTCGAACACGTCGACCGCGACCCGGACTCGGTACCGGATCCCGGCCGACCGGCCGAACTCGACGAGGTCGAGGACCGCGTCGGGGACTTGTCCGACGACGAGCGGACGGCGCTAGATCTAGACCTCGACGACCTAGACGTATGAACGACGTCGCCGTCGCGGTCGTCGACGCCGAGACGCCGGGGAACGTCGGGACAGTAGCCAGGGCCATGAAGAATTTCGGCTTCTTGGACCTCCTGCTCGTCGACCCTCCGGATCTCGATCCGGACGGCGAGGCCTATGGGTTCGCGGGGCGTGCACGTGAGGATGTATTGCCCGAGGCTAGAGAACTCACCTTCGACGAACTCGTTACCGAGTACCATACAGTCGCGTGTACGGCGGTGCCGAACGAGGACGGACAGAGTCACGTCCGTTACCCGGTCATGACGCCGGCCGAGCTTCCCGAGCGCCTCGAGGGACTGGATGGCGAGGTCGCCATCGTCTTCGGCCGTGAGCGCGTCGGGCTCACGAATGAGGAACTCGCCGAGCTGAACGAGATTTGCTCGATCCCGGCCGATCCGGCGTATCCCTCGATCAATCTCGGCCAAGCGGCCACGATCGTGCTTTACGAACTCCGTTCGATAGGGCTGGAGTCGACGCAGCTCCCGACCGAACGACACGAACTCGCCGACGCCGAGGCAATCGAGCGGCTTCACGACCGGTTCGGCGACCTCCTCGACTCGATCGGCCATCCGGAACCCAAACGCGCGAAGGCCGCTCGGATGTTTCGCCGGCTTCTCGGCCGAGCTGATCCGACACCGCGAGAGGCGAGCACGTTGACAGGTATCTTCCGCCGAGGGGCGCGGCGAGCCGCCGAGGACCGTGACGAACGTTTTTGAGCGATACCGCGATCAACACGCGGCGTGCAGGCACGCCATACTGAGGCGGTCGAGGCGGGAGCTCGACGCGCCGGTCGGGCACGCCGACGCGTCGCCTCTACGCCTACGTTCGTTTGGCGATTTCCTCGCGGAGTACGTCGCTCACCACGTCACCGTCGGCCTTGCCGCGGAGCGCACCCATGCACTCGCCCATCAGCGCCGAAAAGGCCGCCATGCCCTCCTGCTCGACCTGGTCAGCGTTGCGGTCGACGACTTCGGCGACTGCCTCGCGGACGGCCGCCTCGTCTACGCCACCGAGGTCCGCCGCCTCGACCGCCTCTTCGGCCGTCAGCGTCGGATTCTCGGCTAGGGTCTCGAGCAGATCTGGCAGCCCTTCTGCCGGCACGTCGCCGCCGTCGACGAGCGAAAGTGCCGCTACCAGCTGGTCGTCGGTCAGTGCGTCCACGGGGACACCGTCCCGTCGGAGTTCGGTCAGCGTCGACGCGAGGGTGCTGGCCGCCAACGTCGGATCGACCCCAGCTGCGACTGCGGCTTCGAAGACCGGCATGAACCGGCCGTACGCAACCTGTTTGGCGAGCCCCTCGTCGAGATCGTAGTCCGTCAGGTACCGTTCGACTTTCTCGGTGAGTAGTTCCGGCCGCTCCACCTCGGTGACATCGGGTTCGACGGGCGGCACGTCCGTCTCGGGGTACATCCGTGCCGACCCAGGTAGCGGCCTGAGGTACCGCGTCGTCCCGTCGTCGTTGGCGTCGCGGGTCTCCTCCGGGACGCCGTCGATGGCCGTTCGGGCCCGCTCAGCGACCGCGTCGATCGCCAGCTCCGCCGTTTCCGGGTCGTCGGCGACGAGCACGACTGCGTCGGCCGGATCTGCATCCACCGCATCCGCCAGCGAACGAATCTCGGCTTTCGTGATGCCGTATGCCGGGAGTTCGTCGGTGTGGAAAACGCCACCGGCGCCGTGTCGCCGCGCGTGGTCGGCGAATTCGGTCCCGAGCCGTCGGTCCGGCTGGATTTCGCGGCCCACCAACCCGTCGAAGCCCCCGAGTCTGACCGCCATCGCTTTGCCCTCGCCGGAGAGTGCGCTTTGGAGGACGCCGCTATCGGTGTCGCCGAACACGTTGGAGACCTCGACCGGGTCGTCGACAGTCGCCTCCCGTGACTGGAGTTCGTCGGCGATATCGAGGAGCTCGACCTGGCGCCCGACCTCGGTTTCGACGATGTCGTCTATGTCGTCGAGCTGTTGGACGCCCTTGATCTCGACCCTCGCGCCGGCGGCGATGGACACGTTGACATCCTGGCGGATGGACCCGAGTCCGCGCTTGACGTCGCCCGTCGACCGGAGCAACATGCCGATGCGTTCGGCAGCCGCTCGGGCTTCCGCCGGCGACTCGATGTCCGGCCTCGTCCCGATTTCGACGAGCGGAATACCGAGTCGGTCGAGGCTGTATCGGACGCCCTTCTCCGTCTCTGCGACGCGCTGGGCGCTCTCTTCCTCGAGCATCAGGTCCTCGATTCCAACGGCACCGTGGTCGGTCTCGATGACGCCGTCGGTCGCGACCAGCATCGTTCGCTGGAAGCCGGTCGTGTTGGAGCCGTCGACGACGATCTTCCGCATGACGTGGCCCTGGTCGACGGGCTCCATGTCGAGCAGTTGGGCGATGCCGAGCGTGACCGACAGGGCCTGTTCGTCGAGCCGGTGCGGGGGTTCGTCATCCTCCTCGACGAGACAGGTCGAGTCGTACGCGAGGTACTCGAACTCGCGGTCGACGCGACTTTCCTCGAGAGCGGCACGATCGATCTCACCGAGTTCGCTGGCTGTCGGGTGGAGGTATCGGCTGAATCTGCGGGTTGCGTCGTCGGGTTCGCGGAGGTCGGTCGGACACGAACAGAAAAGTTTCGTCTCCGTGTCGAGTTGCTGGTGGATCTCCAGGCCGGCCACCAGGCCGAGGTCCGCGTAGTCGTACGTGCTCATTGAGGGAGGGGTGCCGGGGCACCGCAAAAAGGGCTCCGCTGTTTGCGCCCGACCGACGGCTGGACTTCTTTGTGCCCGCGGGCGGTGATCCCCTGGGCCGGCCGTCTCAGTCGTCGCCGAGGATGCCGCGTTCGGTCATCTTCCGCGGATCGAGGACGTCGTCGGCCTCGGCCTCGGAAAGATAACCCTTCGCGACGGCTACTTCTCGGATGGTCTTGTCCTCCTTCATCGCCGTCTTGGCGACCTCCGTGGCCTTGTCGTAGCCGATCGCGGGGTTGAGCGCGGTCGCTAGAGCCATCGACTGTTCGACCTGGTCGGCACAATGCTCGCGGTCGGCCTCGAGCTTCGCGACGAACTTCTCGGCGAAGGCCTCGCTCGCGTTCCCGAGAATCTCGGCGGACTGCAGGAAGTTGTGGGCGAGGATCGGCTTATAGAGGTTCAGGTCGATCTGGCCCTCAGCCCCGCCCGCAGCCACGGCGGCGTCGTTGCCGACGATTTGCTTGTGGACTTGGTTGACCGCCTCGGCGACGACCGGATTGACCTTCCCGGGCATGATCGACGAGCCCGGTTGATTTTCGGGCTGATCGACCTCACCGAGGCCGTTCCGCGGCCCGGACGCGAGCAGTCTGAGGTCGTTGGCGATCTTGTTTAAGCTGCCAGCAACTGTCCGAAGCGCGCCGTGGGCCTCGGCCATCGCGTCATGAGCAGCCTGTGCCTCGAAGTGGTTGTCGGCCTCGCGGAAGCGGAGTCCGGTCTCGTCGGCGATGTATTCAGCCGCTCGCTCGGGGAACTCGGGATGAGTGTTGAGGCCCGTCCCGACGGCGGTTCCGCCGAGGGCGAGTTCGCCGAGGCGTTCCCGCGTTCCCTCGACTCGCTTGATTCCCTTCTCGATCTGCGTGCGATAGCCCGAGAACTCCTGGCCCAGCGTCACCGGGGTGGCATCCTGCAGGTGAGTGCGACCCGTTTTGACGACGTCCTCGAACGCGGTTTCCTTGGTTTCGAGCGCCTCCCGGAGTGTTTCGAGCGCCGGCAGAACATCGTGTTCGACGGCCTCGAGCGCCGAGACGTGCATCGCTGTCGGAATCACGTCGTTGCTCGACTGGCCGAAGTTGACGTGGTCGTTCGGGTGGATGTCCTTGCTCCCGACTTCGCCGCCGGCCAGTTCGGTCGCGCGGTTCGCGATCACCTCGTTCGCGTTCATATTGGTCGAGGTGCCGCTACCCGTTTGGAACACGTCGACGGGGAACTGGTCGTCGTGCTGGCCGCGGATGACCTCGTCGGCGGCCTCGATGACGTGTTCGGCCGTCGCCTCGGGAACGAGCCCGAGGTCGCGGTTGGCCCGTGCGGCGGCCTTCTTGACGATGCCGAGGGCGCGAACGTACCGTCGCCCAAACCGTTCCGAACTGATTGGGAAGTTCTCCACCGCCCGCTGGGTCTGCGCACCCCAATAGGCGTCTGCCGGGACGGCGATCTCGCCGAGGCTGTCTCGCTCGATGCGCTGGTCCTCGCTCATGGGAGTCGGTCGGCTCGCGGTCGCGTAAAAGCCACCGATACGCCTCGCCCCGGGGGTTGAAATGACGGCAGAACGAACTGTTATTCATGGCGGACGAATCCATCGAGACCGTTCTCGAGTTCCAGCGACGCACCCTTGAGGGAAGCCAACGAACACTCGAACAGAGCATCGAGTTACAGAAGCGGTTCGGCGAGGCGCTCACCACCGGCCTCTCAGAGAGCGCCGAGGCCCAACAGAGCACCGCGGACGTCACGCAGCGCGCGATCGAGCACTATCTCGACGCGATTGAGGCCATGGTCCCCGGCGCCGAATCGGGCGTCGAGCAGATCCGCGAGGCGATGGACGAGCAGTTCGACGCGATGGCGGCGTCGAGTAGCGAGGTCCGGACGTTCGCCGAGGAGAGCGTCGCCGACTACGAGAACGTGGCCGACGCCTACCTCGAGGGCGTCTCGGCGCAGCTCGACATCGTTACCGAGGCCCACGACGATTTCGAGGCCTACACCCGCGAGTTCCTCGAGGAGACCGAGGCTCAGCTCGAGAATCTCTCGGACGACGCTGACGATGAGATTGCCGACCGGATCGAGTCCATCCAGGACCGTGCCCGGGAACTTCGGGCGGACATCGAGGACTAGCTCCAGCGGTCGAGGCCGGTCTGGACGAGCGCCGCCTCGATTCGTTCGAAGCCCTTTTCGACCTCGTCGCCGGCGACGGCCCATTCGTCGAGGACGTACGCCCGGGCCGCAGACATGTCCGGGTCGATATCCAGGTCCAGGGACACCTCGTCAGTAACCGCCGGATCGAGGAACAACTGACGGATCCGGTCGGCATGCGCCACGGTTTCGCCCTCGGCCTCCAGCACCGCGAACAGATCGCCGTGTTCGGTGACGAGGGAGACCGCAGTCTTCGGGCCGACGCCGTCGACGCCAGGGTTGAAGTCCGTTCCACAGAGGATCGCCACGTCCACGAGCTGCTCCCAGGTGAGGTCGTGTCGTGCCAGCGTAGCGTCGAAATCCATACGCTCCGGCGGCCCCTTGCTCGTGAGTTGCCTGAGTGTCACCGGCGCGCCGTACAGCAGAGCGTCGTAATCCTCGGAGCCGACGGCATCTACGGTGCCCTGGCGGGCCATGTGGGCCGCCTGGGCTTCACCTTCCGCAGGCGCGTCGATGACGGGTACGTCGAGGAGCTGGAGCAGGTCGCGCGTGGTCTCGAGTATAGTGTCGGTGAGGTTTTGCGTTCGGGACTCGAGCCGCGCCACGGCGATACTGTCGCCGCGTTCTCGAGCTGCCTCCAGATCGGATTCGTACTGTTCCTTCTGCTCGCGCCTGGCCGCGATCTCGTCCTCTTTGAGGTCGGTTACGGCACCATCGAAAACCATCACCGGCGTCAGGTCGTGTTCGAAGAACTTCGGCAGTCCCGTGACGACGCCGATGAGGTTGGCGACCTCCGTCCCGTCGTCGGTCGTGTAAGCGTCCTCGCGGGTCCACTTGACGGTGGTCGTGAGGTACCGATAAAGCCAGTTGTGGGCGTCGACGGCGACGACCGAGTCGGCGACGTCAGCCCACTCGATTTCCTCGATGGCGGCGAGGTCGCGAAGCGCAGCGTTACCCATCGACGTCGGGTTCGGAGCCGGTGGGCTTCAATCCTCGGAGGGGCGGTCACACCGGCGTTTCGACGACGTCGGGGACCGCCGACTCGAGCCGACGTTCCACGAACGTCTCGACGCCGTCGGGGAGGTCCCGAGCCGCGACCGTCAGGAGTCCGTTCCGGTACCGGTCGGGGTTACGGGGCCCGCCGGCTTCGAGGACCGCCTCGGCCACGCCTGTCTCCTCACCGGTGAACGTGAACCCGGCGCGGTAGGCTGCGACGTAGGCGTACGGGTTATTTACGGCGATGAGGACGTTCTCGAACCCGCGCTCGCGGGCTCGTTCGACCACGAACCGCAGGAGCCGGGGGCCGATCCCCTCTCCCTGGCGGTCCCGCCGGACGGTGATATAGCGACACCGAAGTGTCTCCCCGTCCGTTCGATCCGCATTGAACGCTGCCGCGGCGACGACCGATCCGTCGGATCGCGCGACGGCTTTACCGGTGTCGCCGACGACGAACTTGCCGGCGTAGGCGAACTCCCGGTGATCAAGGTCGAGCGTGGGCCCGTCCGGCGGCCAGCCGAGGTCCGCAAACTCCATCATCGGCTGTTGTCGGCGGGCGCTGAAGTACATAGGGGCCCGTCAAACCGGGACACAAAAGTCCCGCCGTGGCGAGTACGGACCCATGCGAACCGGGACGTACCTCCGGACGCGGGTCGAGCCGGTTCCGTTGACCGTCGGTCTCGTCGTCGGGGACACGGCCGCCATCCTCGCGTTCATCGTCGCTGGCGACATTCAGCACAACGCCGACCCTCTCGCCAACCTCGGATTCGTGGTGACCGGCGCCGCGCCGTTTCTGCTCGGCTGGGTAGTCGTGGCCTTCTTCGGCGGACTCTACACCCGGGACGCTGTCGCCACGCCACGACGGGCCGTCTCGTGGGCGGTCCCGGCCTGGGTGGTGGCGACGCTGCTCGGACACGCGTTGCGGTCGACGGAGCTGTTTCGGGGCGGCACGGCACTTTCGTTCGTGCTGGTTACGATGGCAGTCGGCGGCCTGTTGCTCGTCGGCTGGCGCGTTCTCGTGGCGCTGGCCGTCGATCGGGTGTAGAAAGTCGCCGACCGTGTCGTCACGGCCCGACGGCTCTTCACGATTGCGACTGGAGGGCGGGCCGGCCT
>CAYUFG010000015.1:0-25633 GCA_964443815.1 uncultured Halobacteriales archaeon | reverse complement strand
TCTCGAAGTCGTGCTGCCAGCCGAGGCCCTGCTCCTCGATGGGCGCCGCCTCGGGCTCGGGGCCGACCTCCGTCTCGTCATCCGCGCCGTGGACCTTCCCAAAGGTGTGGCCGCCCGCGATGAGGGCGACCGTCTCTTCGTCGTTCATGGCCATGCGGTCGAACTCCTCCCGAATGTTCTTCGCGGACCCCTCGAGGTCGGGCTCCCCATAGGGTCCCTCGGGGTTCACGTAGATGAGGCCCATCACTGTGTTCGCGAGGGGGTCCTTGAGGTCTCCCACCTCCTCGTCGTGGAACCGTTCGGGCGATGTCGTTTCCCACTCCTCCTCGGGTCCCCACTCCGTGGCCTCGTTGGGCGTGAACTCGTCCTCGCGACCACCGGCGAAGCCGTAGGTCTCGAAGCCCATCGACTCGAGCGCGACGTTTCCGGCAAGGACGATCAGATCGGCCCACGAGAGCTTCCGGCCGTACTTCCGCTTGACCGGCCAGAGCAGCCGGCGGGCCTTGTCGAGGTTGACGTTGTCCGGCCAGCTACTCTCGGGCGGGAGCCGCTGGAGACCCCCAGAGGCGCCGGCGCGGCCGTCTAGGGTCCGGTAGGTTCCGGCGCTGTGCCAGGCCATCCTGATGAACAAGGGGCCGTAATGGCCGTAGTCGGCGGGCCACCACTCCTGGGAGGTGGTCATGACCTCCCGAATGTCGTCTTTGACGGCCCCATAGTCGAGGTCATCGAAAGCCTCCCTATAGTCGAAGTCCTCGTCGTAGGGGCCGAGGTCGGCCGCGTTGTCGTCAAGGATGTCTACACGCAACAGGTTTGGCCACCACTCCTGGTTTGACCACGTCATTGGACCGTGGTTGCTACGTCGGCAACTTAACAGTGTCTGCTTCGGAGGAAAACTTCGGTCCAGGCGAACTCAGCTAGCGGAATGCACAACGAAGCGGATGCCTCGGAAACGTCTCTTTCACAGTCAGAAGGCCCGTCGGGCAGGGTATCGGGCTACTTCGCGAAGTCGAAGGGGAGCTCGCCAATCGTGCTCTGCATCGCCGCGAGAATGCTGGCCAACCCGATGATGATCAGGACGACGCCGATGACCGCGAGCGTCGTCCCGACGGACGTGACGATGAGGCCGATGCCGGCGGCAACGGCGCCGACGACCCAGACCCAGAGAGCGAGGGCGACCCGCGAGAGTTCCATATCCAAGAGACCCGCCCCTCCGGCATAAAGTTTCAGCGATGCCCGAAGGGCGACGGCGACCGCGGTGGATCGCGTCAGATTGATACACCGCGGGGGTGGACCGCCAGCCAGTGAGCCGAGCCGAGACGCGGCCCCGGTTGTTGCTCGCGGGCGCCTGCGTCCTGATCGTAGGGATGGCCGCCTACGAGCTCGCCCCGGCCAGCGTCACGCCGCTGATTCGCGACTCGCTGGGGGTCGGGCCCTCCGCGGCCGGCCTCGTCGTCGGCGTGATGTTCGGGACCGCTGTCGTCACGAGCGTGCCCATCGGCATCGGCCTCGACCGTACCGACTCCCGGTCAGCGACCGTCGCGGCAGTGGTCATTCTCCTGCTGGCTGGTGTTTGGGGGTGGCAGGCGGCGAACGCCGGACACTACGCGTCCTTGCTCGCCTCGCGGTTCGTCGGTGGCGTGGCCTTTACCCTGGCCTGGAACGCCGCGATCGACGTCGTCGGTCGGTCCTTCGGCCCAGCGAGGCGGGGTACCGCCGTTGGTCTCGTGACCGCGAGCGGCCCGGTCGGCTTCGCCCTCGCCCAGGGCGCAAGTCCGATAGTCGCGGACGCAGTCGGCTGGCCGGCCGTCTTCCCCGCGTACACCGGCCTCGCGGTGGTCGGCGTCGTAGCCTTCTGGCTGGGTAGCCATGGGCAGGGGCGGGCGGACGGAACCGCTACACCCGGCATCGCGGCATTCAGGCGCGTCCTGACCCAGCCCGCCGTGTGGACGGTCGGCGGCGTCGGGTTCCTCGCGTACACTGTCTACCTGTTCGTCAACAGCTGGGCGCCCTCGTACCTGACCGACGAGCTCGGGTTTACGCTCGCGCTTGCCGGCCTGCTCGCGGCGCTCTTTCCCGCGGTGGGGGCGCTGTCACGGGCCGGCGGCGGCCTCCTCTCGGACCGGGTCTTCGGCGGACGCCGTCGGCCAGTATTGCTGCTCGCGTTCGCTGTTTCCACGCCCGTCGTTGCAGGTTTCACACTGCTCACGGGGACGCCGGTGGTCGTCGCGGCGCTGCTGCTCTCTGGCTTTGCCGTCCAGCTGTCGATCGGACTGTCGTTCGCCTACGTCCGGGAACTCGTCGAGCCGGCGGTGGCCGCCACCGCCGTGGCCTTCGTCACGAGCCTCAGCCTCGCGGGGGCCTTTCTCTCGCCGATCGCGGGTGGCGTCGTCGTAGAGGCGGCGGGGTACCCCGCGGCTTTCGCCGCCGCTGGCGCGCTCGGCGCACTCGGCCTCGCACTCGCTTGGATCGCCCCCGAGCCGTAGTCAACGGGCCCCCTCGTGTTCCAACAGGCGCCGCTTCAGCGCAACGCCGCCGGGTGCGGAATAGCCGTGGAGCTCGCCGTCGCTACCCACCACGCGGTGACAGGGGACGATGATCGGCACCGGGTTTTTCCCGCAGGCCTGGCCGACGGCCACGGGCGCGCTATCGAGGTCGTCGGCAAGGTCGCCATACGTCCGTGTTTCGCCGTACGGAATCGCCGACATGGCTTCCATGACGCGGCCGACAAAGGGCGTAGGCGCCCGCGTCTCGATGTCGAAGGAGCGGCGCTCGCCGCGTTCGTAGGCGGCGATTTCCGCTCGAATCGTCGTTGGATCCGCTGCGACCGCGTCCGGATCTACCTCGACGCCTCCGCCGAGCACCGTTATCTCCATGCAATACCACCGTGCCCCGCCGGCTTGGCTCTATGGGCCACCGGGCGCGGGAACGCTTTTCCTCCGAGCCCACGAAGTCGAGACGATGAGCACGGATCGTTCGGGCCCGGTCGTGGTCGGCGTGACGAACCCCGAGCACGTACAGCAACTGGTCCGGACCGCTGCCGACCTCGCGGCGCCCCGGTCGGGGACCGTCCGGCTCGTGAGCGTCGCCGTCAAGGACTACGCGTCGCCATTCGGCGTCTTCGACGACGAGACGATCGTGTCCGAATTCGCCGCGCGGAGCCACGAACTGGTCGAGGGGGTCGAAGCCCCGGCCGACGTGACAGTCGAGCGCGACGTCGTCGCCGCTCGATCAGCCGCCGGCGGCCTCGCGTCGGCCGTCAAAGAGGCGAACGCCTCCGGCTTGGTCGTGGGCTGGCGCGGACCCACAAATCGGGCCGACGCTGTGCTCGGGTCGACAACGGACGAACTCGTCGAGCGCTTGCCCTGTGACCTCTACGTCGAGCGGGTTGGCCGCGAGGCCGGGGGCGTCGACTCGGTCCTCCTGCCGGTCGCCGGCGGCCCGCACGTCGACGCGGCGGCCCGGGTCGCCGCAGCCATCGCCGACCGGAACGGCGCGACGGTCGTCGTGCTCTCCGTCGATACCGGCGACGGGGGACGGTCCGCGGAGGACGCTGTCGCCGAAGGCCGGGATGCCGTCCTGGCGACACCCGGCCTCGAGCCGGACATAGCGATGCGAGCCGTCGATGCCAGGGACGCAACCGACGCCATCGTCGCCGCGGCGGCGGACCACGACGTGGCCGTCTTGGGCGCGACCAGGCAGGGAAAACTCCGGCGGCGGCTCACCGGATCGGTCCCCCGGCGCGTCGTTGACCGGACCGATCTGACCGTCATCCTGGCCCGCGACGGCGACGCCGTGGGCGGCGTCGCTGGCCGGCTGGGCCGAGTCTTGCGTGCCGGAGCCGGCCCTCAGTCGTAGACTTCGGGGTTGATGACGAATTCAGGGCGGTCACCTTCGAGAACGGTCCGGATCCGTTCGGCCGCCAGGCTTCCGGTCCGGGCCATGAACCCATCGGTGAAGCCCGCAATGTGTGGCGTCGCTTGAACGTTCGGGTGGGCGAGCAGGGCGTCGTTCTCGCTGGGCTCCTCTTCGAAGACGTCGAGGCCGGCCCCGGCAACCCGTCCGTCCTCGAGGGCGGCAAGCAGAGCGTCCTCGTCGACAACCGGTCCGCGGGCGACATTGACGAGCCAGCCACCGTCGAGGCGGTCGAATTCTGCCTCGCCGATGGAGTGGCGCGTCCTTTCGGTTAGCGGCGCGTGGACGCAGACGATGTCCGAGCGGTCGAAGAGGTCGTCCCGGTCGACGAGGTCGATCCCCGCGCCCTCGACGGTCTCTCGGTCGACACGCGGGTAGATTCTCGAAGTTTTCTCGCCGGTGACGTAGGGGTCGTAGGCGACAGTCTCGGCTCCGAAGCCGGAGACGGCCTGGCGGGCAACGTCGGAGCCGATGGTGCCAAGGCCAACGACGCCGACCGTCTGGAGGCCCAGTTCCGGGACGGTATCGCGGGCGCCGAACCAGTCACCGTCTGCCATGTCGTCGTAGCGCCGTGGTAGATCGCGGAGGAGCGTGAAGGCCAAGGCGAAGGTGTGCTCGACGACGCCCGGGGCCGGGCCGTCGGGGTTGTGGATCGTGACGACGCCGTGGTCGGTCAGGGCGTCGAGGTCCAGGTGATCGTAGCCCGCGCTGTGTGTCGCCACGACCTGCAGGTTCGGCGCGGCCTCGACGGCCCGGCGGGTCACGCGGATGGTCCGGGTCAGGATCGCTGCGTGGTCGGAAAGTGCGTCCACGAGCGCCTCCTCGGCCGCCGGCTCGCGGCGGTGCTCGGCGGGGACCTCCAGCACATCGACCTCGTAGTCGGCGAGTTCGGCGTGGATGGCGTCGAGGTCGACGGGATGGGAGCTCGCGAAGACGACCAGTACCGATGGCATGGGTACGCGTCCGCGAGCGGGGGCTTAAATCCCCCTCTACCGGAGTGCCGGGACTACCTCGGTGCAAAGCAGTTCCTGCGAGCGATGGACGTCCGCCCAGGGCATACCCTTCCACTGAGTCCGCATCGACACGTAATCGATATCGAAGGCGTCACGGTACCGTTCGAGTTCCGCGACGACCTGGTCGGGGTCCCCAACGATGAAGCGGTCCTCGCTCAACTCCGCCCACTCCCGGTCGAACTCGTCGTCGGAGATGGCGTCGTCCTGCCCCCACGACGAGTAGCTGCCGTACTTTCGGACGAGGGGGTCGCGTGCCATCTCGAGGGCCTCCTCCGTCGTCTCGCCGACACACACTTCCCGGGTCAGGCCGACTATCTTGTCGTCACCCTGTTTCTCGCACTCGTCCCGGAAGTCCGCGACCTGCCGGCCCACGACGTCGAAGGGGACGTGGGCGCCACACCAGCCGTCGACGAGGCGGGCGGCCCGCCGGATCGAGCTCTCGTTGCTCGCACCGGCGTAGATCGGGGGCCGTGGATCCTGGAGTGGCTTCGGGTTGACCGAGACGTCCTCGACCTGGTGGTAGTCCCCGTCGAACGTCACCGAGTCCTCGGTCCAGAGCCGCTTGATCAGGTCGACGCCCTCGGCAAGCCGGCCGACGGCCTGTTCGGTGTCCTCGACGCCGAAGACGGCGTATTCCTCCGGCCGGTAGCCGAGGGCGACCGTCAGCCTGAACCGCCCACCCGTGAGAACGTCGACTGTCGCGCCGAGTTCAGCGATCCGGACTGGGTTGTGGTACGGCAGCAGACACATCATGTCCAGTGTCATGTCTCCCGACGGTTCGGCGAGGTAGGCCGCGGTCGCCTCGTTGAGCAGGTAGTTGTCGTCGGTAACGTGGTGTTCGGCGACCCGGACGAAGTCGAGGCCGAGGTCGTCCGCCCGCTCGGTCTGCGTCCGAAGGTGGTCCGCGACCGGTCGCATGTCGGTCGAGGGATCGAACTGGCTGACGAGTCCCAAACCGAGGTCCATACCCGCCACTGTGACCCGGCCGTCTAATCCTTGTCGACAACGACCGCGCGGAGGTCGTTGACGTTCGTCCCCGTCGGACCGGTGGCGAGGAGGGCCCCACACCCGTCCAAATAGGCACCGGCGTCGTTATCGGCGAGGGCGGCCCTCGCAGCACCGTCATCGCCCACGGTTCCCCCATCGACGATCGCCCCAGCGGCTCCCGAGACGCCGTCCCGGCCGTCAGTGTCCATCGCCGCGACGACAACTCCTTCGGAGTCGAGATCGATCGCCGCCGAGAGGGCGAACTCCTGGTTCGGCCCACCCGTCCCGTCGCCTCTGATGGTGACGGTCGTCTCGCCGCCCGACAGCAACACCGTCGGCGCGGAGAACGGCTCGCCGGTCGCACGGACCTCCTCGGCAATGGCGACGTGGGTGGTCGCGGCCTCGCTCGCCTCGCCGCGGACACTGGCCGAGAGGACGTGTGGCTCGTACCCCCGGTCGTCGGCCACCGTGGCGGCCGCATCAAGCGCCGTCCGCCCGTCGGCGAGAACGTGGACATCCACGGACCTGAAAACGGGATCGCCGGGCCCGGGTGTCTCCGCGAGGTCACCCGCCGCACCACGCTCGAGTATCGCCCTGACCGACGGGGTATCGAGGTCGTACCGGTCGAGGACGGCGATCGCGTCGTGGAAGGTTGTCGGATCCGGCGATAGCGGCCCGCTCGCGATCACGCCAAGATCGTTGCCCACGACATCGCTCAGGACCAGGCCGACGGTCGTCGCCGGCCGGGCGACCTCGGCCAGGCCGCCACCCTTGATCGCGGAGAGGTGCTTTCTGACCGTGTTGATCTCGTCGATTGCGGCACCGCTATCGAGCAGCGACTGGGTCACCGTCCGGAGGTCGGGGAGCAATAGCCCCTCGCGCGGGGCGGGCAGCAGGGCGCTACCGCCGCCCGATATCGTCACGAGCAGCAGCGTCTCGGCGTCGGCGTGGTCGGCCGCTTCGAGAACCCGCTCTGCGCCGGCCTGTCCTCGTTCCGATGGGATTGGATGGTCACCTACGACAATCTCGACACCCGCCGTCTCCGTATCCTCGTCGGCGACGACTACGCCGCCGTCGAGCCGGTCGCCGAGCAGCGACTCGAGCGCCACTGCGACGGCCCCCGCCGCCTTACCGCCGCCGACGAGTGCCACGCGCTCGTACTCGGCGAGGTCGTAAGCGGTGCCGTCGACACTCAGGTTATTGTCTTCGAGAGAGATTGCATCCGCGACGACTCGCTCGGGGTGAGCGGCCCGCACACCGGCGGCGAGGCAGTCCAGGGCGACACTGTGGGCCGGCGTCCGTGCGAGTGAATCGCGATCCGCGAACACGGTCACTCGGCGACCACGTGGTTTCGCAGGGTACCGATGCCGTCGATCTCGGCCTCGACGGTGTCGCCGGGCTCAAGCAGCTCCGGAGGGTCTCGGAAGACGCCGACGCCGGCCGGCGTGCCTGTGGCGATGACGTCGCCCGGGTGGAGCGTCATGACGTCGCTCACGTAGGAGATCACCTCGGCGGGCCCGAAGATCAGTTCACGCGTGTTCGACTGCTGTTTGGTGCCGTCGTTGACCCGGAGTTCGACGTCGACTTCTCCCGGGTCGAAATCGCCGCCGGTCACGAGTCGGGGGCCCATCGGCGCAAAGGTATCGTAGCTCTTGCCGCGGAACCACTGCTTGTCGTCGAACTGGGCATCGCGGGCGCTGACGTCATTGAGGACCGTGTAGCCCGCGACCGCGTCGAGCGCCTCGTCCGAGTCGACCGACCGGACCGTCCGGCCGAGGACGATGGCTAGTTCGACCTCGTAGTCGACCTGTTCGATCCCCCTCGGGTGGACGATCGGCGCCTCGGGGCGGGTGACGCTCGTCGATGCCTTCGAGAACAGGAGCGGTTGCTCGGGGACGTCCGCGTCCTGTTCCTCGGCGTGGTCGTGGTAGTTGAGGCCCAGGGCAACGATCTTGCCGGGCCGGGGCACGGGTGCCAGCCGGTCGACTTCGGCCGCGGCCACCGTGGCCAGCTCGCCGCGCTCGGCCAACGCGACGAACTGCCGTCGGGCGCTCGGCGTAGCGAAGTCGGCCAAACCTGGTTCGCCGCCTGGCCGGTCGGCCAGCAGGTGGAGTGTGTCGCCGTCGCGCATCCCCCAGCGGGGCGTGCTTCCGTCGCGTCTGAAGCGGACGAACTGCATGTGCGGCCTTGGATCCGACGTTACAAGAGTGTGGCTTACCGGTCGTACCCCCGGTAGAGCCGGTAGGCAGTAATGGCGTCCTCCGCGGGCGTGAACTCGAACTCCGCGAGGAAGCGGCCCTCGAAGGGGTCGCCCTCGTAGACGCCACGTACCTTCATCCGAGTTACGGTCACGTCCGGGTCGTGGATGCGCTTGTCGACCGCGTGGTCGGTCTCCGAGGAGCGCCAGTCCTCCCGGAAGTACCGCATGATTTCGTCACGGCCCGCGAGCGTGCCCTGGCCGGGGCGGAAGTGGGTTGCCTCGGGTGCGAAGACGTCCGCGAACCGGTCGATTTCGCGGCTGTCGACCGCGTCGTAGTACTCGTCGATCAGCCGGTCGCGACGGTCGGTGTTCATGACTGGGACACGAAGCGCGTGTGGGTAAACGTTGTACCTTTATCGGGCGGGGGACGGAGGGGGGTGGGATGACAAAGTCGATGTCTTAATCCAATATGTCTGAACATTTTCCCACATGGCCGGGGGTGCGGACGCTGGTTGAGTGTGTTCCGAACCACCGCCACGCCGGCAAATCCTGTCCCAGCCGGCACTGGCCGTTGCCGACAGGCCTATGGTACCGTCCCGTTGAGTTCCCCGGCATGCAAGGAACGGGCACGGTCGAGGCGATTTGCACGGCTCCGGCCGGCGGCGAACCCATGGAGAAGCGCGACTCGGTCGAGGCAGTCGCCGGGAAAGGCCTGCGGGGCGACCGGTACTTCGACGAGACAGGTACCTACTCGAACAACGCCCAGGTCGACGATATTCCCCGAGATCTGACGCTGTTCGAGATCGAGACGCTCGACCACGTCGCAGCCGACTACGACATCGACCTCGACGTGACTGACCACCGCCGGAACGTCACCGTGTCCGACGTGGCGGTCGACCACCTACTCCACGAGCGGTTCAGGATCGGCGAGGTGGTCTGTGAGGGTGTGCGGTTGTGTGAGCCGTGTTCGTACCTCGAGCAGATCACCGAGGAGGGCGTCTACGACGCACTCGTCCACCGCGCCGGTCTCAACGCCGCTATCGTGGAGACCGGCGAGATGAGTGTCGGCGATACCGTCGAACCCCTGTGAGGAGCCCTCCCTGCGTTGGGCCGTGTGGAGGGAAGGCTTAGCGCCTGCAATCAGCTAAGGCAGGATCACGAGTTTGCCGACGTAGCTGTCCTCGAGAACGGCCCGGTGGGCCTCGGCGGCCTCGTCGAAGCCGTAGGTGCGGGCGACGTGACCCTCGAGGTGACCCGCCGCGGCGAGGGCAAGGACGCGCTCGAGGATCGACGCGATCGTCGGCATGTTTCTATGCGTCGAAAGGTTCGACATCGTCATCGCGTGGATGGTGCAGTTGTTGACCATCGCCGCCCGCGGCAGCGAGACCTCACCTTCGATGCCGCCGTAGAGGACGACCCGGCCGTCGAAGGCCGTCGCCTCGACGTCGAGCGTGAAGTACTCGAAGGCGCGGTGGTCGAAGACGACATCGAACCCCTCGGGGGCATGGGCTCGGACCGCCCCGGCGAGGTCGTCGTGGTCGTACGGAACCGCAGCCGCGGCGCCGAACCCCTCGGCGACGTCGAGTCGGTCGGGGGCCGCGGTGGCGATCGCGTGTGCCCGCATCGCGCTCGCCAGCTGGACGGCGACGTGCCCGACGCCGCCGGTACCGCCGTGGACGAGGACGTGGTCCGCCGGCTCGAGGTGGCCGTGGTCGAGCAGGCCGCGCCAGGCTGTCACGCCGACGAGCGCGAGCGCCGCACCCTGCTCGAATGAGACACCATCGTGCAGGTGCGTGAGCAGGTCCGTGGGGACGGCGACGGCGTCCGCCACGGACCCGCGGTGAAAACGCGTCGTGTGGAGGCCGGTGCCACAGACCCGGTCGCCGGGTTCGTACTCCGTCACGCCCTCGCCGACGCCGGCGATGACGCCGGCGAAGTCGGAGCCAGTCGTCTTGGGCGTGGGGCCGGTGCCACGCGCTCGGCGCTTGGCGTCAGTCGGATTGATGCTCGCCGCGCGCACTTCGACGAGGACCTCACCGGGAGCCGCATCGGGCCGGTCGACCTCGTCGACGCGCAGGACTCCTGGATCGCCGCCGTCGTGGTAACGGACTGCTCGCATACCCGGACCACCGCGACGCGCCGCAAAAAGGTGGGGATCGGTTTCGGCGGATCTTTGGTCGGTTTGAGAGATCGCCCGACGGATCGACACCCGCATCGGCCACCGACTTCGCGCCGTCGGCCAGGAGCGCCGTGGCCGGTGCTGGCCGCGGTCGGGGCGCGTGTCCCCTCTCATCGGCAGGCCGCTCCTTACCTGGCGCAGTTGCCAGACCTGCGCGAGCGTGCTTCGGGATCGGGCTCGCCACTGCAGGCGCTCTGGTCACTACACTCTGGGTATTGTACGTGCTGGGACGACAGTCTGGCGGCATCCTCGCCGACCGGTGCGGTTCGGGCCCCGTCCGTTTTACCAGAACGGTCGCGCCCGGCGCGGCGGTCGTGCCCGTCGTGGCCTCGCACTCCGTCGGCTGGGTGTTCGCGACCACCGGCCTGGTGGAGCCATGTTGCGCCGGTGCCGGCCCTGCGAGGGGTCCCCTACTGTGTGCCGTCTTCCCCGACCGCTGCGGGACCGCGATCGCCATCATGCAGGCCGCGGGCACCCTCGGCAACACGCTGCTACCTCGGGGGGCGGCGGTCTCCCAAGCGTGCCTCCCTTGGCAACTTGGCCTCGGCTTCGTCGCCGAGGGCTTGCTCGGACTGGCGACTGTCTCCGAATTCACGGTAACCTTCGCTATTGTGTTGCCGCTCAAGGCGGCCTGATCGGCAGGTGTAGGAGGCTGGAGTGCGCAATCGTTGGCGATGAGCGACGCCGTCCCCCAGCTGGTCGACCCAGACTGGCTCGAGCCCAGGCTCGACGAGTCGGACCTGCGGGTTCTCGAATGTACCGTCCACCTCGACTTCGACGAGGAGGGGACCCGCCACACAGATTCAGCCCGCGACGAGTGGGAACGCGCCCACATCCCGGGAAGTGTCTACGCCGATCTCGTGACCGACCTCTCGGACACGAGCGACGACGCCTACCCTTTCGAACGACCGGCCGCCGACGCGTTCGCAAAGGCGATGGAGCAATTCGGCGTCGGCGACGACACCCGCGTCGTGCTGTACGACAACGACGTCAACGAGTGGGCGGCGCGAGTGTGGTGGCTGCTTCGCTCCTACGGATTCGACGACGTCGGCGTGCTCAACGGCGGCTGGAAACGGTGGGTCGCGGAGGGGCGGCCTATCTCGATTGACGGCCCCGAGCTACCCGAGGTGACATTCACTCCCGATCCGCAACCGGAGCGGGTCGTGGACATGGCGACCGTCAGGGCCGCCATCGACGATCCCGACGTCCAACTGCTGAACGCCCTCCGTCCCCCTGATTTCAAGGGGGCAGGCAGACCGATCAAGTACGGCCGCGCCGGGCGAATCCCCAACAGCGAGAACGTCCCTGCTCACGGCGACAACGGCGTCGTCCGCGGCGACCTGGAAACCTACCAGGCCATCGACGACCTCGCCGACCAGTTTCAGGGTGTCGGCGCGACCGACGCCTCCCGCGTCATTACGTACTGTGGCGGTGGCATCGCCGCCAGCAGCGTCGCCTTCGCGCTCGAGCTCGTAGGCCACGACGACGTCGCCGTCTATGACAGATCGCTGTCGGAGTGGGGCCGAGACGAGTCCGCACCGATGGAGACTGGTTGATCGCTCTCACTGCCTGTTCGATCGGGAAGGTGCGGGAAACGGTTAACTCGGTGAGAGAGTGCTACGGTACATGGTCGAGGCACTCAATCCGGACGTCCTGTACGACGCGACCGAATTCGGATTCAACCAGGCGAGGATAGACAATGGAACCCTGTTCGTCTCCGGGCAGGTAGCGGTCGATTCAGACCTCCACGTCGTCGGCACCGACATCGAATCTCAGGCCCGGAGGGCGTTCGAGAATCTGGGAGGGGTCCTCGATGCGGCCGGTGAGGACTTCGAAAGCGTCGGGAAGGTGACAACGTACATGGTCGACTTGGCCGAGAACGTCGACGGCTACCGGCCCGTCTGGAAGGGAGTCTTCGACGAGCCGTATCCGTGTCAGACGCTCATCGGCGTCGACCAGCTTAGTCCCTTCGCCGACGGCGAGTTACTGATCGAAGTCGATGCCGAGGTATCACTCGACGAATAGCGGAGCCAACACTCCGGCGAGATTCGGGAGACGGCAAAACTTCACCACGTTACAGCGCGGCTTCGACGCGGGGCATGACCTCCTCGCCGGTCAGTTCGATCGAGCGGACGATCTCCTCGTGAGCGATCCCTGGCCGGTGCATGCCCATGAGCACGCAGTCGACGCCGACGTCGGTCTCGAGGGTGACCAGCCGGTCGGCGACGGTCTCCGGCGAGCCGATAATGAAGCGGTCCTCGACGAGTTCGTCGAAGGGTTGGTCTAGCGCCTCGGGATCCTCCATGGCCTCGGCCTGGCCCTCTCGCTTGTACCACTCGTAGAATTCCTCGATGTACGGACCGTAGATGTCGAACGCCTCACGGTCGGTCGGCGCGACGAAGACGTCCCGGCGGCCCGGGCTGACGCCCCGAAAGCCCGACCCCGACGGGGTGGCCGCGAGGTCGAGCTGGCGTTTCAGTTGGGCCTCGTCCGCGTGGGGATTACACAGCCAGGCGTCGCCCAGCCGGCTGGCGCGCTCGACGGCCGCGTCGGCGTTCGCGCCAACCCAGATCGGCGGCCGTGGCTCTTGGACCGGCTTCGGCGTGATGGTGACGTCCTCGAAGTCGAAGTGCTCGCCCTCGTAGGAGACCGCATCCTCCGTCCACAGCCGCTTGATTACCTCGACGCCCTCGTGGAGGCGACCGACGCGGTCCTGCTTGTCGATGTCGAGCGAATCGAACTCGATGTCTCGGTACCCCGCGACGGGTCCGATGATTGCCCGGCCACCGGTGATGGCGTCGAGCGTGGCGAACTGCTCGGCGACGACGATTGGGTGGTGCAGCGGCAACAGGAAGGCCGTCCCCACGTGCATGTCGCCGGCGTCGGCGGCGATCCGCGCCGTTGCCGGGATGACCTGGAACTTCTGGCGGTCGGTCATCATGTAGTGGTGGCCCGCCCAGAGCAGGTCGAACCCGACACGCTCGGCGACGCGAACCTGCTCGAGCAGTTCCGCGAAGTTTTCGTCGGCAGGCCGGTCTGTCGGGTGGTGCCCGAAGGCGTGGAGGCCGAATTCCATGCTCGCAACCGGGGGCCAGTCGGCGGATAAAGATTCCGCCCCGCGTCACCGGGCGGGGATTTACGCCGTTGGCCGCGGAGTCTCGGGTATGCTCGTCGGAGACATCCCCCGGCGGAACGCGGACCGGTGGCCGGACCGTGAGGCAATCGTCGACGCGACGGTCGCCGGCGAGGGCACGCGGCTGTCACACACCGCCTGGAACGGCCAGATCAACACCGTCGCGGACGCGCTCGCTCACCGCGGCGTGGGCGTCGGCGACCGCGTGGCGTTGCACACCTACAACTCCTTGCCGGAGGTGACCGTTATGCTCGCCGCCTCGAAACTCGGCGCCGTCTCAGTCCCCACCAACCACCGCCTCGCGGCTGGCGAACTCGCACACGTCCTCGACCTGTCCGGTTGTGACCTGCTGATCTACGATCCCGACCTGGAGACCACCGTGGTCGAGGCCGGCGTCGACGCCCACCGGGTCGCGACCGCGGACGTCTCCCGGCGTGACGAACCGCCAGACGTCGCGGACGAGCACTACGCAGACCTACTGGAGGGTGGCAAGCCGATCGAGCCCGACCGGCCCAGCATCGCCCCCACGGCGTTGAACGTCCTCATGCACACGTCTGGCACGACCGGGCGGCCGAAGCTCGTCGAGGTCGACCACCGCGGCCAGTGGATGAACGCGATGAGCAACGTCGCCGAACTGCGCTACCGCCACGCCGACCGCGCGCTGAACCTCGCGCCGCTGTACCACTCCGCGGGCTACTTCAACAATTTCCTGCCCGCCCTCCAGGTTGGTGCGACCAACGTGATCGTCGCCGACTTCGACCCCGAGCGGACGCTCGGACTGCTCGACGAGGAATCCATCACCTCCTTCTTGGGCGTTCCGACGCATTTCCAGCGGTTCCGCACGGCGGACCTCGACACTCCGGCGGTCGACGACCTGCGCTTCGTCGTGACCTCGGGGGCGACGCTCTCCGCGCCGACGGTCGAGTGGGTTCGCGAGCACCTGACCGAGCGGTTCGTCAACGTCTACGGCCTGACAGAGTCGACCGGGCTGGTGACGATGCTCGGGCCAGAGGATTTCGACCGCATGGACCAGGGCTACTGTATCGGCGAACCCTTCCACGGCGTCGACGTTCGCGTGGTCGAGCCGACCGACGACGCCACCGCCGATGACGTCGTCGATTCCGCGTCCCGCGGCCAGCTGATCTGCCGGAGCCACAAAACGATGCCCGGCTACCACGGCCAGCCCGAGCGAACCGCCGACGCGCTACGGGACGGCTGGCTGTTCACCGGCGACGTCGTCGTGCGGGACGACGACGGGTTCGTCTACCTGATCGACCGGATGGACAATCAGATCGTCACCGGAGGGGAGAACGTCTATCCCGCCGAAGTGGAGCAAGTGTTGGACACGGCCCCCGGCGTCGAGGAGTCCGCGGTGGTCGGCGAGCCCGATCCCGAGTGGGGAGAGAAGGTCGTCGCCTACGTCGTCCGCGAGGATGACTCGCTCAGTGCCACCGATCTCGACGAGTTCTGGGACGACCAGACCCGGCTGGCGGGTTTCAAGCGACCGCGCGACGTGCGGTTCGTCGACCACGTCCCGAAAAACCCGAGCGGCAAGATCCTCCGGGAGGAGCTCGGCTAGGGTTTTGTCGGTGGCGGCCGACGTGCCGGATAGATGCCCCCCGACACGATGCGCGCCGTAGGCTTCGACGAACACGGCGACATCGACCGATTCGAGTCGCTCGAGGTACCGACGCCGACGGCCGGCCGCGGCGAGGTACTCGTGGCGGTGGCCGCCTGCGCTCTCAACCGACAGGACCTACTCGCGGTCCGCGAACTCGACCACTACATCCCGGAGTATCCCTTCTGGGGGGGTGGCGACATCGCGGGCCGGGTGGCCGCGGTCGGCGAGAGCGTCACGGACTGGCACGAAGGGGACCGAGTCGTGGTCGACCCCGCCATGCCGTGTGGCGAGTGCGAGTTCTGCATCCAGGGCGAAGGGTCGATGTGCGAGGACTACCGCGTCCTCGGCGAGCACGTCAAGGGAGGGTTCGCCGAGTACATCGCCGTCCCGAGCGAAAACCTCTATTCCGTCCCCGACGGGTACCCTCTCGAGCGGGCCGCTGCGGCGCCAATGGCCGCTGGAACCGCCTGGCGCGCGTTGTCTTCCCGAGCAGAACTCGCCGCCCACCACGACGCGCTGATCGTCGGTGCGACCGGGGGGCTCGGCACCTACGCCATCCAGTTCGCCAGCCGCGTGATCAACGCCGACACGGTCTACGCGACAACCAGTTCCGACGAGCGAGCCGACTTCCTCCGGGATCTCGGTGCCGACCACGTGGTGAACTATACCGAGGAAGCCTTCGACAACGCCGTCTGGACGGCGACGGGGGGCCGTGGCGTGGATGTCGTCTACAACTCCGTCGGCGGAGAGACGTGGGTTCCGTCGATGCGTGCGCTCGCCAACGGAGGTGTCCTCGTGACTTCCGGAGCGACGGCGGGCCCGAACCCGGACACTGAGATCCGTCTCATGTTCGTCCGCCAGGTCGACATCCGCGGGTCGACCACGCACAACCGCCTCGAGTTCCGCCAGGCGATGGACTACGTCTTCGAGGGCCCGGTCGAACCGGTGATCGACGAGACCTACCCCATGGACAAGTTCGAGATGGCCTTTCGGGCGATGGACGAACGGCGCCACCGCGGCAAGCTCGTGCTCACGATCGACGGGAGATGAGGAATCAGTCCTCGTTCGCGGCCCGCCAGACGGTCTCGGGCGTCAGCGGCATGTCGACGTCCCGGACGCCAAAGGGCGACAGTGCATCGACGACCGCGTTGACGATGGCGGGCGGTGCACCGATTGCGCCAGCCTCGCCAACGCCCTTGGCCCCGAGCGGGTTGTGGGGACTCTCCGTCACCGTCGAATCCCACTCGATGTCGGGGACGTGCTCGGCGCGGGGGACGGCGTAGTCCTGAAGCGAGCCAGTGACGAGCTGGCCGTTGTCGTCGTACTCGACGCCCTCGTACAGCGCCTGGCCGATACCCTGCACGACGCCACCCTGGACCTGGCCCTCGAGTACCCGGGGATTGATCTGCGTGCCGACGTCGTCGACGCCGACGTACCGCTCGAACTCGATCTCGCCGCTGTCGGGGTCGACCTCGACGACCGCGACGTGACAACCGAAGGTGAAGGTGTAGTTGTCCGGGTCGTAGTGGGTCGTCGACTCGAGACCCGCCTCGATCTCCTCGGGAAGGTCGCCAGGCGAGTAGGCCAGGTCGGCCACCTCCTGGATCGAGACCGAGCGGTCAGGCGCCCCGACGACGTGGAAATCGCCATCGTCGAACGCGACGTCCTCGGGGCTGACCTCGAGGGCGTGGGCGGCGATCCTCGCGGCCTTCTCGCGGACGGCGTCGGCGCTCTCGCGGATGGCGCTGCCCCCGACGGCGACCGCGCGGCTGCCAGCGGTCCCACCGCCCTCGTTCGTCTGGTCGGTGTCGCCCAGCCGCACCTCGATGTCGTCGGCAGGAACGCCGAGGGCGTCCGACGCGATCTGGGTGAAGGCCGTGGCGTGCCCCGTCCCGATTTCGGCCGTGCCGCACTTGACGATTACCGTCCCGTCGGAGGCAATCTGTACCTCTCCCACCTCGGTCCAGCCAGGCGAGGAGCCACAGGCCTCGACGTAGCTGGAGACGCCGATGCCGAGGTAGCGACCATCATCGCGGGCGGCGGCCTGGCGTTCGCGGAAATCCTCGTACCCGATCTTGTCGAGCGCGACGTCCATCGTGTTCTCGTAGTCGCCCGAGTCGTAGATACGGCCCAGACCGGTATCGTAGGGGAACTGATCGGGCTGGACGAAGTTTCGCCGCCGGAGTTCCACGGGGTCCATGTCTAGGTCGTCGGCGACCATGTGGATCATCCGCTCGACGAAGTAGGCTGCCTCCGGTCGGCCAGCGCCGCGGTAGGCCGACATCGGTGTGGTGTTCGTGTAGGCGCCGCGGACGTGGACGTACGCGGCAGGGATGTCGTACTGGCCCTTTGCCATCACGCCGAGGTTGGTCGGCACGGTCACGCCGGCGCCGATCAGGAACGCCCCGACGGGGGCGACGGTTTCGGCGTGCAGGCCCCGAATCCGGCCGTCGTCGTCGACGCCAACGTCTGCCTGGACGACGTGGTGGCGCGAGTGGTTGATGGAGTTGTGTTCCTCGGTCCGTGTCGCGGTCCACTTCACGGGATTGTCGCCGTCCATCGCGGCAATGGCCGCGAGGAGGTATCCGCTGTAAGCTCGCAGCTTCGCCCCGAATCCCCCGCCGACGTCGGGCGAGGCGACGTGTACCTTCCGCTCGGGGATCCCGAGGAGGGACGAGACGTTCCCGCGCATGCTGTGTGGGTTCTGCGACGAGAGGAACAGCTCCAGCTCCCCGGTCGAGGCTTCGTAGTCGGCGACGGCCGCGCGAGGTTCCACGGCGGTTGGGAGCACGCGATTGATCTCGATGTCGACCTGGACGACGGTGTCGGCCTCCGCGATGGCCGAGTCGGCCGTCGCGCGATCGCCGGCGTCCCACTCGAACGCGACGTTGTCCGGCGCCTCGTCGTGCACCGTCGGCGCGTCGCCGTCGACGGCATCGGCGGGATCGACGACGGCGTCGCGACGGTCGTAGTCGACGGCGATGGCATCGGCGGCTTTCCGGGCGGTGTAGCGGTCCTCCGCGACGACCGCGGCCACCGGCTGACCCTGGTAGTGGACCCGTTCACCGGCGACGATCGGCTGGCCGACCGGCGTTCCATCGTCGGGGCTGTCCGTGGGCAGGGGGCCATTCCGGTCGAGTTCTTCGAGCCTCTCCGCCGTGTAGACCGTTCGGACGCCCGCCATCTCCTCGGCGGCGGCCGTGTCCACCGACTCGATGGTCGCGTGAGCGTACTGGCTCCGGGCGACGGCGAGGTGGTCGTCGCGACGGTGCTGGATGTCGTCCGTGTACTCGGCGTCACCGGTGATGAGCCGGGGGTCCTCCCGGCGCTGCACCGACGAGCCGATCATCTCGTTCGGCGGGACGTCCGTCGCGCTCTGCGTCTCGAAACTCATCGTCGGGCTCTCCGGCGTTCTGGCTGTCGGTGGTACACGTGCGTTCCCCTCGTGGGAGGCGAATCGGCAGAAGCCCCCAAAAACGTTGCCTGACGTATCACTTCGGTGTGGTGAGTGCGTGGGGTTTCTTGCGCGGCCACGCCGTGGACCTGCCATGGAGTACGTGGAGGCGGGCGGTGCGCGAATTCCCGCCGTGGGACTGGGCACATGGCAGAACACCGGCCCGCAGTGCGCGAAGACGGTCGAGACCGCCCTCGAACTGGGATACCGCCACGTCGACACGGCACAGGCGTACGACAACGAGCGCCGCGTCGGCGAGGGGCTCGACGCCGCCGATGTCGATCGCGGTGACGTCTTCCTGACCACGAAGCTGTGGCGGTCGAACCTCCGGCAGGAAGACGTCCACGCGTCGGTCAACGACAGCCTCGACCGCCTGGACGTCGAACGGGTCGACCTGCTTTTGATCCACTGGCCCCACCCCCGCATCCCCATCGCCGAGACTGTCGGCGCCATGTGCGAACTCGTCGACATCGGACTCGTGTCCAATATCGGCGTCAGCAACTTCACCGCGGCACAGGTCGACACGGCGATCGAAGCTGCCGACCAGCCGGTCGTGACCGATCAGGTGCTGTACAACCCCTACGTCGACCAATCGGCGCGGCTGGCCGCCTGTCGCGACCGTGGCGTCTCTTTGACTGCATACAGCCCGCTGGCTCGGGGTGCCGTCCTCGACGATGACGTCCTTGCGGAGGTTGGCGGGCGGTACGACAAGACCCCGGCCCAGGTGTCGTTGCGGTGGCTGGTCCAGCAGGACGGCGTCCTCGCGGTGCCGAAGGCCACAGGCCGGGCCCACCTCGAGGCGAACCTCACGATTTTCGACTTCGAGCTCACGGACGCGGAGATGACTCGGGTGGGCGACCGCCGGCCGAGCCTCGGACAGCGGGTGAAAAGTAGGTTACCGGCCCTGATGCGGCGGTGGCCGCTGTGAGGGCCCATCAACAGCTAAGGGCGTCCCGTGGCACTGGTCGACCATGGCACCGACGGATACGGGCCGACCGAGCTTCGAGATCACTCACGATAGCGAGCCCGCCGAGCACCTGATCGCTGGCTTTTCGACGTTCGGGCTGGCCGGCCTGACCGCGGTCGACTACCTCACCACCCACCTCGAACTCGCCGAGACCGGCCACATCTCCGTCGAGGACCTGCCAGCCATCACGCCGTTCGAGGCCGGGTCGCCCCGACACCACACGCGGCTGTTCGCCAGGGACGACCGCGACGTGACCGTCCTGATGAACGAGCTGTTCGTGCCGCCGTGGGCAGCGGACGCCTTCTCTGAGGCCGTGCTCGCGTGGACCGACGACCACGAGGTCGACGAAATCACGGTCCTCTCGGGGGTCCCGGTCCCCCATGGGCCAGACGGGCACCAGACCTACTACGTCGCGAGCGAAGACTACCGGACGGCCCGTCTGGAGGGTACTGACATTCCCGCCATGGCCGCGGGCTTCCTCGAGGGCATCAACGCCAGTCTGGTCGGACGTGGCATGGAGTCGCCGCTCCGGGTTGGCGTGCTCCTGACGCCGGTCCACGCCCAGGCGCCGGACGTCGAGGCGGCGATTCGGCTCGTGGAGTCGGTCGCGGATCTGTACGACCTGGACGTCGACACGGCCGAACTCGCCGCCTTCGCCGAGGAGATCAAGCAGTATTATGCGGACCTGGCTGCACGAATGCACCGAGATGACCGTGACCAGCGCCCCGAGGATCAGATGTTCATGTGACGTCCCGCTGCCAGCGGGTCTCGACGGCGCCGTTCGAGAGGACGACCACGTCGCCGTCCTCGAGTTCGAGGCGGCTCTTCCGGAGGCCGATCGATCGAACGGTGCCGGTCTCGCTCGCGGTCGTCACCGTGTCACCCTTATTGAAGTCGGGGTCGCGAAGGAGGTAGAGGCCGGCGACTGCGTCTTCAATCATATCCGACAGCGCATAAGAGACGCCGAGTGCGAGGAAACCGGCCGCGGTACCCATACTGGCGGCGAGGGCCTCGAGCCCGAGTACGGACAACAGCGCCAGGGCCGCCGCGAACCACATTCCCACCGTCGCGATCAGCAGGAAAAACTGGGCGACGAGTTGCTCGTCGCTGGGATACAGCCGCTCGAGGACGCGTCTGAGCAGGATCCGTACGGCCGTGATAACGAGAAAGGCGCCCACGATGAACACGGCAGCGGTGAACAGCTTGGGCAGCGTCGACACGATGCCGTCGACGAAGTCAGCGAAGGCCTCCGCGAGGAGTCGCTGGAGTGGTGCCATGGGCGGGCCTGGGTCCGGTACCGCCGACAAGGTTTGGGTGCCGGCACCGGCGGCGTTTTGGGGACAGCGTGAGTGGGTAGGTGGCATGCGCCGACCGCTCGCCGATGTGAACGTCCTCGAGTTCTCGACCGCCGTCGCCGGCCCCTACGCCGGCCAGTTGCTGTCGGACTGGGGCGCGGACGTCGTCAAAGTTGAACCGCCTGACGGGGCCGAGGAACGGAAGACGGCCCGGCACGTCCACCACATGCTCAATCGCGGCAAGCGGAGCCTCTCGGTCGACCTCACGACCGACGAAGGGCAGTCGCTGGTCCGCGACCTCGTCGAGGACCACGTCGATGTCCTGCTCGTCAACTATCGGCCGTCGGTAATGGACCGGTTCGGCCTGGATTGGGGCTCGCTCCGGGTCGAGAACGAGGGTCTCGTCTACTGCTCGCTGACGGGCTTCGGCGACGATGGCCCCTACAGCGACCGGCCGGCGATGGATCCCATCGCCCAGGCCATGTCCGGCATCATGATCATGACCGGCGAACCCGACGGGAAGCCTGCCCGTATCGGCGGCTCGCTCATCGACATGGGCGCGGCGACGAACGCCGTCCTCGGAGTGACGATGGCGCTGTTGCAGCGCGCCGCGACGGGTGAGGGGCAAAAGGTGGAGTCGTCGCTGCTCGAGACCGCCGCCGGCTGGGGTGGCGAGTGGGGCGCTTACTTCACACTCAACGGCGAGGTGCCCCAGCGGATGGGGTCAAAGAAAGCGAGTTACGCGCCGGTTGGCGCCTACGAAACTGCCGACGGGCTCGTCTACGTGGCGGCCTTCGGCGATCCGACGTTCGAGCGGCTCTGTGCGGCGCTCGGGCAGAAGGACCTCGTCGACGACGAGCGGTTCGCGGACGCGGATAGCCGGCGACGAAATCGAGAGGCGCTCGACGAACGGATCGAGGCGGCGACACGGACCTTCGAACGGGAGTCAATCGTGACAGAGCTGCTCGATCACAGCGTCCCGGCAGCGAAAATCTACGAAATCCCCGAAGTGGTCCAGGATCCCCACCTCGACCACCGCGACATGTTCCTCGACATGGAAGCCGAAGACGGGACAGACATGGTCGTGCCGGCGACGCCGATCACCCTCTCCGGAAGCAATCGAGCGAACAGCACCGACCTACCGGCGCTCGGGGCGGATTCGAGGGCGGTCGCGGATTCGCTCGGATACGACGATGGCGAAATCGAGGCGCTGCTCAAGGCTGGGGTGATACGGTCGGCGTAGCGGAGTTCAGAGCCGGTCATACGACGGTTCGCGGTCCTCGGCGAGTGCGGCGAGTGCCTCCGCGTGTTCGGGGTCGTTCATACAGGCCCACATCGCATCGACGAACTCGGTGAAGGACTCGTCGGGTTCGCGCGTGACGAGTTGCTTGCCGTGGCGGATGCCACAGCGAGGTTTCGCATCGAGCGTGGCCGCCACCTCGCGGGCCCGCGGCATGACGTCCTCGCCGTCGACGACGTCGAGGGCGAGCCCCCAGCGCTCGGCGTCCTGGGCAGTGATGTCCTCTCCGAGCAGAAGGTACTCTTTCGCTTTGCTCTCGCCGACCAGGTCGACCAACCGACCCTCGGGCGTCATGCCGATGTCGACGTGCTGGTCACGGAGGTAGGCATCCGCGGCGAGGATCCGGAAGTCACACGAGAGGGCGAAGGCACACCCACCGCCGAGCGCGGGGCCGTTGACCGCAGCGATCGTCGGCTTGGGTCCCTCTCTGAGGAGGTCCTGGCCGGTCCGTACGGTCAGGAGGTACTGGCGTAACTCGGCCTTCGTCTCCGGACCGGACTGGTCGAGGTCCCGGCCAGCGGAGAACGCCTTGCCCTTCCCGGAGAGGATGATCGCGCTCACGCGGTCATCATCATGGACACGTTCGAGGGCGGTGACGAGTTCGGCATACACCTGCTCGTTGAGCGGGTTCAGGATCTCGGGGCGGTCGAATAGAATCTCGGCAGTCGCGTCGGCCACGGTGGCATCGATGTGCTCAAGGTCGTCCATAGCGCCACGAACCGTCCACCGAAGTTAGAGGTTGTCCTCGCCGAGGGATCACTGGATCGCGCGCCAGACCCTCTCGGGCGTCAGCGGCATGTCGATGTCCTGAACGCCGAACGGATCGAGCGCGTCGATGACGGCGTTGACGATGGCCGGTGTCCCGCCGATGGCGCCAGCCTCGCCGACGCCCTTCGCCCCGAGGGGGTTGTGGGGGCTCTCGGTCACCGTCGAATCCCACTCCATTTCGGGGACGTGCTCGGCGCGGGGGACGGCGTAGTCCTGGAGCGAGCCGTTCATCAGCTGGCCGTTGTCGTCGTACTCGACGCCCTCGTACAGCGCCTGGCCGAGCGCCTGGACGACCCCGCCGTGGACCTGGCCCTCAAGGATCGTCGGGTTGATCTGCGTGCCGACGTCGTCGACGCCGACGTACCGCTCGAACTCGATCTCGCCGCTGTCGGGGTCGACCTCGACGACCGCGACGTGACAACCGAAGGTGAAGGTGTAGTTGTCCGGGTCGTAGTACGTGGTCATCTCGAGGCCGGCGTCGACATCGTCCGGAAGGTCACCCGGCGTGTAGGCCAGGTCGGCGACCTCCTGGATCGTGACCGAGCGGTCCGGTGCTCCCACGACGTGGAAGTCGCCGGCTTCGAATTCGACGTCCTCGGGGCTGACCTCGAGGGCGTGGGCGGCAACGCGGCTAGCCTTATCGAGTACCTTGTCCGCGCTCTGCCGGATCGCACTGCCCGCGACAGCCACTGCCCGGCTGCCGGCCGTACCCCCACCCTCGCTCGTCTGGTCGGTATCGCCCAGCCGCACCTCGATGTCGTCGGCAGGAACGCCGAGGGCGTCCGACGCGATCTGCGTGTAGGCGGTGGCGTGGGCGGTACCGATCTCCGCCGTCCCGCTCTTGACGATGACCGTTCCGTCGGATGCGACCTGGACCTCGCCCACCTCGTGCCACCCCGGCGCGGAGCCACAGGCCTCGACGTAACTGGCGACGCCGATGCCGAGGTAGCGACCATCCTCGCGGGCGGCGGCCTGGCGCTCCCGGAAATCCTCGTACCCGATCTTGTCGAGCGCGACGTCCATCGTGTTCTCGTAATCGCCGGAGTCGTAGACTCGGCCCATGTTCGTCTCGTAGGGGAACTGGTCGGGCTGGATGAAGTTCCGCCGGCGGAGTTCTACGGGATCCATGTCGAGTTCGTCGGCGACGATCCGAATCATCCGCTCGACCCAGTAGGAGGCTTCCGGCCGACCGGCGCCGCGATACGCGGCCAGTGAGGCGGTGTTCGTGTACACGCCGCGGGTATGGACGTAGGCTGCGGGAATATCGTACTGGCCCTTCGCCATCACGCCAAGGTTCGTTGGTGGACTCGAGCCCGCTGGCATCAGAAAGGCGCCGACGGGGGCAACGGTGTCGGCGCGGAAGCCACGGATGGTTCCGTCCTCGTCGACGCCGACCTCGGCGTCGATAAGGTGGTGCCGTGAGTGGACCATCGACTGGTTCTCCTCCGTCCGCGTGGCCGTCCACTTCACCGGCGCGTCGACGTCCATCGCCGCTCGTGCCGCCAGCACGTACCCGGAGTAGGGTCGGAGTTTGGCCCCGAAGCCGCCGCCGACGTCCGGTGAGCGACAGTGTAGTCGGCGCTCGGGCACCCCGAGGATGTCCGAGAGAATCGAGCGCATGTCGTGGGGTTTCTGGGAGGACAGGTGCACCCGGAGGTCGCCGCTCGAGTTCTCGTATCGTGCCACGGCCGCCCGAGGTTCGACCGCCGTCGGGAGGACGCGGTTGATCTCGAGTTCGACGTCGACGACGCGGTCAGCGGCATCGATCGCCTCGTCTGCCGCCGCCGGTTCGCCGGTGTCCCAGTCGAAGGCCACGTTGTCGGGCGCGTCGTCGTGGAGCGTCGGCGAGTCGGCCGCCTCGACGGCATCCATCGGATCGACGACGGCTTCGAGGCGGTCGTAGTCGACGTCGATGGCGTCGGCGGCCTTCCGGGCGGTGTAGCGGTCCTCTGCGAGGACTGCCGCGATCGGCTGGCCCTGGTAGTGGACCTCGTCCCAGGCAAGCACCGGCTGGCCAACGGGAGCACCGTTGTCGGGATCATCCGAGGGCAGACGCCCCTCGAATCCACTTTCGAGGAGCGAATCGCCCGTATAGACCGCCTCAACGCCGGCCATCGCCTCGGCGTTGGCGGTGTCGACCGATTCGATCGTCGCGTGGCCGTGCTGGCTGCGGTGGATGGCGACGTGGTAGTCGCGGTGGTGCTGGATGTCGTCCGAGTACTCCGCGTCGCCGGTGAGGAGCCGGGGGTCCTCCCGGCGTTGCACCGACGAGCCGATCATCTCGTTCGGCGGGACGTCTGATGCGTCCTGTGTGTCGCTCATCCGACTACCCCCTGCTGTCGCTCGTCGACGTGCCGGCTCCGGTTCGATCGCATGTATGCGTATACGTGTATCGTGGGTGACTTAGGTCTGCTGACGGGGGGAGCACGTCCACTCGCATCTCCGGCCGAGTGGCGACGAGTGGTCTCGGGGCGATGATTCTGCCGTTCGGGACCTATTTCGCCGTCCGGACCGACGCCCCAGGCCTGGCGCGGATCGGGTTCATCGGCGTCGGCGAGATGGCTGGCCCCATGGCGCGACACCTCGTCGACGAGGGCTCCAAAGTCAAAGTATTCGACGTGGACGCGACGGCGTGGTCGGCAGTAGTCAACGCGGGAGCGATCGAGAGTGGATCGGTCGCGGGCGCAGTCGAGGATGCCGACGACGCCAGGCTCTCGCTGCCCGGCCTCGACGACGTTCTTGCAGTCATCGACAGCATCGAGTCGGCCTCCCCTCCGGCTCTGTCTTGGTCGATACCACGACAT
>CAYUFG010000014.1:0-25664 GCA_964443815.1 uncultured Halobacteriales archaeon | reverse complement strand
GATCACTCCCTTGGCATGGGAGAGGCCCCGGGTTCAAATCCCGGCGAGTCCATGTCGAATTCTGCGCTGTGAACAGGGTACCAGACCGCAAGGTAGGAACTCTGTAGCGGCCGGACTTGCCACTTCTAGGCTAAAAACTGCTCCCGGCGGTAGGAGAGTTCATCATTTTTCGAACGCGCCCCCATGCCTTCGTGTGGTTTTTACCAGTTCTCAACTCATTTCGATCCATCGACCTGGAACATATTCACTGATCTCATCAGGCGAGGTATAGGCCTCGTCAATGTTCCGTATTGCCTCGACGACATCACCGGGAGATGGAGCTTCGAGTTGACTGTAGACGAGCAGACCGTGATCAACACCAAGTCGATAGAAATCCGTGCCGTTGGTGAATACAACCCAATTGTCAGAATGGGCGAACGAACTGATTGCCGCGTCTGGCGCGTCTTTCGCTAACACTTCCGCAACCGTCGTTGCGGTGATCCACGGCTCCCGCTCAAACGCTCGAAGGTATTTCGGTGCGACGTGATGGTCGCAGAGAATCCGCATCGATTACGTGGCTCGACTCTCGTCCTGCATCGAGGCTAGACCAGCCTCGTGCTGAACACGTAGCGTCTCGATGAGCTCAGGATGGTCGTCGTAGTACTCCAACGCGACTTCCACTTGTTCCCGATCCAAACCATACTGTTCAGCCACATCATCGACGGGGGCCCCCTGGCAGCGAATTTCGTGACCGATCTGGAGGACGCCGATTCGGGTGCCTTCGATTCGGGGCTTCCCGTGGAGGACGTCTGGCGTCTTTACGATTCGAGTTGTTGTGCTCATTATCTCTCGGTTCGCGCTGGTGGTCACTGCTACTCGTAGCACTTAGATAAGAATTTGGTCGAGCGTCGTTTGGAGATTTCAGTTCGAGATGCCTCATCTCGGCGGAATCATCGAGACGATCGGTCACAATATGGCTGAGTAAACCTCCTCAATATTCTTGTGTCCACCATCGTCATGCGTCTAGTAAGACTCGAGTTTCGGTTCTAATGCCTCTCTTCTCCGACGAGACTTCCGCCCCTCACTGCGTTGGTCATAGTGTTTGCCCAGAACGAGGACGGAGACGTCACCACGATCGCTCAACAATTCCTTTGGGACGCCCGCATCGAGTTGGTTCATTATGGCCCATTTCCGAACCGGATGAGTGCTGAATCGCGAGGGACAATCGGCGGCATTCGCGTTATTGGCGGCGGTGCACTCTGCGATATCCCGGTCGGGTGGACAGTCATTGGTGTACTCACATGGCCGGGTCATCTTGTAGAATTCCCGGCGAGTCCATGCAGACTTCTTGGGCATGGTGTAGGAGGTAGATCAAAAGGGTAGTTTTGATTTTCTGATATACTTCGACAAATTCATCCAAAATATTCTACCTGGGTGGTGACTGAGTGGGTCTATTCATCGCTCGTAAACTGCGAGGTAGTAAGTTTTAATCCAGGCTGATTTCGACTCGGTTCTCGGTAACGTGGAGGTACGTGAGAAACCTCGCCGCCTCGGTTTCGGAATAGACCAACGTTCCAGCCGATAACCGTTCGTCGACTGGGTCCGACCCCTGTCCATTCCCAGATGAGAGACATTCAGAGTTACCAGGACCACTGACGACAGTCAGGTCATAGTCAGTACCCAACCGATCTAGATAGTGATTAACGGTGAAGTTCATCGTTTCTGTCTCATCGTTGTTGGCCTTGAAATCCCGATTTTCATCAACCGTATCGTGCTGGTTCATCGTGATGTACTGTGTCGTATTCCGCTCTTGGATGTGTTCACCGTAACACCACTTGTTATTGGAGCCCGTTATATCGATGTCTTTGTATTCGAGCTGGCTATTGTCGTTCGTAAAGTCCACAGACAGTATCTCTTCTTCACAATCGATGGCGAAGGCTGATGTCGAACCTGGGGAAATATTCGCTTGCCACTGACGAGCTTCCTCCGTACTGCTATTGTAGTAGTACAAACTGAAATCGACGTCTCCGGTATACGAGCCGCCGTTGCACTTATCATCCATAAAAATGTGCATCTCGAACTCGTCGCCTTCATTGTAACTTTTGAATGACCAGTGGGTCTTTCCGTTGATATTATCCACCGACAGGTTCAACGAGAAATCCGATATCGGATGCTCATCGCCGAGACTATTAACACTCAAAGATCCTCCTTCCTGGGGGACGGGAAAATCTCCCGGACTACCGGCGAGACTCTCCAAGACGAGGCGGACGGTATTATTCGAGTGATAGACAGTAACGTTCGCGGTAGTCCGTTGCCTCGCGTAGGAGGCCCATCCCTCGTAAAACGTCGAGTTGATCTTGATCGCAACGCTTCCATTTTGGATTGGATTTTCGTACACGTCGGGAGAATTGTCGTAACTTTTCGACGTATTGGGGTAGATTGGAATTGAATCACCAGCGCTCCTGATCGTGGCCCTAGGGGATGTTGCAGATGACCGTGTTCCAGTGACCCTGACGACCGGTAGCGTCAGCGTCGAGCCCCGATAGTGAAATTCGGGCGGGGACAGCATTCTCGCCTCGGAACCTTCGGTTCGGTGCCAGACACCTCCACCTTGGTAGGCGATTTCCTGGTCGCCATTCACGTACACGAGTGCTCCGAGATCTTCTTTGAAAAGCAGTTCCGTGTTCCCGGCTGTGTAGTCAATATGCTCGATGGAAATCCATCCGCTCTCGGGTCTCGTCTCGACCATTCCGCCAGCCTGGTTGAACGTCAGCGACTGTGCGTCGGAAGTACCAAGCGCCACCATCGCTGTCCGCGAGTCGAATAGCGTCATCGTGTGCTCGGCCAGATTTTGTTCGGATCGGTCCATAGTATCCGCAATCGCTGTAGACCCAAACGCCACGATCACAGTTACGCTCGCCAATATGAGAGTGATCACTATGACGAAGCCGACGACGCTCGAGACCCCCCGGCTCTCACCGGCAGTGCTCTCTAAACCGAGGGGGACATCCATCTCCTCTCCACTTTCCGACCAGGTTATATAAGGTCGTTGGCTAACTCACTGGGCGAATATCGGATCCAGTTGAATCAGAGAGCGAACCGTGAAACCGGACGCTCGTTCGATTTCTTTGAGCTCTCAGAGCGCAACCACTCCGGAGCAGGTGTGATTCGAGTCCACTCCCATCGTGTGTGCCGGTCACACAGCTTTTTGTGTGCGACAGTCGAACCCAGCGGTCATGCAAGGCTGGCGCACGCGCATCGGGCTCATCGTCCCGTCCGCGAACACGACCAACGAACCGGAGTTCGTCGACTACGCGCCCGAGGGCGTCACCGTCCACGCCTCGCGGATGCTCCACGAGGAGACCAGCGTCGAGAACATGGAGGCGATGGCCGATACCGGAAAACGGTGTGCGGAACTGCTCGCAACCGCGCATCCCGACGTTCTCGCCTTCGGCTGTACGACCGGGAGCCTCGTCAGCGGCGAACCGAGTTACGCCCTAGAGATGGAGCACGAGCTCGCCGACGTTAGCGGCATCCCCACTGTAGCCACCGCCGCGTCGATACTCCGGGCGTTCGAGGCGATGGAGATGGAATCGATGGTCGTGCACACGCCCTACCCTGACGCGCTCAACGAACGTGAGCACACCTTCATCGAAGACGCCGGTTTCGACGTGCTCGCACTCGAGGGCCTCGGCATCAAACCGACCACGGATAAGGGTGACATTCACCCGGAGGTAGTGTATCGCCACGCCCGCGCCATCGACCGATCGGACGCCGACGGCGTGTTCGTCAGCTGCACGAACTACCGAACCTTCGAGGTGATCGAGGCGCTCGAGGCCGACCTCGACAAGCCGGTCGTGACGAGCAACCAGGCGCTGCTCTGGAACGCCCTGGACGTCGCCGGCGTCGACGCGTCCGATGTCCCGCTCGGCTCGTTGTTCGACCACTCGGTTCCCGAACTCGACCTCGCGTCGAACCCACCGGCACCCGAGGCTTGAATCAGGGCTCGACGTAGATTCCGTTATAGACGCCGCGCTCGCCGGTCGGGTCCGCGGAGACGACGACGCGGTCGGCGACGTCGCCATACTCGTCAGCGACGGCGTCCTCGATCTCGGAGAGCGGCGCCTCGACGGCGTAATCGTAGAGCATCTCGTCGGGAACCAAATCTGCCATCTCCCCCCATGCCTTGTCGCGGGACAACTCGTGGAGCGGCTTGCCCTTGTGCTCCCAGCCGTGGTGTTCGAGGACGGACTTGTAGGCGCGGGTCGACCCGTAGAAGGCGACCCGCTTTCGGACCTGTTCCCGGTTCGCGGCGATCTCCTCGTCGGTAGACCCCGTGATGACGAAGGGGCTCGCGGAGACTTCGACGTCCGAGAGCGACCGGTCACCGGCCTCTGCGCCGGCTTCGAGGTGAGGGACGATGTTCGTCTCGATGTTCGAGGGCGAGTTGAACGGATGCAGCAAAATGCCATCACAGAGTTCCCCGGCCGTTCTGACGTTGTACTCGTTGATAGCCGCCACGTAGATTGGGATGTCGGGATGGTCGATCGGGCCGGGGTCGAAGTTGTCGGTCATGAGCGAGAACTCGTAGAACTCGCCCTCAAAGTCGAGGTCGTCCTCCTCGCCCTGCCAGACGCGCCAGATGTGGCGTATCGCATGGATCGTCTCCCGAAGTCGCGGACCGGGCGACTCCCAGTCGACGCTGAAGCGGCGCTCGTTGTGGGCTTTCACCTGCGTACCCAGTCCGAGTGCGAACCGGCCCTCCGAGTAGTGTGCGAGGTCCCAGGCCGTGTACGCCGTCACCATCGGGCTGCGCACGAAGGCCAGCGAGATCCGAGTCCCGATCTGTATTTCGTCGGTGTGGTCCGCAGCAAGGTAGCACATCCCGAGAGCGTTGTGGGTGCTCTCCGCGGTCCAGAGTCCGTCGGCGCCGTTGGCTTCGACGTCGGCGGCAATCGCCCCGAATCCCCGGGGGAGGTCCTTGATCCATCGGTCGATGGCGAGGTCGGCCATACCGGGATCGCGCCCACCCAGCTATTAAGCGCCCCGGGTCAGGATTCCACGACCACGTCGTCCTCGATGAGTTCGGCGATGAGGTCGGTGTCATACCCGAATTCCTCGAGGACCGCACGGGTGTGTTCACCCTGGTTGGGCGGTGGCGAGGCGTCGTCAATCGGGCCGTCGCTGTCCCGGAACGGCATTCGCGTCGTGCGACAGTCAGCCTCCACCCACTGGTTGCGCGACTCGACGAGCATGTTCCGCTGCTCGACGTGGGGATCGTCCTCGACGAGTTCGTCGGTGTACTGCAACGGGCCACATGGGACGCCCGCGCCAGCGAGTTTCTCAACCAGGTCGCGTCGGTCGTAGGATCGAAATTCGGGGTCGAGTTCGTCGTGGAGCGCCTCGCGGTTGTCCCATCGGTCGGCCTGGGTCTCGAACCGGTCGTCCTCGAGCAAGTCCTCACGATCGAGCGTCGAACAGAGCCGGCGCCAGAGCTTCTGGGAAGCCGTCGCCAAATAGAACGGCTCACCCTCGCCGGCCTCGAACGCGCCGTAGGGGGCGAACCCGAACAGCCCCGACCCAGACCGCTGCGGGAGATCACCGGTCGACGTGTAGTAGGCGATCCAGTAACTCATCCACGTGGTCGCGACGTCGAACAGCGAGACGTCGAAGTACTCACCACCATCGTCGGCGTTGCGCTGCATCAGCCCGCCCATGATCAACATCGCGGCCGTCATGCCGGTGTTGATGTCGATCGCGCTGGTTCCCAGCCGGACCGGTTCGCCGTCGGGCTGGCCGGTGATGCTCATCAACCCGGACATGGCCTGGGCGACTGGATCGTACGCGGGGTACTGCTCGTATGGGCCGTCCTGTCCGAATCCCGTGATCGAGCAGTAGACGACGTCAGGGTTGTCCGCGGCGACGTCCTCGTAGCCGAGGCCGAATCGGTCCATGACACCCGGCCGGAAGCTCTCGACGACGACGTCGGCCGTCGTCGCGAGATCGCGGGCGAGGTCGACCCCGCGGTCGGCCTTTAGATCGATGCTGATCGAGCGCTTGCCGCGGTTACAGGATGCGAACATCGCGCCGTCGACGAGCGGCCGAAAAGCATCACCGTTTGGCGGTTCGACCTTGACCACGTTGGCACCCAGCACGGAGAGCGTCTGGGTACACGTGGGGCCGGCGATCGACTGCGTAAAGTCGAGTACGTCCACGCCTTCGAGAGGCTGCATGGGCGACCGTTTCCCGCCTGGCCGAGATATAAGTTGGTCTTCGGGCCGCGGCCGGGAGCTTTTAAGCCACCGGGTCTCCAACCGAATGCATGGATGTCCGCTCGTGATTATCTGCGGGTGCTCGGGAGCAAATACAGCGTCGAAATCCTCGAGGCCACCGGCGAACCGCGGTCGGCGCAGGCGCTGAGCGATGAACTCGAGATCCCGATCGCGACCTGTTACCGACGCCTCGAGGAGATGGCGGACATGGGCCTTCTCGCAGTTCATCAGGGCCGGTCCGAGAGCGGCCGCCAGACCGACCTCTTCCGGCGTGACGTCGACGAACTGACTGTCACGTTCGGTGGGACGACCGAGGTAGCCACCGAAGAGCGAACGCGGGTTTCGCGGACGGTCGATCGGCTCTGGCGGCGACGGGACCGTGACTGATCTCCATTTGCCGAACCGAATGGGCTCGGGCTGAGCGGCCGGTTTCGTCACGCACATCGATCGCAGGTTCGCGAGTGGCTTGCCGGCTCAGCGAATCGGCTACCCGGGCTGAGACGAGGGCATGCGGAGGTGGACGGTTTTTGTATCCACCCTGCGAACGGGATGGGAATGGCAGGACTCGCCGACGAGGGCATGTTGTACAAGGCCAAGGAGACGCTGCGAGTGTTCGCCGACCGCCGGCCCTCCCTCCGGACCTTGCTCTCGAACCGAAGCCAGCACTTCGAGCGGGCCCACGCCATCTTGCCATCGGAGGCGACCGTCGGTGAGGCAGTCTCGGCGACCGTCCAGGCCTGGGACCAGTGCGAACGGCTTATCGAGGACATCGACGCCGCGTTCCGGCTCGACGCGACCGACCCCGCGGCTCGGCTGCCCGATCGGGTTCGATTCCCGCCACGCAACGGCGGCCTACAGACCGTCCCAGGCCTCACCTTCGAAACGCCCGGTATCCACTACTTGACGCTCGAACACGTCGAGTCCGGTGAGCGGTTCGTCTCCAACCCGGTCCGCGTCACCGAAGACGACCCCGAGCTGCGGACCTACTGGGGCGACATTCACCTCCATTCGAACCTGTCTGACGGTTGTGGCTCGCCGGCAGACCACTACCGGTTTGGGCGCGAGGTGATGGATCTGGACGTGGTTGCGGTCACCGATCACGACACGATGGGCTTTTTCATTCCACCGTCGCTCCAGCGCCGGCGAATGCGCCGGACGTACTTTGACCGGCTCAAGGCCACCGCCCACGAGTTCCACGACCCCGGAGAGTACGTCACGCTGTTTGGCTACGAGTGGACCAAACAGCCCAACGTCGGCGGGCACATCAACGTCTACTTCGACGGCGTCGATGGCGCGGAGCTGTACGACTCCATGGACGAGCGCTCCGACACGTACGAGAAACTGTTCGAGCGAGTCCGGACCTTCAACGACCGCGGTGATGTGGAGGCCATCGCCGTCCCCCACCACACCGCGGAGGCGACTTTCCCCTTCGACTTCTCGGCCATCGACTACGCGGACGACATCGCGCCGCTGGTCGAGGTGTACTCCCAGTGGGGGTCGAGCGAGCGGCCCGCCCGCGACGGGAACCGCCACCCCGTCCTGATGGGACAGGGCGAAGCCGGCGAACCCGGCCACTACGCCCAGGACGCGTTCGCGCTGGGAAACCGCGTCGGGCTGATGGCCTCGGCCGACTTCCACGGTCCGCGGCCTGGCCACTCGCTGCTGCACGTCGATTCGCACGTTCCGTCACTTTCGGAGTGGCGCCGCGGTGGCCTTGGCTGGGGTCTGATCTGGCGGATTTGGAACGAGCCTAGCTATGCGGGCGGGTTGACAGCCTTTCGCGCTCCCGAACTCACCCGCGACGCCGTCTTCGATAGCCTCCGGAACCGCCGGGTGTACGGCACGTCCCAGCCCCACCGTATCCTCACGGACTTCGCGGTCAACGGCGTGAGCGTCGGCGAACGGGACAGCACCGTAACGGTCGACGCCGTCGACGCAGCCCGCCGGATCGAGGTTGAGGTCGCCGGAACGGCCCCGCTGGCGCGCGTGACCGTCGTCAAGAACAACGAACCCTGGTTCGTCCACGAGGGAACCGACGACGCGTCCGCCGACGTGGACGCCAACACGCTCGAGACTACGGTCACGGACGACACATCGGTCACCGGAGTATCGTTCGACGAGGACCGCAGATCGGACGCGGACGTCTACTACCTCCGCGTTCGGCAAGCGGACGGTGGCATGGCCTGGGCCGGCCCCCTCTGGGTCGAGGTCGCCTAGCGGCACGCTCTTTGGCCCGGCACTCGATCCGGACCTATGGACTATTTCGAGGACCTCGCCGCCGGCGACACGGATTCCCACGGTGCCTACGAATTCACCGCGGCGGAAATCGTCGAGTTCGCCGAGAAGTACGACCCGCAGCCGTTCCACACCGATCCGGAGGCCGCCGCAGAGTCGGCCTTCGGCGAACTTGTCGCCTCCGGCTGGCACACTGCGTCAACCTGTATGCGACTCTACGTAGACGGCATACTGGCCGATCGCGCCGGCATGGGTGCTCGCGGGGTCGACGAGTTACGCTGGCGCCAGCCGGTCCGGCCGGGCGACGAACTCCGGATCGAGACCGAGGTGCTCGACACCCGGACATCCGAGAGCGATCCACGTCGGGGCTACGTCGACGAGAAACTCGAGGGGATAGTCGGCGACGAGGTGGTCATCTCGTGGATTTCGCTCGCGATGGTCGAGCGCCGGAATCCCGGCGAGTGACGGCGGTACCTCGCATGACTCAAGTTGGGGGCAGACATCCCCGGTAGTATGGCACGCGTGCCGCTACTTGATGCTGAGGACGTCCCGGAGGAGTACCGCTACCTGTTCACCGAGAACGACGTCGGCGACGCAGACATCTTCCGCGGGATGGCGAACGCCCCGGAACAGATGCAGTGGTACCTGCGGTACTCGACTCGGCTGTGGAACGCGCTCCCCGATCGGGAGCGGGAGATCGTCATCCTTGCGGCCGCTCGCGCTCTCGAACACGAGTACGAGTGGCACCAACACGTCAGGCTCGGCCGCGAGGCCGGCCTCTCCGACGAAGAGATCACCGCCATCAGCCGGAACGAGTTGGGCGCGTTCCCCGAGAACGAGGCCGCGCTCGCCGGGTACAGCCGGGCGCTCACGCTCGGTGACATCCGGGATACCGACCACGAGCGGCTACGGCAACACTACGATGATGAGACGGTCGTTGGCGTGGCGATGCTTGCGAGCCACTATCTCGCGACCGGCGCGACACTCGACGCTATGGGCGTCACGCCGGAGACTGAATTCGTCGGCTGGGAGTTATAGCAACCCGGCATCACCGAGAGCCTCGGCGACACGCTCGCAGTGGTCGATATGGGCCTCCGGCGTCTCGAGGCCGACGTCCATCGTATTGACCGCGAGGTAGTCGGCGCCGAGATCGGCCCACTCACGCGCCCGTTCGATCAGGTCGTCGGTCTCGCCTGGGACTGCCGCGACCCAGCCATGGACGCCGATCGATTCGGGGTCCCGACCGGCGTCCATCGCTGCGTCGTGGATGTCGGCGAGGTGCCCCTCGAGTTCCTCGCCCGGTTGAAGGAGCGGGATCCACCCGTCAGCCGTCCGGCCGATGCGCCGTTTGACCGGGTCCGCACGTCCACCCATCCACAGCGGAATCGGTCGCTGGACCGGCCGGGGGTTGATGCCGACCTCGCGGAGATCGTGGAACTCGCCGTCGAACTCAACGACGTCCTCGGTCCAGAGGCGTCGGAGGACCGCGATCTGCTCCTCTATCCGGCGACCCCGCTCGCCGAACTCCTGCCCGAGCCCGATGTATTCGTAGGGATTCCAGCCGACGCCGACACCGAGGCGGAACCGTCCCTCCGTGAATACGTCGACCTGGGCGGCCTGCTTCGCCACGAGCGCCGTCTGGCGCTGGGGCAGAATCAGGATCCCCGTCACGAAATTCAGCGAGTCGGTCTGGCCTCCCAGGTACGAGAGGGTCGTCAGCGGTTCGTGGAACCGGTCGGCGTTGGTGTATGGGCCATCCCAGTCGTCCCACGAGGGGTCGACACCGAGGACGTGGTCGTACAGGAGGGTGTGCTCGTAGCCAGCGGATTCGATACGCCGGGCGTAGTCCGCGAGTGTGGCCGGGTCGGCGCCGATCTCGAGCTGGGGGAAGGTCGTCCCGATTTCCATGGGGCCACTGGCGCGGTCCGTCGTCTTCAAGCCCGGTGTCCGAAGACGTCGTTCGGTGGCTACACCAGTTCAGATACGGCGTGGACGCGCGTACTCCCACAGTCCGGACAGGCGGTCAGCGACCCCAGCGACGGGTGGTCGACACTCGCCCACTCCTGGCTGCCCCGTTCTGCCTCGAACCCGCAACCGTCACAGCGTGCACGGTCGGACATACGTAAATTTACGCCCGCCTCGGTCAAAACCGTTTCCCGATCAAGTCTTGTCGAGGCGCTCGTCGAACCGCACGACGTTCTCCATGTCGGCATCGTAGACGTCTTCGAAAGCGTCCCGTGCGATGGTCCGGCGATGGACTTCATCGGCGCCGTCGACCATCCGGAACGCCCGGACGTCCTCGTAGAAGTACGCCACCGGCAGGTCCTTGGCGATGCCGTTACCGCCGAGACACTGCAGCGCGAGGTCGATGATCTCGTTGGTCACCTCCGCGGTGTACTTCTTCGCCATTGCCACCTCGATCCGGGCGTCGCTCTCGTCTAATTCGCGGGCAGCGTGACGGATCATCGTCCGCGCAGCGTGGAGGTCAGTCTCCGCGTCGGCGATCCGGTGGCGCAGTTCCTGCTTCTCCGCGAGCGACGTCCCGAAGGCGTCTCGTCCCTCGAGGTACGCCTTCGCGATCTCGAGTGAACGCTGAGCCATGCCGGAGTAGCGCATACAGTGGGTGAGTCGGCCCCCACCGAGGCGGAGCTGGGCTAGCCGGAAGCCCTCGTCCTCCTCACCGAGCAGGTTCTCTCGGGGAACGTGGACGTTGTCGAACTTGATCTCTGCGTGGCCGTGAGGGTAGTCCACGATGCCACGGCCACCCATATGCGGAATATTCCGGACGATCTCGACGCCGTCGGCGTCCGTCGGAACGAGGATGATCGACGTGCCTTCGTAGGGGTGCTTGTCCAGGTCCGTCCGGGCCATCACTAGCAGGACGTCCGCCTCGTAGCCGTCCGTCGTCCACCACTTGTGACCGTTGATGACGTACTCGTTGCCCTCTTTCTTGGCCGTCGTCTTCATCATCTTCGGGTCCGAGCCGGCTCCAGCCTGCGGTTCGGTCATCGAGAAGCCCGTGGTGATATCGCCCTGGACGAGCGGCCGGAGGTATTTCTCCTTCTGTGCTTCCGTACCAGCCATGAGGAAGGTGTGCATGTTGCCCTCCTGCGGCGCGTTCGCACGAATGGACAGCGCGCCCCAGAGGGACCGGCCGACCTGCTCGAAAGACGGGAGCATGTCCCTGAAACCGAGACCCTGTCCGCCGTACTCCTCGGGGACCTGTGGCGCGAAGAGGTTCCGATCCTTCGCCAGTTCCCACGAGTCATATACCTCCGACTCGGCGATCGGCTCGCCCGTTCGCAGCGCCTCTCGCTCCCGTGGGAGTGTGTGTTCCTCCATGAACGCCTCGACGCGCGTGGCGACCTCCTTGGCCTTCTCGGAGTCGTGGTACTCCATATCTCCTCCCACCGGGCTCGCGCTTGTAAAGGTAGCACCCGCGTCTCCGACCCTGGGAATCCCGCGGTGCGTATCTATATGCCCCCTGGTACGCCACTCGGGCACATGCGTGAAATCGGCAGTGGTCTCGTCAAACTCGACGAGGACAACCACCGCGCGGATGTGATCCTGAACCGGCCGGACAAACGCAACGCGCTGAACGAACCGCTCATGGCCGACCTCATCGAGGCTCTCGAACTGGTAGAGGCCGACGACGACCTCCGGGCGTTGGCCTTGCTCGGCGAAGGACCGGCTCTGTGTGCGGGCATGGACCTCGAGATGATGCGAGAGCGTGGCGAGGCCGGCGATCCCGACCTCGATCCCGGCATCGTCGACGTGACGGAAACGATCGCCGACATGTCCGTTCCCTCCGTCGGTGGCATCAAAGGTGCCGCCGTCGCCGGCGGGTTCGAGCTCGTCTTGCCCGTGGATTTCCGGATCATCGACGCAGACGCGGCGTACGGCGTGATCGAGGTGAAACTAGGCGTCTTTCCGTCGGGCGGGTCGACACAGCGGCTGCCCCGGCTGGTGGGGCTATCGAAGGCCAAGGAGATCGTCCTGACCGGCGACCTGCTCGATCCAACCGAGGCCGAACGGATCGGGCTGGTGCACGAACTCGTCGAGGACGCCGCCGACGTCGACGATCGGGCCCGCGAGTGGGCGGACGATCTCGCAGGGAACGCGCCACTCGGCATGGCGCGAGCCCGCGGCCTTCTCGAGGACGCCTTCGACATGCCCCTGGACCGTGGTCTCCAACTCGAACGGCAACTGGGGAAGGAACTCGTCCACACCGACGACTACGACGAGGGATTCGCGGCCCGGATCGAGGGTCGCGAACCCGAGTTCGACGGACGGTAATCGGCGTTCCTTCCGGGTAATCGGGTCCCGAAGGAACCAGTAGATTGATTATGTCATCGCTATATCAATAGGGTACGCGGTGGGGATCATCAGGTGGTAGTGTCGGAGACGCCGGACCGGGGGATGTCCGAGCTGATTGGCATGGTATTGCTGATCGGGATCGTCCTCGTGGGTTCGGTCACGGTGGTCGTGTTGGGGGCCGGCGCGCTCAGCGACGCCGAGCAGCAGACGCGCATTGAATCCGCACAGAACCATCTCCAGCATCTCGATGGCCGGCTCGCGACGCTCTCAGTTGGGGACGAACAGACCAGAGTGACCTTCGAATCGGGCCGATCGCTGGTCAGGGACTACCGCATCGATCGCTCTGGGTCCATCAACGTCACCGTGGATCAAAACGGGACCTGTGCCGTCAAACAGGCGTTTAGTACCGTCTTGTTCGAGGATTCCCAGGGCCGGACCGTTGGATACGAGGCCGGGGGGATCTGGGCTGCCGGTATCGACCGCAGCACGGTGACCTCGCCCCCGCAACTCACGTTCGAGGGCGGTACCCTCGAGGTGCGCCTGGTCAACATCACAGGACAGATCGATCAGCAGACGAATCAGGCGAGACTCAACGTCAGCAAGAGCCGGAATCGGACGCAGAAGATCTCTCGCGTTCTGACGCGAGGGGACTGCATCCGTCCGGATAACGTCACGGTTTGGGTCGACAGTCGGTTCCAGTCGGGATGGCACGATTACCTCCAGTCCGAATTCGCCGTCGGACCGGGAACCGTTCAATCGTTCCCCAACGGGACGGTAAAGGCGTTCCTGCCACAAAGTGCGCTCCATCCAGCGTCGAACGACCGGCTGAACCAAATCATCGACATCCGGCACACCAATACAGCGGGCTATTCCGTGCCGTTCATGACGAACGCGACGCTCGATGGCAACCAGCCTGCCGGGCCGGTCGTCGTCAACGTGAGCAAGAGCGTCGGTAACAACTACACCACGTATATCGAGCCGCTGACCGACGATCGGCTGGATATCGGCCAGGAGATTACCGTCGACGGGACGAACCTGACCGGGCCGCCACTCGACACGTCGATCATCCTCGACGAGTCAGGGTCGATGGGTTCTCCGCCGTATCCCTCAGAGCTCTCAAACGCGAAGGACGGCGCGAAACAGTTCGTCGGTTCCTTGAATGACTCACGCGATCGCGTCTCGCTTGTCTCCTACAACGATTCGGCGTTCTATCGCTACATCGACGAAGGTGGAGACAAACGACTCTTCTCGCGGGACTTCTCGGAAGTGAATACCACGATCGATTCACTGACCGACGGCGGCCTGACGGCCATCTACAAAGGCATCGACTACGCGAACTCGCTGTTCGACCTCGAAGCCAACCAGTCTAGCCGAAAAGCCGCTGTTCTGCTGACGGATGGGAAGAACACGGTGGGAATCAACCCGGACGCAGAGACGGTCCACCAGGCGGAAATCGCCGGCGATCGGGATATCACGATTTACACGATCGGCTATGGCTCGGGTGCCGACGAGTCGCTGATGAAAACTGTCGCGAACAAGACCGGCGGATCCTACTGTTACGCCGGCAATGCGTCCGCCGTAATCGCCTGCTTCGAGGCGTTCAGTCAACTGATCAAGCCACAGAACGCCATCGCCCAGACGCCGCTGACGTCAAACGTTACGACTGGAAGCGGGATCTATGACGCCGACATTCCGGGAAACTCCAGCCACATCGCGAGCGTTACGCAGGGAGGTGGTACCTTCACAAACCTCAACGACCCGACGGCCCCGTCGCTGTTCAGCTACTCGTTCCCTCACGCGGATGGCAAGCATTTCGAAATGAACGTGTCGTCGTACGAGTGCAAGCCCGACGCATGGAACTACACTGGTCAGACGAAGACAGTAAACGGATCCACGCTATCGGTCGCCCGGTGCACCGACATCGGATCGGTGAATGGCAGTTACGGCGCGGACTTCTACGTCGACGGCCAGCGGCCGACGACGCTCCTGGATACCTCGTACACAGGTTGGCAGACCGACGTCAACGAGTCACTAGAGGGCTTCCCAGAGGTTGACATTAACGCCAGCACCGGCAAGTTCGAGGCGCCGAGTAACCACGCGTTGGCGGTGTTCGATCTCCCGCCAGAGGGGCCTGGAACGCGGAACACTCTCTCGTTGCTGGTCCGGGTAGGGCTGTCCGATCAAGACGTCGGTAGCGAGACGGTCAGGGTGCGCGTCGCCGAGGCACAGTTGCGCAGTTGACACATCCAAAGCGGAAGCCGACGACTTCAGTCGTGGGAGGCTGTCAAGTCTTCCCACGACTGCAGCCGTTGGCACTCATCTTGTACCGCTGTGAACGATGGCCCTATCTGGGCCCGACGGAGTCTGCCACGACAAAGGTCCAACTTCACAGAAGCCAAGGGGTAGTCGATCTCGCCGCGGCAGTTACCGTCGCACGCTGACGTCAACGACCGCCTGCTGAACGATCACGTGACCCGAGGCCGGCCGGCACTCGAACGTTCCCGCTGGCGTGTCGGCGCCGCTCCAGTGCTGGCCGTTCCTCGTCAAATATTCCGTCCAGGCGCCGTCGAATTCGGAAGCGATCGTGACGTTGACGCCGACCGATCGATCCAGGCTATCCGGGCCTGTCCGGTTGACTGGAAAGCGCACGTAACTCGCGTTCTCACGAACGCGGATGGTGGCGTCACCACCGCCATAACTCCGGTTTACCGCCGGCCCCCGGATCGTCACCACCGATACAATCGCCCTGTCGGGATCGCAAATGAACGTTGGTTCGGCGACGGTGACGGGATGCCCCCGATCGGATCGCAAAAAGACGCCCCCACCTTCGTACGCGACCGTCGTCTCGTCCAAGCGATACGACAGCGCACCCATCCGGTACGACGTCGGCGAGTCGCCGACACCGGAGACGTTCACGCGGACATTCGATGGGCGGGCACTGGCATTCAGGGACAGTCGGCCGTGGTCAAGGGACAACGACGACGAGCGAACCGCGGCGTGGGACTGTTGCACCTCGTCCATGTTCCCCTCTAACAGTACCATCGCCTGCTCCACGCTCTGGGTATTCTGGTCCAGTTGGTTACGTTCGAGATGGTCCACGCCGACCGACGCCGTGAGCCCTATGCCAACCAGAATGACCGCAACCATCAACACGTACCCGACAAGGTCGCTAACGCCCCGGTTCGTCGGCTTCTGAGGCTTCATGGGTTGTCCACAGTATCGGTGAAGACGTTCGACCCGACAGATGACCCCACCTGGTAGCGGACGCCGATCGTGTACTCGTCACCGATCGCGGAGGAGGTGAAATTGAGCCTGATCGCGGCGTCCTGTCCCGGCGACAGCGAGACGGCTGACCCATGGAAATTTCCATCCGTGTCGATATCGACGATCCGACCATCCGCCTCCGGCGTCATGCCACCCGACCAGTCGACGAAACCCTCGTTCGTGCCGTCGGGACCCCGGTCGATCTCCAGTTCGGGGTTGCCGCCGAGATCGTGGCTCGCGCTGTCGGCCGGGTCGATCAGAATCCGCTCGATCGTGATCGACTGATTGTACTCGTTCGTCACCGTCAACTCCATGATCTGTGGGTTACCCGGTCCGGGCCAGCTCATATCGTCGTTGTACTTGAGGCCGGACACGTCGATCTCCTGGGTGCGATTGGACGAGATTCCCGCCGAATCGATCACGCGGAGCGTCACGTTGTAGCTACCCGGCGAAGTGTACGTGAAGTCGTTCGTCGGACTTGACGTGGATTGCTCGACACTCCCGTTGCCGTTGAAGTCCCACTCGTATGTGTCGATGGTACCGTCGGGGTCGACACTTTCGCTTGCGTCGAATAATATCGTCTCGCCCGACTGCGGAAATCCCGGTCGCCAGCTGAACTCCGGAATCGGGACCTGCGAGAAGCCGCCGGGCCCGAGGTTGGCGCCGGTACCGACGTCGTGGCCGATGCCGATGCGCGTGCTCACCTCGAGGGGTCGACGTTCGCTTGTCGAGTTGGAGTCACTGCCGTCTGAGGTGATCCAAAACTCGCCACCGACACCCGACTCAAGGGTGAGATTCGTCTCGTTTCGCAAGGCGGTCAGGCTGGTGTGGTCGTACTCGGCGACTATCAGCTGCAAACACGCGTCAGCTGGAAGACTGCAACCACCACCTAGTAGCTGCGCTGTGTACGTGCTCCCAGCGACACGTCCCGGCAAGCTCGACCGAAGCTCGACGTCGTCGCCGGCTCGCCCAAGTCGGTCGACAGACATCAAGTCGCTTGCCAGCCGCTCCGAGATGGTGGCTAGCTCGGTGCGGGCTGCCTGATCACGTTGGCCGTCGAGAAAGCCCGTCGCCATGGCGACCAGGCCGATGATCAGGAGCGTCGTGATGCCGATGCTCAACACGTGGGAGACGACCGTCTCCATGCCGCGTTCGTTCGCCGGCTGAGAGGTGTGCCTGATCATCGTTCTGGGGCATAGAGACTGAGATTGAGGCCGTTCCGGTACGTGATGCGGTCGGACCGGACAGTCGTATCGAGATTGGCCCTCCAGACGACGGGCGTGATACACGGTTCATCCCGGGGGAGGCCGATGTGACATGGCTCGTACTCGTCGTCGACCTGACCGTTGGAGCGGTTCGCGACGATCGAAAATCGGCCTTCGATCCGGTCGCTATCTTCGAACTCGATCGAAACAGGGCCCTCAAGCGTTCGTACACCCGGAAACGAGCAGTCGCTCGTGTAGGCGCTTCCGTCGAAAAGGTCAATCAGCGACCGACCTGCGGATCCAGCACAAGTCGACGTCGTCTGGGAGTCCCAATCGGGGTCAGCCGAGACCGATAGGTTCGAACCGTTCCGCGCGATGCCAAGGTCGAGTTCGTGGGTATCGTTCTCCGCCTCGATCGAGAACGGGTCCTCGCTTGTGTTCTGGATGGCGACGTTGGCGGTGAACCAGCCGACGCGTGTGTCGGGGGAGTCCGGAACCGGCACCCAGTCCGCGTCCCCCTCTGCGTCACTGTACTCACCGTCAGCGACCTGGACGATTCGGCGTCCCAATTCGCTGCTTTCGTTGTCGTAGGCGACGGACACCGCCACCGGCCCGGCTGCGGCCTTGGATTCTCCAAGTAGACGGCTGAACCGCGTCACGTTCGACGCCACCGCCGCGGCGAGCTCGGAGGCATTCAGGTGTCGCTGTCGATGGTTGACCCGGACGATCAATGACCCGGTGCCGCGCTGTATCTCATCGCCGATGTGATCCATCTGGCCCACAGCCGCTGCCGACTCGCCGGCACCGGCCACGTCGGTGAACAGGACGGAGTTGAGCAGAACGCTCACGCCGAAGATTACGGTCGCGAGTAGCAACGCACCAACAAGGATCAGCTGCCCCCGCGAATCCACGCTCACCATACGATCAGGCGCACCTCCACGACGTTGTACAGCGGGCCGTCTATCGCGTCCGGTACCGGGTAGTACCCGTCGTCGCCGTCGTACGGTTCCGTGTCGAACTGCCAGAGCTCGACACCGCCGGCCCCTGGCGCCGTCAGCGTCTGGTTGTCGTAGAGCGTAACAGTGCGCGTCGCGACGACAGCATTGTCAGCGGGCTCTCCCGTGCGGACGATCGGCGTCTCCAGCGTGTCGGGTTCGTTCGCCGCCCGGTACCGCATGAAGAGATTGTACGACCGGCTCCGGGTGGTGAAGGTCTCGTTGAGGAGATGGCCAATGGCGCCCGGTGGCTGGCGTTCACCGTATCCCAGCCGGGGGTTCAGCCCGCCGTAAAACGTCTGCTCACTCCGGCTCCAATACCGAACGAGCCGGTTGAGGTCGAAGGTCTCGTTCTGGCTGGCGATCGACAGGACGTCACTGGCCTGGTAGCGAAGGTCCGTCCGCTCGGTCGGGCCGACGTCCCCGGCAGATGTGGGGGTTAAGGCCACCGACTGCATCGCGAAGAGAACTGCGCTGAGGACCACCAGTGCCCCGATAACGCCTTCGATCGTGTACAGTTGGGCCCGCTCTCCGGCCATGGTCACCACACCCTCACAAGCAGTCTACAGGCCGGCGTGCAATCGAAGTCGGGGCCGGCGGGCTGTACGATCCTTGAGGCGGCAACCACGTCTTCGTCTGCCGCGCTCGGGCCGGCTGCCATCGGTGTGCCACTGGCGTTCGCGATGATCCGCGATCCGTTGAGCGACGTCAGTGTCAGATTGAGGTACCGGACCGATGCCAGCCCGAATCGGTGACGGAGCTGTGTTTGATTGCGATCCATGAGGTCCGGGACCGATCCGACACCGAGGACGTTCGGTTCGCCGACTGCGGAGAGGTTCGACACCAGCTGGTCGCCGATTCGACTTGCCAGTTCTCCGCGGACGGTGTCGCCAGTTGCTTCGAACGGGGCAATCGCGGCCGGTAGCAGGCTTAATACGAGTCCAACGGTAAGCACGAATACCGAAATGCCGACGACGTAGTCGTGAAGCGTCTGGCCGCGCTGCATCCCCCGCCCCCGTCCCGATTTCGTCCTCGTCCGATCCACGTCAGTCACCCCGCGCACGGACCGGGCCCCCCCGGTTGACCGCGCAGTCAGTTCCGGTTCGATACCCCCGCGTCGCGGTTAGTCCCCGGCTAGTGTTGCCACCCCATCATTGTTTGGGCTGTTTCCGTGACCGAGTCCGAGCCGTCGGCGGATCGCCTCGCGGATGGCCCCGGCCGACGGGCCGGCCAGAAGAACCAGGACGGCGGCCCCGTCGCCCCCGCCTGACGACATCTGTTCGACGGCCACCCACGTGATCAAAGCGACGGTCGTGAGGGCAACCGTGTACTTCACCCCCGACAGGAGGTCGACGTTCCGGATGTAGCCCGCGATGAACGACGAGATGATCGCCTGGAGGGTCACCGCGTGGAAGAACAGCATGGAGAGCACGTTCGTGTCGACGTTGCCGCCGAAGTTGCCGCCAGGCGCCTGGCTCGAACCGCTGGTCGCCGCCTGGTCTGCTAGGCCCGCCATGACGTTGAGGAACTGCAGTTTCAACAGTGCCATGACGCCCAGCAGCGTGAGATAGGTCATGACGATGATGACGACCTGCATGAGCGTACGAGACCGGCGCTCGCGGTCGATGTCGTCCTGGTTCTCGGAGGCCTGAGCGGCCGTCGAGAGGACGTCCTGGATCTGGCTTGAGGCCTCCTGGGCCTCGGAGATCAATTTCACCGTCCGGGCCAGGCGAGGGACGTGGTACTCGTTGTTGAACTCCCGGAGGGCGTCCTTGAGACTGGTGCCGTAGTTGACCTTCGCGTGCATGGCGTCGAACTCCTGGGCGAGCCGGCCGGAGGAGGTGTCGGCGACCACCTGCATGGACTCGAGCAGCGTCATGCCCGTATCGTTTGCGCTGGCCAGCTTACGGAGGTTCTCCGAGAGGTTGCCGAGTACCGCGCGCCGCGAGCGGGTGTTCCACTCGTGGAAGACCGCGAGCGGCAGGAAATTCAGGTAGATCGGGACGTAGACCCACACGAAGGTCCCATAGACCGGGTCGGCGACCATCGCCTCGAGGGACAGGGGGGCGTTGTCGGTCGCGAGAGCTGCGAGGAAAACCAAGAGTGTCAGCGGCACGCTCACCACCAGAACCAGCGCCGGGTGGTCCCGGAAGAACAGGTGTGGCGCTCTGAGGATCTCCATCAGCTCGTGTGTCCCCTCGCGGCGCTTGATCCGATCGAACACGCTGTATTCGCCGGTGAACTGCTGGACGAGCCCCGGGTTGAACAGGCCGATCCCCTCCTCGACGGTGAACTCCTCTCCGGCCTGCGGTCGCAAATACCCGTCGCCGATGCTGTCCTGGGTGACCGTCGAAACAAGAACGAGGAAGCCAAACCCGACGAGTGGAATGAGTAGATACACCGTCGCGTACAGGAGGAACTGCTGGCTGTTGCCCATCATGCTCATGATGACGAGGATGATGATCAGGAGGAGAGGAAACAGGGAGAGCGTCATGTACATCTCCCCGAAGAGCTCGAGGGTGTCGAGCATCTTCGTCTGCTCCTGCTTGGCGGTGCGCATGTGCTTGTCTTTCTGGTCCTGGAGGAAGTCCGTCATGTCGCCCCCGGAGTTGATGATCGAAAGCATGTCGGTGAGGAACTGCGAGAGCTCCTCGCTGGGTGTCTGCATCGCCTGGTTCCGGATGGCAGTCCGATAGTCGGTGTCGAAGTACTCAGTCTCCAGCACGATCGACTGGAACTCCTTGGCCACCTCACCGTAGGTGTCGTCGGCCGTGGCCATCGCCTGGAGGATTTCGAGCTGGTTCATGCCGCCGACCGAGAGGGCGTACATGAACGAGATAGAGTCGGACAGCAGGACGTTGATCTCGCGCTCGCGGGAGTTCGCCCGAAAGTATGGGATCGAGACGAGCGAACCGAAGCCGATGACGAACCCGATCGACCCGAACAGCACCCCCGCGAACAGGATCACGAGCGGTTGCTTGATGACCCCGACGAGCGGGCCAAGCGCCTCCGGGATGGGAATACCGATGAGCGACGATCCCGCCGGGACGAACAGCTGAACGAACAGCCAGCCCAGGACGACGCCGAGGATCCAGAGTATCACTCCCGAGATGACACCGACCGCCAGCGCCCGCGATAGGAACATCTCGACGTTGTCCGCCATCCGCGCCTTGCCGAGCTTGTCCTCGACACTCGAGACGAAGTCGCCTTCGTCGTCGAACAGCCGGCGATACAGCGGATAGAAGGCGTCACCCAGCGTCAGCCCCTCGGCCAGCCGGCGCCCCTCATTGCCCCGGTCCAGGCTCATTCGTCACCGGCCTCCGACCCGGCCTTGGGGACGAACTCGCCGAAGTCGAGGCCATCCTCGCCGCTTTCGATGTCGGTGTCGTTCATGCCCGAGAGCGCGGAGACCAGGTCGGAGGTGTCACGCTGGCGGTACTGATCGAATAGCGGCTCGGCGTTTTCGAGGATCTCCGCGGCCTCACCGCGGAGCTCCTCGCCAGGGTCGGGCCGCGGCACGAGTTCCTCCTTCGCGGGGTCGATCTCGATCTTGACCGACTCCATCTCGCGGAGGTCTTCGAGCGACCGCTGGAGGCTATTCGCCGCGATGATCGCCAGGATCGTCTCCGGGTCGTTGATGAACGCCTGGATCGTAGCCGCGACCTCCGTGTACGAGTTCAGTCCCTGGTCGATGAGATACGCGAGCACGACCTTTCGCATGAATATCTCCTCGTCGAGACGCTCCTGTGTCCAGCCACGGTCGAACTTGACCTCTTGAAGCGTCGACGACGAGCCCATCTGGATGAAGTTGTCCGTCTCCGCTCTCCACTCGTAGACGTCCCGGACGTTGATCTCGTCGTTCTCGGGCGAGTATTCGTTGATCTCTGTCAGCGTCTTGTTCCGGCGAACTTTGTGTCCGCCAACGCGTGTCGAGGTCTGGACGGACACCAGGTCAAGGGCGGTAAACAGCGTCTTCGAGACGTTGATCGGGTCGGTCGTGAAACGCTTGATGACCTCGCCCACGGAGTCCGCGTGGAAGGTTGTATAGGTCGTGTGTCCGGTCGACATGACCTGGAACAGCGTCCGGCCCTCCTCACCACGCACCTCGCCCATCACGATGTAGTCCGGCCGCTGACGCAGTGCCGCCTCGAGCAGGTCGAACTCGTCGACGTCGCCGGCATCGTCATCACCGAAGGAGGGGCGGGTGACGCTGGCCACCCAATTGCGCTGTGGCAGTTCGACTTCGCGGGTGTCCTCAATGGAGACGATCTTGGCGCTAGAAGGGATGAAAAGCGAGACGGCATTCAGGCTGGTCGTCTTCCCAGAAGCCGTCCCACCGGCGAAGATGAGGCTCTTGTTGTTCTCGATGCACAGCCAGAGGAAGGCCATCTCGTCCAGGTTGAACGTGTTCCAGTTGATGAGGTCAATCGGCGTGAAGGGGACGTCCTTGAACTGGCGGATAGTGTAGTTGGTCCCGTGGTCCGATACCTCGCGTCCGAGTGTCAGCTGTGCGCGGGAGCCATCGGGGAGTGTCGCGTCGACCTGTGGTTGTCGTTTCGAGATACCCTTGCCAGAGCGCTGGGCGAGCTTCACGACGAAGTCGTCGAGTTCGCTCTCGCCGTGTTCGACGTTAGTGATTATCTGTTCGTAGTCGGTATGGTAAACGAAAACCCGGGAGTTGTAGCCGTCACACGAAACGTCCTCGACGTTGATGTCGTGTTTGATGGCGTCGATCCGGCTGTAGCCGATGAAGTCACGTTTGAGTACGTACAGCAATTTCTCGACCTGGTAGGCATCGAGCGTGTCGGCGTCCTCCTCAATCAGAATCGGCTCCGGGCGGATGTCGACACCACCCACCGCTGCAGGAAGATCGCCGTTCTCGGCGGGTTCGTCACCGAACCCGAGCATGCCCTTTACCGAGCTCACGAGGCCCCCGCCATCGTCACCGCGGATGGAGCCGTGGAAGAGATCGTACCGGTTGAGCAGGCTCTCCGCCTCGCGCTGGATAACCTCCGCACGATCGGCCTCGCTTCCTTGGACGATGACGTCGTCCTCCGAGTACTTGATCGCCGTCTTGAGTTTGCCCGCGAGAAACTGCCTGAGGTCCGTCTCGATCTCGTTCAGATGGGGTTCGACCACGTAGTACTTCTTTTCGTTCTCCTTTCGCGAGTGGAAGATGATCACGCAGGCGTACGGCTTGTTCACCCAGTAGCGGTCCTCCTCGACGAAGTGGGTCTTCTTCGCCATCGGCACCGCTTTCTCGAGATCGTATCGCGTGATGACGGTCGTGTCACCTTCGACCGTCGAGAAGAATGCGTCCTCGTCCAGCTCGGAATTGACGTCGACGGTCCGATCATCGACGAGATCGGAGAGCGTCTCCGCGCGTGAGGCGGCACCGCCCAGTCGAGCTTCAGTGTCGTCGGGATCGAATCCGAGGTACTCCGTGGGTTCGAAGGGGATGCGTTCGCCTTCGCTGTTTCGCGGCGGTTCCCCCGCGTCATCGTAGTAGTACTCTGCCTTGAAGTGCTCCCATGTATACGCCCCTTTCGTGACGGACCGGTTCGCGGGATCGCGGAAGTCGTCCCAGTGGAGTCCGAGCGTCTTTGCCGCGCTGGCGCCGGCCTCGAGCCTGTCGGCAAGGTCACGCGGATCGAAGCCCAAGTAGTCCGTCCGATCGAACCGGCCGCCATCGTGCTCCTCCCGGCGCAAGTCGCTCCAGGTATACTCCCCCACCGTTGCACCCTCCTCGGGCGGAATAACCGGCTGGTCCTCGCCTCCCCCCGAGTCATCGATTGCCATGACACGTGGTCTTCTCTATGACGTGAAAAAACTTTAGGCCCGGTTATCACCGAGTACGAGCGCGGATCGGGACTGTCCACCGATACGCCTTTGGTCGTGCCAGGAGCATCGGGGCCCATGTCGGACACACCAGGCGAATTTGGCGAGTTCGGCGGCCGCTACGTGCCGGAACCCTTGGAGGACGCCCTCGACGAGCTCGCGGCGGGCTTCGAACAGATCGTCCCGAGCGATGAGTTCCAATCGGCCTACCGTGACCTCCTCAAGAACTACGCCGGCCGGCCAACGCCGATTACCCATGCGGCGGATCTCTCCGAGCGATGGGGGACTGAGGTCTACCTCAAGCGCGAGGACCTACTCCACGGCGGCGCCCACAAGATCAACAATACCCTCGGTCAGGCCCTGCTCGCAAGGGAGGCGGGCAAGGAGCGGCTGATCGCCGAAACAGGTGCGGGGCAGCACGGCACGGCGACGGCGATGGCCGGTGCCCTGCTGGACCTCGATACGGAGATCTACATGGGGAAAAAGGACGTCGACAGGCAGACGATGAACGTCTTCCGAATGCGGTTGATGGGGGCTACCGTCAATGAAGTGACACAGGGGGCAGCCGGCCTAGCCGACGCCGTCGATGTCGCCCTCGAGGACCTGGTGGCAAACATCGACCACACCCACTACCTCATCGGCTCCGTGGTCGGCCCGGACCCGTTCCCGCGGATGGTCCGGGAATTCCAGTCGGTCATCGGCGAGGAAGCCCGCGAGCAGATGCAGGAGCGAATCGGCGGCCTCCCCGACGCCGCCGTGGCCTGTGTGGGTGGTGGGTCAAACGCCATCGGGCTGTTCCACGCGTTTCGCGACGACGACGTGGCCTTCTACGGTGCGGAGGGCGGCGGGGAGGGCGCAGACACCAAACGCCACGCCGCCCCGCTCGACACGGGCACGGCGGACGTAATTCATGGCATGAAGACCCGCGTCATCGACGACGATGTCGAGGTGCACTCTGTCTCAGCCGGTCTCGACTATCCCGGTGTCGGGCCCGAACACGCCATGTTCCGAGAGGTGGGCCGGTGCGAGTACCGCGGGATAACCGACGACGAGGCGCTCGCGGCCTTCCGCGAGCTCGCCGAAGCAGAGGGGATAATCCCGGCACTGGAGACGAGCCATGGCCTCGCCCTCGCGAAGCAGGTCGCGGACAACCACGACACCGTGCTGGTCAACCTCTCCGGTCGCGGTGATAAGGACATGGAAACCGCCGCCGCGAAATTCGACCTCGCGTAAGTCGCGGCGACGCGCGCCGGATCACCCCAATCCCGAACGCGAACCTGGACCCCCGCGGCCGGTCCACCCGCGGGCCGTCCACCTAAGCGCACAGTCCGGTACTTCATATTAGTTGTACATGGTATCCAAAGGGGTTTAAATTCGATTCGCCGCTATCTTCGGAACGTTGGCATGGACAACCATGCTCCCAGTGGACTGCAAACCGCGCTGTTCACCCGACCGTCTCGACCTCAAGACTGTACGCGACGAGGTTCGATACCGCGCGGCGCAGCCGTTCGATCAACGCCTGATCGGATATGCCGAACTCCTTGGCGAGGGCAGTCGTC
>CAYUFG010000013.1:0-25982 GCA_964443815.1 uncultured Halobacteriales archaeon | reverse complement strand
TCCAGGAGTTCGTCGAGAAGCCCGGCCGCGACATCCGCGTCGTCGCAACCGACGGCGAGCCCGTCGCCGCGATGACCCGGACGTCGGACCACTGGCTGACCAACGCCGCCCAGGGCGGCGAGGTCGCCCAGTACGACGTCGGTGGCGAGGTGGCCGAGCTGGTCGCCCGGGCCTCCGAGGCGGTCGGCGGCGGGCTGCTCGGCGTCGACCTGATGGAGACCGGTGTCGATGGCGGCGAGCCCGACGGCTACACGGTCCACGAGGTCAACCACACCGTCGAGTTCAAGGCACTCAACGGCGTCGTGGACGTGGACGTGCCCGCGAGGGTCGTCGACTGGCTGGAAGAGCGTGCCGCGGAGGGGACGCCGTGAGCTACTCGGCCAGTGTCGTCGGCGCCAGCGGCTTTACCGGCGGCGAACTGCTCCGCCTCCTCGACGGCCATCCCGAGTTCGATCCGGTCCAGGCGACGAGTCGCTCACAGACCAACAAGACCGTCGGCCACGTCCACCCCAACCTCCGGCACGTCGGCCTGCGCTTTTCCGATCCCGGGGACCTCGAGTCCGTCGACATCCTGTTTGCCGCGACGCCACACGGTGTCTCGATGGAACGGATCGACGACTTTCGCGACGCCGCGGACACCGTCGTCGACCTGTCGGCGGATTTCAGGCTCGATAGCGAGGAACAGTACGACGAGTGGTACGACGGTCACGACCGGCCGGAGTTGCTCGACGAGTCGGTCTACGCTTTGCCCGAACTCAACCGGGAGGCCCTCCCAGGCGCCGACCTGATCGCGGCCGGGGGGTGCAACGCCACCGCGACGATCCTGGGGCTCAAGCCGTTGCTCGACGACGGCCTGGTCACCGACGACGACCGAGTGGTCGTCGACGTGAAGGTCGGATCGAGCGAAGGGGGCGCCGGCGGCGGCGACGCCTCCTCCCACCCCGAGCGGTCGGGCGTCGTCCGGCCGTACGCACCGACGGGCCACCGCCACGAGGCAGAAATCGAGCACTTCCTCGGCCTTTCGACCGCGTTTACCGTCCACGCCGTGGACATGATCCGGGGCGCGAGCGCGACGGCTCACGCCTTCCCCGACGAGCGAGTCACCAAGGGGAACCTCTGGGACGCTTACCGCGGCGCCTACGAGGACGAGCCGTTCGTCGAACTGGTCGCCGGTGGCGGTGGCGTCTACCGCTACCCCGAAGCCAAGGCCGTCGCGGGGACGAACCGCGCGGAGGTCGGCTTCGCGCTCGATCCCGGCAACGGCCGGATCGTCTGTTTCGCAGCGATCGACAACATGATGAAGGGCTCGGCCGGCCAGGCCGTTCACGCAGCAAACGTCGCCCTCGGGCTCGACGAGACAGCCGGGCTCGATTTCAAGGGGCTCCACCCCGTGGGTGCGCCATGACCATCGTCGTCAAGATCGGCGGCGCCAGGGCGGTGGATCCCGGTGGCGCCGTCGGCGACGTCGCCTCCCTCGTCGCCGGCGACGAGAACCAGGACCACGACCCCGAGAGTGGTGCCGGCCCACACGACGTCGTCGTGGCCCACGGTGGGTCCACGAAGGTCGACGAGACGCTGGAGCGGTTGGGCGTCGACCCGGAGTACGTCGAGACGCCGAGCGGCGTCACCGGCCGGTTCACCGACGCGAAGACGCTCGAAGTCTTCGAGATGGTGCTGCCGGGTGTACTCAATACCGAACTTGTCGCCACACTCCGGAACGCCGGCGCGGACGCCGTGGGGCTCTCGGGCGTCGACGGCGGACTGCTGTCGGGACCCCGCAAGTCCGCCGTTCGCGTGCTCGAGGACGGTAAGAAGAAGATCCGCCGGGGAGACCACTCGGGAAGTCTTCGGCGGGTCAACGGCCGACTGCTCGAGACCCTACTTGCCAATGGGTACACGCCGGTCGTCAGCCCGCCGATGGCTGGCGAAGAGGATGACGGTACCGTCACGCCGGTCAACGTCGACGCCGATCGGACTGCGGCAGCCATTGCGGCGGAACTCGACGCGACACTCGTCTTCCTGACGGACGTGCCCGGCATCCTGACTGATCCCGGGGACCGCGACACGCTCGTCCGCGAAGCCGACACCGTCGAGGAGTGGAGAACCCTCGAAACGGTCGCCGAGGGCGGCATGGGCCGGAAGCTGATGGCCGCCCGGGAGGCGCTCGAGGGCGGTTCGCCCGAGGTGATCATCGCGGACGCGAACCTCGAGGCGCCCATCTACACGGCGATGGAGGGCGACGGCACGCACATCTACCCGGGTGCGCTCCCACAGGAGGGGTCGACGTGACCGGATTCGTCTTCAGCGAGAAGCCCATCGAGATCGTCTCCGGTGACGGCGTCCACCTCACCGACGCCGACGGCACCACGTACCTCGACGTGGGCGCGAGCTATGCATGCGTCCCGCTGGGCCACGGCCACCCCGCGGTGAACAACGCCGTGACGGATCAGCTCGAGCGGCTGACGTACGTCCAGGCGTCGTACCCGGTCCAGGTTCGGACGGATCTGTACGAGACGCTGGCCGACCTCGCCCCGAGGCCGATCGACAATGTGTGGCTGTGTAACTCGGGGACAGAGGCCAACGAGGCGGCGCTGAAGTTCGCACGGTCGGCCACGGGACGCTCGAGGCTCGTCGCGACGATGCAAGGCTTCCACGGCCGGACGATGGGCGCGCTCGCGACCACCTGGAAGGACCAGTACAAGACGCCCTACCAGCCCCTGATCGGTGACGTCGAGTTCGTCCCCTACGACGACGTCGACGCCCTCACCGAGGCCGTCGACGAGGAGACGGCGGGCGTGATCCTCGAGCCGATTCAGGGCGAGGGCGGCATCAACCCCGCCAGCCACGAGTACCTCCACGCCGCCCGCGACCTCACAACGGACGCGGGCGCGGCCCTGATCTTCGACGAGGTCCAGACCGGCCTCGGCCGTACCGGCGAGTTCTGGGCGAGCGAGGATGCCGGTGTCGTCCCAGACGTTATCACGAGCGCCAAGGGGCTCGGCAACGGCCTCCCCGTCGGCGCGACCCTCTGCCGGGAGTGGATCGCCGAAAACCACGGTTCTCACGCGTCGACTTTCAGCGGCGGGCCCGTGATCTCGGCAGCCGCCCACACCACGCTCGAGACGATCCGCGACGAGGACCTGGCCCAGCATGCGGGAGCCGTCGGCGACTACCTGCGTGAGGAACTCGAGGCGGCCATCGGCGAGGATGTTCGGGAAATACGGAGCGAGGGGCTGATGGTGGGCATCGAAGTCAAGCGTGGCTCCAACCGTCTGCTCAAGGAGTTGGCGCTCTCCCATGGGGTCTTGGCGCTGCCTGCCGGCCGGAGCGTCCTCCGTCTGTTACCACCCCTGACGCTCGAGCGTAACCACGTCGACCGGGTCGTCGACGCCATCGCCGAGGTGGTCGGATGAGCGAGGTCGAGCGCAATGAGGGGCTGGCCGCCGATACGTACGGGGAGGCGCGCGAGCTGCTAATCAAGCTCGTCGGCATCCCGTCGGTCAGCGGGGAGGAGCGGGCCTGTGCGGAACAGCTCGTGACTTACTTCGAGGGCCACGGCCGGGAGGCGTGGATCGACGACGTCGGGAACGTCCGGGCGCCGAAGGACGACGGTGTCCTCCTGACCTCTCATATCGACACGGTCCCCGGCGAGATCCCCGTCCGGGTCGACTCGATCCCCGCCGCCGAGGCGAGCTTCGGTGGCCAGCAGGCGACCGGGGACGATCCGGTCGAAGTCCTGCGCGGCCGGGGCAGCGTCGACGCTAAGGGCAGTCTGGCCGCCATGGCCGTGGTGGCCGCCCGCACCGGCGCGAGCTTCCTCGGGGTGACCGGCGAGGAGGTCGACTCTCGGGGCAGTCGGCACGTGGTCGAGGACCGAGACGGCGTCCCGGAGGCGGTGGTCAACGGCGAGCCCTCCGGCTGGGAGGGTATCACGCTCGGCTATCGCGGCCTGCTCGCGGGCACCTACGTCGCAACGTCCGAGTCTGGTCACTCCTCTCGTCCGGACAACAACGCCATCCAGGACGCACTACACTGGTGGCAGGACGTCGAGGCGGAGTTCGCCCACGACGAGTGGGTTCCGGTCTTCGAACGAGTGACCTGCAAGCCGGTCGGCATCGACGGCGGCATCTCCGCCGACGGACTCTCTGTCGAGGCGACGATGGACGTCCAGCTCCGCGTGCCCCCCGAATACACCACCGACGAGATCCGAGAGATCGCCGATGGCTACCTCGTCAATGGCACCGTCAACTGGCACGACCGCGTCGAGCCGGTGATGATGAGCCCGCGGACACCCGTCGCGCGGGCGTTCCGCGGCGCCGTCCGCGGCGAGAGCGGCGAGCCGCGGTTGTTGCGCAAGACCGGAACGAGCGATATGAACGTCTTCGCCCAACACTGGGACTGTCCGATGGTGACCTACGGGCCGGGAGACTCCGACCTCGACCACGCCCCAAACGAACACTTGCCGCTACCCGAGTACGACGCATCGGTACGCGTCCTCGAACGGGCGACGGAACGGCTCCTGGAGGCCTGACATGCGTCACTTCCTCGACGTGGACGACCTGTCGCCGACGGAGCTCGAGACGGTGCTCGATCGGGCGGCGGCGCTGAAGTCCGGCGCCGGCCCCGCCGCTCCGGACGCCCCGCTAGCCGGGGCGACACTCGCGATGATCTTCGAGAAGCCGTCGACACGGACCCGCATCTCGTTCGAGACGGGCATGACCCAGTTGGGGGGCCACGCCATCTTCCTGGGGCCCGACGACATTCAGCTCGGGCACGGCGAGCCTGTCAAAGACACCGCCCGGGCCGTCTCTCGGTACGTCGACCTCGTCATGGCGCGGATGTTCGACCACGACGACGTCGAAGAACTGGCAGCGTACGCTTCGGTGCCGGTGGTAAACGGGCTCACAGACGATGCCCATCCCTGTCAGACCCTCGCGGACCTGCTGACGATTCGCGAACGCTTCGGCTTCGACGCCACCGTCGCGTGGGTCGGCGACGGCAACAACGTCGCCCAATCGTTCGTCCTCGGCGCGGCCATGGCGGGGCTGGACCTCACCGTCGCGACGCCCCCCGAGCACGCCGTCGACGACGCCGTTCTCGACCGGGCCGCCGAGCTCGGGTCGGCGCCGGCCACCACGACCGATCCCGACGCTGCCATCGCCGACGCGGACGTCGTCTACACCGACGTCTGGGTAAGCATGGGCGAGGAAGACGAGCGCGCGTCGAAGCTCGCGGCGTTCGAGGGATTCCAGCTGACGACCGACCGCGTCGGCGACCGGGCGCTGATGCACTGTTTGCCGGCCCACCGGGGTGAGGAGGTCACCGACGATCTGCTCGAGAGCGACAAAGCCATCGTCTGGGACCAGGCCGAGAACCGGCTCCACGCCCAGAAGGGGCTGCTGGTCTGGCTCAGCCAGCAGTAGGGCGATCCCCGATTTCCGCCCACGGTTTCCCGCCAGCGGGGTGTGCGTACAGGTGACGGGTCGGTACTCGGAGGCCACCGTCGCGCGAGGGCTGGCGTCAGCCCGTGGGTGTGCGCGGTGCACGAGCCGGACTAGTCCGGGCATCGTTCGGAAGCCCTCAGGTGTGCACCGTCCCACTTTTGCCCGCCCGGAGCCTGGATTATCCAATGACAGACCTCGAGCTCTCGACCGACGCGCCCCCGGAGGCCACCGACAGCGTCTGGCTCGCCTGCATCGAGTGTGGGGCCACCTTCGCGCCGTTCGAGGACGTCCGGTACACGTGTGACGAGTGCGACAGCCTGCTCGAGGCCCGCTACGCCGACCTCCCGACGTGGGACGACTTTTCAGGGCGGGGCGTCTGGCGGTACAGCGCGGCCCTCCCCTTTGACTCCGGCGTGACGCTCCCCGAGGGCGGCACGCCGCTGCACGAGGTGCCGCGGCTCGAGGCCGAGGTCGGCGTCGACCGCCTGCGGATCAAGCACGAGGGCATGAACCCGACGGGCAGCTTCAAGGACCGGGGAATGACCGTCGGCGTCCGCGTGGCCCAGGCAATCGGCGTCGGCCGCCTGGCGTGTGCCTCGACTGGCAACACGAGCGCGGCGCTTGCGGCCTACGGCGCGCGGGCAGGGATGGAGACGCTCGTGTTACTGCCGGCGGGCAAAGTGGCCGCCGGAAAGGTCGCCCAAGCGAGCCTCCACGGAGCACGGATCCTCGAGGTCGAGGGGAATTTCGACGTCTGTCTGGACATCGTGTCGGACCTCGCAGATCGCGGCGAGGCGTACCTGCTCAACTCCCTGAATCCGTTCCGTCTCGAGGGCCAAAAGACGATCGGCCTCGAGATCATGGAGCAGTTCCGCGACGAGGAAGGCGGATTCCCCGACCGAATCGTCCTGCCCGTGGGCAACGCCGGCAACACGGCAGCCCTCGCGAAGTGCTTCCGCGAACTCGTCGCCGCGGGAGCCATCACCGGCAGCCAGGTGCCGAAACTGTGCGGAGTCCAGGCGGAGGGTGCGGCGCCGCTCGTGGAGGCGATCGAGCGGGACTGGGACGCGATCGAGCGGTGGGACGACGTGGAGACCCGCGCGACGGCGATCCGCATCGGTAACCCCGTCAACGCGCCGAAAGCGCTCCCCGGAATCCGCACGACCGGGGGGACCGCCGTGGCCGTCTCCGATGAAGCCATCACCACCGCACAACGCGACCTCGCCGAGGAAGGTGTCGGCGTCGAGCCTGCGTCGGCGGCGTCGCTCGCGGGGCTGCGCGAGCTCCGCGACCGTGGTGAAGTGGCCACCGACGAGCGGGTGGTCTGCCTGACGACGGGCCATCTCCTCAAGGATCCCGACGCGGCCGTCGAAGCGGGCACCGCCCCCGAGCCAGTACCGGGGACCACCGAGGGCGTCCTCGCACACCTCGAAGGCTGACGCACGTCTGACTGGGAGTTATTCACACGGAACGACGAGAGTGGGATGGCCGCGATGGTCGCACGTCTCACCTCCGAGCCGGCGGCGCTCGATGCCGAGTCCGAGCCACCTGCCGGCACCGATCTGTCTGTCGAACCGGTCGAGCGCGTCGCAGGGACCGACCTGACTGCCCCCCGCGGCGCCGCTCATGCGCGCCTCCGCCAGCTCCGTCTCCGAATACGGGTACTCGCCCTCGAGGCCGCACTCGCCCGGGCCAGACGCCGGCGGTCGCTCGTGGTCGAGCACTACGAACGTGTGCTCGAGCAAGCGGAGGCCGAAGACTCACCCGAGTTCTCCTGGCGGGGCTGAGCGGTCGCCCGAACGATCCAGCCACCGTCGCCACGTCGTAGCGTCGACGGCTCCCGTAGTTTGACGATGGAGCCGGTTGGCTGGTCCACGGTCTCGTGGTTCGCATCGACCTGGTCTAGCCGGCCGAGAAGCTGGGCGAGCGGCGAGTCCTGAGCGGCGCCACAGCGGTAGACGGTCAGCAAGGGTCGGTCGTCGGCGTATACGACGAGATGGGCGTGGTTGGGAAGCCACCAGCCGTCACCATCGGCCGGCGCCAGCGTGTTCATTCCCCGTCGTCCAGCGAGATATACTTCGTCTCGATGATGCGGTCGTCCCGGTTGAGGCGCGCGAGGACGTCGTCGGAAACCGGTTCGTCGAGGTTGTAGACGGACAGCGCCTCGCCACCGATGACCTCCCGACCGTTGAACATGCCCGCGATGTTGATACCCGCCTCGCCAAGCACCGTGCCGATGAAGCCGATGACGCCGGGCTCGTCGCGGTTGCGCGCGACGAGCATGTGGCCGTGGGGGATGGCCTCGACGCGGTAGCCGTCGATGCGGACGATCCGCGGCTCGCCGCCGGCGAACTGCGTGCCACAGACGCTGACCTCGTGGCCGTCGTTCGTGACGCGGACGGTCACCAGTGACTGGAAGTCCTCGGAGGTGTGGCTCATGAGTTCGCGGACCTCGATGCCCCGATCCGCGGCAACCTGCGGCGCGTTGACGGCGTTGACCTGCCACTCGAGGGGCTCGAAGACGCCCTTCAACGCGCTCGCGGTCACCAGGTCGACGTCCTCGTCGGCGATATCGCCGGCGTACTCGACCTCGACGGCCTCGACGCGGTCGTCGAACAGCTGGACGGCGATCTTGCCCGCGGTCTCCGCGAGGTCGATGTACGGGCGGATCCGCGGGAAGGCGCTCTCGTCGACTGAGGGGGCGTTCAGCGCGTTGACGACCGGCTCGCCCTCGAAGGCCGCCAGCACTTGCTCGGCTGTGGAAATGGCGACGTTCTGTTGGGCGGCCTCCGTCGAGGCGCCGAGGTGGGGCGTGACGACGATATCGTCGACGTCGAGCAGTGGGCTCTCGGGGTCAAGCGGCTCCTCCGCGAAGACGTCAAGCGCTGCCCCACGAAGCGTGCCGTCCGCGACGGCGTCTGCCAATGCCGCCTCATCGACGATCCCGCCACGGGCGCAGTTGACGACGTAGCCATCCTCGAGCCGCTGGAGCTCCGGTTCGCCGATCATCTCGGCGGTCTCGCTCGTCAGCGGCGTGTGGATAGTCAGGAAGTCTGCGCGGTCGAGACAGTCTGCAAGTTCGTCGACGAGTTCTGCGCCAAGCTGGTCTGCCCTGTCTTCGCTGATATAAGGGTCGAAGGTGACCAGGTCCATCCCGAGCGCGCCGAGTCGCTTGCCGACCTCCTGGCCGACGCGGCCGAAGCCGAGGATACCCAGCGTCTTATCGTTGACTTCCGTCCCGAGAAAGGCACCCTTCGCCCACTCGCCGTCCCGGAGGCGGTTGTGTGCCTGGGGAATCGACCGCGCCGTCGCAAAGGCCATGGCGACAGTGTGTTCGGCGGCCGCGCGGACGTTCCCCTCGGGGGCGTTCGCCACGATCACGCCGTGCTCGGTCGCTGCCTCGAGGTCGATGTTGTCGACGCCGATGCCGGCCCGACCGACGATGGCGAGGTCCGGGGCCGCCTCCAGCAGGGCTTCCGTGACCTCCGTGCCCGAGCGGACGATCAGCGCGTGGACGTCTCCAACTGCCTCGAGCAGGGCGTCACCCTCGAGGTCGTAGCCGGTCTCGACGTCATGACCGGCGTCTCTGAGAAGCTGGATGCCGGCGTCCGCGATGGGGTCCGTGACGAGAACCTTCATGCGGATCTCAATTCGCGGGGCCCGCATAACGCTTGTTTTCCGGCGCAGCCGCTGTGCGCCGAACCCGGCGTCCACCCGTTATCGCCAGGCGGGCAGCGACGCTGCGTCCGCAAGCGGCAGCGTGACGTAGGCCTCGTCCCGGGACACGTCGGCGATGACGAACTCCTCGACCGGCCCCTCGTCCACTGCTGCCATGACTTCCGCGTCGGCGACGCCACCTGCTGTCACCACACTGTCCGACTCCATGCGTGTGAACATGTAACAATCACACATAAAGCCACCGGAAATCCCCCGAGGGCTCGGCCGCCCGATCGTCGGATATACTGACAATGGAACCACAGGATCCCGGCCCGAGTCCCCGAAGTGTAAGGTCTTAGTACGTGCGCCCGGGAGTTGCGGGCAGTATGAACGTCGCCGACGTTATGACGCCGCGGTCGGCCCTCATCACGGCCGAAGTTCCCGGCACCCGCGAGGACGTTCTCGAGCACCTCCAGGACCGGGCCTTCTCATCGGTCCCGGTCGTGAAGGACGGCGAAGACGGCGAGGAGTTCCGCGGACTGGTCACTCGTCAGGCGCTGATCGACCGCCCGGACGAGGATCAGCTCGCGCTACTGGTCGAGGAAGTTCCCACGACGACCGGCGACACCTCGCTCGCCGCTGTCGCCAGGTTGATGGCGGATGAGCGCGCCCGACGGGTCCCCGTCGTCGACGGCCAGCTGGAGGGGATCGTCACCATCACCGACATCGTGAGGGCCATCGCCAACGGCGAGCTGGACGGCGCGACGACTGTGGGATCCGTCGGCGAGCCCGAGGTGAACTGCGTCTTCGCGGAGACGCCGTTAGTCGTCGCCGAGCGCGAGCTGTCCTTCGCGGGCGTGCCCTACGCGGTCGTACTCGACGACGATGGCGAGCTCTGTGGCATGCTCACCGAGGTCGACGTCCTCGAGGTCGCGCGGGTCGTCGAGGGCGAGGCCGACACCGGCGAGTCCATCGCCAACCAGGACGACGACTGGGCCTGGGAGGGCATCAAGGCGGTGGGGAACAGCTACATGCCGACGCGTAACGTCGAGCTTCCCGACGGTCCGGTGTCCGAGTTCATGACGCCAGATCTTGTGACCGTCGGCACCCGCAGAACCGTCGAGGAAGCCGCTCAATTGATGATCGAACACGACATCGAGCAGATCCCCCTGGTCAGCGGCGACGAACTCGTCGGCATCGTGACTGACATGTCGTTGCTGGAGGCCCAGGAATGACGAGCGAAGGCGAGCACCTCGCCGAGCTCGCCAAACGCCGCGGCTTCTTCCTCCAGTCGGCCGGTGCCTACGGTGGCGTCGCGGGCTTCTACACCTACGGCCCCCACGGTGCCGGCCTCAAGGACAACGTCGAGTCCTCGTGGCGTGACCGGTTCGTCACGAGAGAGGGGCACATGGAGATCAGCGCGCCGGACGTCATGCCCGAGGCGGTCTTCGAGGCGTCGGGCCACCTCGACGGCTTCGACGACATGATCGTCGAGTGTGGCGACTGTGGCGCGAGTCACCGGGCCGACCACCTCGTCGAGGACGCGACGGACCTCGAGGACGCCGAGTCGCTGCCCGCCGAGGAGGTCGGGAGGCTAATCGCCGACCGCGACATTGCGTGTCCCACCTGCGGGGCCGCCCTGGCCGGCGAGCCGGTCGAGGACTTCAACCTCATGTTCGAGACGAACATCGGCCCGGGGAGTTCAGCTCCGGGCTACCTGCGACCCGAAACCGCCCAAGGCATCTTCGTCGAGTTTCCCCAACTCGCGGAGTACGCGCGGAACAAGCTTCCCTTCGGCGTCGCCCAGATCGGGAAGGCTTACCGAAACGAGATCAGCCCGCGGAATGCGCTCGTCCGGGTCCGCGAGTTCACGCAGGCCGAACTCGAGCTGTTCGTCGATCCAGAGGCGGACGAGCCGCCGCTCGACCGGGTCGCCGAGGTGGAGGTGCCGCTGTACTCGGCGGCCGCCCAAAACGACGAGGACGGCGGCCTTCAGCACCTGAGTGTCCGGGAAGCGGTCGACGAGGGTGTCATCGGCGATCCCTGGATCGCCTTCTACCTCGGACTCTCGAAGCGGTGGTACGAGCGGATCGGTATCGACATGGATCGGTTTCGCTACCGCCAGCACCTCACCGGCGAGCGGGCCCACTACGCCGCGGACTGCTGGGACGCCGAGAGCGAGGTGGACGGCGACTGGATCGAGATCACGGGCTTCGCGTATCGGGGCGACTACGATCTCCGAAACCACGCCGAACACTCCGGTGAGGAGTTCTCAGTCTTCCGGGCCTACGACGAGCCCGTGACCGTCGAGCGGCCGACGGTCGACCCGGACATGAGTGTTCTCGGCCCGGAATTCGGCGCCGCAGCCGGCGACGTCGCCGCCGCCCTCGCGGAGCTTGCCGAGCGCGATCCCGATGCGTTTCGGGAGGCCGATGGGACGGTAACGGTCGAGGTCGCCGGAGAAGGCTACGAAGTGTCGCTCGAGGCGGCAAATTTCGGCGTTGAGGAAGTGACCGAATCCGGCGAGCAGATCACCCCGCACGTCGTCGAGCCATCCTTCGGCGTCGGACGGATCGTGTACACCTTGCTCGCCCACGCCATGGACACGGACGTGGTCGATGGCGAGGAGCGAACCGTCCTTCGATTGCCCCCGACCGTCGCCCCGACAACCGTCGGGGTCTTCCCCCTGATGGACCGAGACGGCCTGGCCGAGAAGGCCAGGGAGATCGTGGCCACGCTCCGGGACGCCGGGCTCTCGGTCACCTACGACGACGCCGGGGCGATCGGCCGGCGGTACCGCCGTCAGGACGAGATCGGCACGCCCTACTGCGTGACCGTCGACTACGACACCCTCGAGGACGAGACCGTGACGGTCCGGGATCGCGACAGTACCGCCCAGCGGCGCGTGGCCGTCGACGCACTCGCGGGGACGGTTGCGGGCCTGGCCGCGGGCGAGCGGGCCTTCGACGAGGTCTAATCCGTGGCGCGGCGGCGGGACCTTGACCTCGAGCGCCGGGCGGTCCACCTAAGTGGCTCGCTCGTCCCCCTGGCGTACCTGGCAACCGTGCTCTCCTGGCGGGCTATTCAGCTCCTCCTCGCCGCGGGAGCCGCGCTCGCGATCGGGCTCGAGACGGTCCGGCTCTTCGTCGGCCTGGACTGGGCCATCTTCGACCGCCTGACCCGCTCGTACGAGCAGACGAACCCCGCGGGCTACGCCCTAGCTGTCGTCGCCGCCGCGATCGTCGGCTGGGCATTCGAGCCCGAGATCGCCGTACCGGCCATCCTACTGTTGACCGTGGTCGATCCAATTGCAGGGCTCCTGTCCGACATCGACGAGGTCGACAGCGTCGACCGACTGAAGTCGCCCTGGGTCATGGCCGCGACCTTCGGCGTCGGACTGCTCGTCGCCCTTCCCTTCCTCCCGCTGCGGGCGGCCCTCCCCGTTGCCGCGGTTGTGGTGGTGGCCGACGCCGTCAAGCCGCGGATCTTCGGGTTCGTCATCGACGACAACGCCTCGATCCCGCTGTCCGCGGCGTTGATCGCGTGGACCGTACTGACCTACGTGCCGCCGGTCTAACACCACTTCCGCCCGGCCACGCGAAGTCTTAACCGCCACGCCGGGGTAGTACCAGCCAGTATGGCGACCACCGAGGGCGGGGATGCGGAGTCCGTGGACTGGCCGCTCGTTACGGCCGAGGCCCTCGAACACCGCGCCTACCAGATCGACCTCGCCGAGGCCGCCCTCCAGGGACACACACTCGTCTGTCTGCCAACCGGCCTCGGGAAGACCGCGGTAAGTCTGCTCGTGACCGCGCGGCGGTTGCACGACGTCGGCGGAACGGCGCTTCTGCTCGCGCCGACAAAGCCGCTTGTCACGCAGCACGCGGAGTTCTACCGCCGCGCTCTAAATATTCCCGACGAAGACATCGTCGTCTTCACGGGCGAGGTCAGCCCCGACGATCGGGCCGCCCAGTGGGGTGACGCCAGCGTCGTCGTCGCGACGCCACAGGTCGTCGAGAACGACCTGCTCGGCTCCCGGATCTCGCTGTCGGGCGTCTCCCACCTCACGATCGACGAGTGCCACCGCGCCACCGGCGACTACGCATACAACTACATCGCCGAGCGTTACCACGAAGGCGCCGACAACCCGCTCGTGACGGGGATGAGCGCATCGCCCGGCGACGACGCCCAGGCGATACGGCAGGTGTGTGAGAACCTCGGCCTCGGCCGCGTCGAGGTCATGACCGAGGACGACGCCGACGTCGCGGCTCACACCCACGAGACGAGCGTCGAGTGGGAGCACGTCGAACTGCCCGACGCCGTCGAGAACATCCGCGACGCGCTCAACGATGTGTTACGGGACCGGATGGAGCAGTTGAAAGAACTGGGCGTGACCAACTCGGGGGACCCGAGCGTCTCGGAGTCGGAGATCCAGCGCATCCAGGGTCAGCTCCAGGAGTTGATGAACAACGATCAGTCGGAAGGCTACCAGGGGATGAGCCTGCTCGCGGAGGTGCGGAAGTTGCGCGTCGCGGTGACGTACGCGGAGACACAGAGTGTCGAGGCGTTCCGCCGATATCTCGACCGCCAGCAGGAAGCCGCCCGGTCCTCGGGGGCATCGAAGGCCGACCAACGACTGGTCTCGGATCCGAAGGTTCGCCGGTCGAAACGGCTCGCCCGAGAGTACGACGACATCCACCCGAAATTCCGGCGGACGCGGATGTTGATCGCGGAGACGCTCGGCATCCGCGACGGCGAGCGGGTCATCGTCTTCACGGAGTCCCGTGACACGGCGGAGACGCTCACCGACTTCCTCTCGAACCACTTCGCAGTCGAGCGGTTCGTCGGTCAGAGCGACACCGACGGCAGCGATGGCATGACCCAGACCGAACAGCAGGACACCCTCGAACGGTTCCGCGACGGGGAGTTCGAGGTGCTCGTCTCGACGTCGGTCGCCGAGGAGGGGTTGGACGTCCCCGAGGTAGACCTCGTGCTCTTCTACGAGCCCGTTCCGACGGCAATCCGCTCGATTCAGCGGAAGGGCCGGACCGGCCGACAGACCGCCGGCCGCGTCGTCGTCCTGCTGGCCGAGGGGACCCGTGACGAGGCGTTCTTCTGGAAGTCACGGCAGGACGAGAAGCGCATGGAGGACCAACTCCGTTCGCTGAAGGGAGTCGCGGGTGATCTGGAGGCGGAACTCCGTGGCCGGGCCAAGGGAGTCGAGGATGGTGGGGGCAACGACCGCACCCGCGGCGCGGAGGACGATGGCTCGTCTGGCGCCGACCAGGCCGGACTCGGCGCCTTCGAAGGGGCCGAGGGCTCGGGCGATCCGATCGACGCTGACGTCGATCCCGACCGGGATGAGAGCGTGGTGGCGGAAGCGACGTCGGACGAGAACGCCGTTGAACTGGTCATCGACCAGCGCGAACTCGAATCCTCGATCGCGCGGAATCTCTCCCGGCGGGAAGGCATCACGACGCGGCTCGAGACGCTCGCGGTCGGTGATTACGTCCTGTCGGACCGCGTGGTCGTCGAGCGCAAAACCGTGGCCGATTTCCTCGACACACTGGTCGGCGGTGACCGCTCGCTTTTCGAGCAGGTTGGCGACGACGCCCGGCACTACACGAGGCCGGTTGTCGTCGTCGAAGGCGAGGACCTGTACGGCGAGCGCAACGTCCACCCGTCAGCGATCCACGGCGCGCTCGCGTCCTTGGCGGTCGACTTCGGCGCCAGCGTGTTGCGGACTGCGGACGCCGACGAGACCGCCGACCTCCTGGCGGCGGTCGCCCGCCGGGAGCAGGAAGACGCGGATCGCGATGTGAGCGTCCACGGCGAGAAACAGTCACGAACGCTCGACGAACAGCAGGTCTACGTGGTGGCGTCGATCGCCGAGGTCGGCCCGGTCGTCGCGCGGTCCTTGCTCGAGGCGTTCGGCAGCGTCGAGGCCGTCATGACGGCCACGGAGGACGAGTTGCGCGGCGTCGAGGGCGTCGGCGAGGTCACCGCAGATCGGATCCGCGAGGTTGTCGGCAGCGAGTACGACCCCTAGCGGCCGGCGTCTCTGACGGCAGAGAGTGCCTCGGCCGCCTCGCGAGTCGCCGCGAGTAGGTCTCGCTTCCGGCCCAGGTCCTCCGTGGCCTCCGCTCGCCGGGCTAACTGCGTGACGGACCGGACCAGCGAGTCGCCAGCGTCGGTCAAGTCCCCCGCCGTGATAGGGTCCGTCGATGACGGCTCCTGAGACTGGCGGGCCGGGGCGTCGGTGCCGGCCTGCCTCGGTCGGTCCGGCTCTGATGCAGCGGGTTGGCCGGCCGGTTGCTCGTCGTCCGCCGTGGGCTGGCGGTCGTCGTCCTCGGGCTCCGGTTGGGTGTCCGCCGCGTTCTCCGACCCGGCGCCGAACTGGACGCGCGTCTCCCCCGGCGATGCAACCTCGATCTCCTCCTGATCGCCGTTCACGTCCGCCGCGTCGCCGTCGTCGGCGTCCTCGTCAGTGTTCCGCTCGATCGTCCGCTGGCAGGTCGCACAGAACTCTTGGCCGTCGTAGCGGAAAATGGGGTCGCCACACTCCTGGCAGTGGGCGTTCGTCATCGTGGCGCCCTTGAGCAGGAGTTCACTCATCCGCTCGGTCACCTCGCGTTTCTCCTCTTCGCGCTCGTACTTCTCGCGGAGGCGCTCCCGTTCGGCCTCCTTGTCGAAGTCGCTCATACCAGACCGGAGGGCGCCAGCCGGAAAAGGGCTTGCGGGCCGGCCTCCCGTTTCGAAGCTGGTTTTACGCCGGCGGGAAACGATCGGGTATGGCAAAAGTCAGCGTCGTCGGTGCCGCTGGAACGGTCGGCGCCGCCGCCGGCTACACGATCGCACTCGAGGACGTCGTCGACGAACTGGTCTTCGTGGACATTCCCGAACAGGAAGACGTGACCGTCGGCCAGGCCGCTGACGCGAACCATGGCATCGCCTACGACTCGAACACGCGAGTTCGCCAGGGCGAGTACGCGGACACCGCCGGGTCGGACGTCGTCGTCATCACGGCGGGCCTGCCACGATCGCCCGGCGACACTCGCCTCGATCTCGCCGGCGACAACGCCCCAATCATGGAAGACATTCAGTCGTCGCTGGCAGAGTACAACGACGACTTCGTCTCGGTTACGACGTCCAACCCGGTCGACCTGCTCAACCGCCACCTCTACGAGTCGGGTGACCGCCCGCGAGAACACGTCGTCGGCTTCGGCGGCCGGTTGGACTCCGCCAGGTTCAGGTACGTCCTCTCGGAGCGGTTCGACGTTCCCGTCAAGAACGTCGAGGCGACGATCCTCGGCGAGCACGGCGACGCCCAAGTCCCGGTCTTCTCGAAAGTTCGCGTCGACGGTCGCGACGTCGCGTTCGACGACGACGAGCGCGAGGAGATCCTGGCGGACCTTCAGCAGAGCGCGATGAACGTCATCGAGCGGAAGGGCGCCACCGAGTGGGGCCCCGCTCGCGGCGTGGCTCACACAGTTTCGGCCATCCTCCGGGACACCGGCGAAGTGCTTCCCTGCTCGGTCGCCCTCCAGGGCGAGTTTGGCCACGACGACGTCGGCTTCGGCGTGCCCGCCAAACTGGGGTCCAACGGCGTCGAGGAAGTCGTCGAGTGGGACCTGTCGGAGTTCGAGCGAGAACAGATGCAAGAGGCCACGGACAAGCTAAGCGAGCAGTACGAGACGATTAGCTAATCCCCGTCCGACCAGCGCTCCGGCACCTGGATGGTGTACTTGCCGTCCTCCTGTAGCGCGATTATGTACTCCTCCCGGTCGTAGAGGCTCATCAGATTGAGTTCGTACTGGCCGGGTTCGACCACCTTGATCGACTCGAACTGCTCGTTGAGTTCGGCACGCAGGTCGGCAAGGTCCGGGCGCTCCTCGTCGGGGTCGCGTTCGCTCTGTTCGTCGACGACCGGCGTCGGCCGGGTCGACTCGGCACTGACGGCCAGCTCGTCGGGCGAGACGAGTTCCGACCTGGCGTTCGCCTGCGCGACGTCCTCCGTGTCACCCGCGGAAACGGGGTCGACCTCGGCGTCGGCGGGGGCAGGGTTGCTGCCGACCAGGTCCCTGACCGTCGTCGCCGCACTTCCGACAGTCTGGGCGACCGAGCCCTCGGGTCCCGGCGGCTCGGGTGGCTCCGCGGGTTCGGGCTCGTCGGGGACGTCGGTTCCAGACGGGTGGAACTGAAACGTCGTCCCGCCACAGTTGGGACACCCCGAGAGCATCTCCGTCGAGCCGTCGTCGAAGGCGCGACCGCAGTCGGTACACTGGTGTGGCATTCTAGCGACGTGATACGAGCGTCTGAATGAGCGTCTCGTCCTTGTGTAGCGTCTCGATCTGATTCGCCGGGCCGATAACCGTCAGCTTCTGGGTCGACTGTTTGCCCATCAGCCGGTCGAGGAAACTGGCGTCGGCGGTCTCCGAACGTGGATAGGTTTCGATCTCGAGACCGGTGAACTCGTCCGGGCTAATCTCCGTCATCGTCACCTCGATCAGGCGGGACTCCTCGTCAGGAGAGAGTCCCTCCTCGAGGATGACGATGTTGCCCTCACGCACGCCGTCCAGTATCATCCGGATCTTCTCCATGGAGGTGAGTCCCTCCATTCTGGCGCCGCTAATCAGGTCGATCTGGACCCCTTCGTCCGGGTCTTTGATTTCAGCCATGCGAGATCACCCGAAGTACTCCGCGATCTGGTCGTAAACCTCGTCCATGTTGTCGCCTTCGAGGGCGGAGACGGGCGTGGTCTCGTGCTGGGGGAACGCGTTGCGGATGCGCTGGACGCTCGCGTCCTCAAGGTCGATCTTGTTGGCGAGGATCAAAACGGGCAGGTCCTGACTCTCGATGATGCCGATAAGCATGGTATTAACCTGTGTGAAGGGATCCTCGGCAGCGTCGAGAACGTAGATAACGCCGTCGACGTCCTCGCGGAGCCAGTGCATCGCCTCAGCGACACCCTCCGTGGCCTCACGCGACCGGCGCACGGCGTCCTCCTTCTCCATGTCGTGTTCGAGGAACTCCGTGTAGTCGACTTTCGTCGTCACGCCGGGCGTGTCGACGATGTCAATCGTGACGGTGCTGCCGTTGCGTTCGATCTGGACGTCTTCCTTCCGGCGAGCCCGTCGGGTCTCGTGGGGGACGTGACTCTCCGGTCCGACGGCGTCGCCGTGTTCGGTCCAGTCCCGCGCGATGCGGTTCGCGAGCGTCGTCTTGCCCGCGTTTGGCGGCCCGTATATGCCGATGCGTTTCGATTCGTTCTCCGCGAACAGCACCGACGCTGCCCGCGAGATGCTGGATTTCAGGTCTGTGAGCAGTCCCATCCTATCCTCCCGGCCCCGTACGGGGCTTGCCCAGACGGTGCCCGGTCTACCCACTTAAGGCTACGTCAGACGCACGACACACGGTGGCTGCGATCGGCCCCCGCCTCGTCACGCAGAAGCGGTGCTATCTGGCGACATACTCCGTCCACAACTCATGACGCACCGATACAATCTCCACCCCCCCACCCCCTGATTTCGCGTGGAGCGACGTAGGAGTGCCTGAGCAACAATTCGAGGGATCGACGTAGAGGGACGATAGAGCCGCTCCATCGATCGTTTCGCTGCTTTCCGCTTCATAGTGAGGTGAAAGGTCTCTCTCAGCTCATCTCTCCCCGCACCCCGCTTCTGTTCCACTACGGATCTCGTTCACATCTACACCTCTTATATTTTGTTGTTTCCAATACAACAAAATTGGTGGGGTACCCACTTGATTCACCTCCACTTGAAACAGCGGGGTGGGGGGTATCGCAGAGGTATCAGGTCCCTCCCGAAGCAAGAATCACGGTATGGTCGTCCTACCAAGGGATTCCGACCCCTGGGAGATCACAGGCCACTCTGAGTCACCCTCCATCCGAACCCTCGTGAAGACTCAGTCGCGGCCCGCCCTATGGGTGAATCTATCCGAACAGGACGAGTAGGCGGCCACCTCGGCGGGAGTCGATCTATTCCACCCGAAATTAAGGGGTTCTCAAGCGCGCAGTCGCAGCCAGCCAAGTCCGGGTATCCGGACCTCGGCCGTGCCGACGACCCACTCCGGTCGCACCGGCCGACTCAATTGGCTGGGGCGCACTTGATCGTAGTGGCCGTTGTTGTCACCCTTTGTGATGAAGCCCGACTCCTCCGCCGGGCAGTACTGGACAGTTTCGCAGGTGGTATCCGAACCGAGATGGTCGGGGTCCGCACGGGCAACCCAATTCTCGCCAGACTCCGCCCACAGCATCGCTCGATGGATGATCGGTGTGGTGTCGTTCCGGCCGTCGGGCGTGTAGACGATCACGTCGCCGGGCTGGCCGAACTTGGCGTAGCCCGAACCGTTCCCAGCCGCGGCCGTGACGACACCTGTCGAGTCGACCGCGCCGGCGCCAGCGAACCGATGTTCCTCCATCACGAATACGAGATCGTTTCGTTCCATGTTGGGCTGCATGCTGCCGCTCTCGACGGCGACGAGCGGCGGCCACACGCCGCTGACGGCGAAAAGGTACGCCCCCACCACCAGGACGGCGAGTGCGCTCGTGACAAGGTCGCGGGCGAACAGGCGCCACGTGTCTTCACCGTCCGACGACCCGTCGTCGCCGAGCCTCGGCGTTCCTGGCTCACCCATCGTGGCTCTCTTCCACAGGTCTACGGTTGAATGTTCGGAAAGCCCGTGCCGGCACGTTTTTGCGCCACGCCATCCAGTCACGAGTGTGCCGCTTGAGTCTCCGGTCGAGGTTGTGAGCGAACTCGCGAGCCGGGGTTTCAACGCGGATCGCGAGGCCGTGACGCTACTGGCCAAAGCCGACGATCCGGCGGCGGCGATCGACCGGGCTATCGAAGTGGTCGGTGATGGCACGTTCAAACTGACTGTCGATCACGCGCGTATGGGCATTGAGGACGCAGAGGATCGGCCGACACGCGACACATCGGCCGCCGGTGCGTCGACACCGGCGCCCCCCTCCGTTTCAAGTGGAGACGACTCCGCTGGCTCTGACCGCCACGAGGGGTACGCTCCACGCGAAACGAGGGGGTCCCCCCCGGGCCCCGTCGAGGTGGAGACGGCCATCGAGACCGTTACGGACATGACCGGCTGGAGTACCGGGACTGGGACTTACGACGACTTCGTCTCCGTATTTCGCGACCGCTACGAACAGCTCTCAGGCCTGCTCCGCAGCCGTGTCAACCACCGGCCGACTGACGCGGTCGAGCGAATGAGTGGGGGGAGCGACGCGGCCCTCGTCGGTATGGTTTCAGACATCCGCTCGACCGCAAACGGTCACTGGCTGGTCGAACTCGAGGACACCAACGGCGTCTTCCCGTGTCTCGTCATGAAAGACCGGGACGTGGCCGATACCGTTCGCGAACTCCTGCTGGACGAAGTCGTCGCCGTTGAGGGGACGCTAGCGGACGACGGTGACATCCTGTTCGTCGACACCCTTCACCAGCCGGATATCCCAAGGACCCACTCACCGTCGACGGCCGACCGCCACGTCCAGGCTGCCCTGATTTCCGACGTCCACGTCGGTAGTCAGGAGTTCCTCGCGGACGCCTGGTCACGGTTCGCCGAGTGGCTCCATTCGGACGAGGCCGAGGCGATCGAGTACCTTCTCATTGCCGGCGACATGGTCGAAGGCGTCGGCGTCTACCCCGACCAGGACGAAGAACTCGACATCGTTGACGTGTACGAGCAGTATGCGGCGTTCAGCGAGTATCTCAAAGAAGTGCCCGGCGACCTCGAGATCGTCATGATCCCGGGGAACCACGATGCCGTTCGCCTCGCGGAACCCCAACCCGCCTTCGACGACGAACTCAGGGAGTTGATGGCGGCCCACGACGCCCAATTCGCCTCGAATCCCGCGGTGATTGAACTCGAAGGTGTCTCCGTGTTGATGTACCACGGCGTCTCGCTCGACGAGGTGATCGCCGAACTGCCTGAGGAGGCCGCCTCTTACGACCGGCCCCAGGACGCCATGGCCCAGCTGCTCAGGAAGCGCCACGTCGCCCCACAGTTTGGCGGCCACACACGGCTTGCCCCGGAACAGGCGGACCACCTGGTTATCGACGAGGTGCCAGACGTCTTCCACTCGGGACACGTCCATAAGCTGGGCTACGGGCAGTACCACGGCGTCCTGACGATCAACTCCGGGTGCTGGCAGGCCCAGACTGCCTTCCAGGAGAGTGTCAACCTCGACCCCGACCCGGGCTACGCACCGATCGTTGACCTGGACACGCTCGACCTGACGCTTCGCAAGTTCACCTGACCCGCTCGAGGGGGCGACGCCAGGCTACCTCGCGAGGACGCCCCGCTCCGCTAGCACGTCCGAGAGGCCTGGCATCGTCTCGACGACGACGTCACAGGCGGGTTCGACGCTCGGTTTCGGGTCGAAGCCGATCGCCAGGCCGGCGACCTCGAGCATCGGGAGGTCGTTCGCTCCGTCCCCGACCGCGACCGTCTCCGATAGCTCAACACCCACGCGGCCCGCGAGCTCGACGAGTGCGTCATCCTTGGTCCCCTCGATCAGCGGGCCCTCCACTTCCCCGGTGAGGGTGCCGCCGTCGGCAGGCAGCCGGTTGGCGACGACGTCATCGACGGATGCCTCCGCCTTGTCAAGCGCGGCCGCCACGCCCCGTTCGAACCCGCCGGTGAGGATGGCAGTGTGGACACCGGCGTCGTCGAGTGCCTGGATGATGTTCCCTGCCCCGGGCCGGAGGACGACGGCGTCGAAGGCAGCGCGAGCGTCTTCGACGGGGAGTCCCTCGAGCAGCGCACACCGTTCCCGGAGGCTCGTCGCGTACTCGATTTCGTCGTTCATCGCCCGCTCGGTGATGCGCTCCATCTCGTCGGCGACGCCACACCGCTCGCCGAGGAGGACCGTCATCTCCGAGTCCGACAACGTTCCGTCGAAATCGAAGGCGACGAGGCTCATTGTTGACGCTTGGGTGCCGGGGGAATTCAAACCCCGCGATTCCCACGCCTGCGCTCAGCCGAGCGACCGCCTGATCGTCACCGCACGGCTGCCTGAAACGTTATAGGCGTCGGCTACGCGCCATGTGACGTGAAGCAGTGGGAACGTCGGCTGCTCGATGGTTCGGTTATCGTCGCGCTGCTCGGCCTGGTGTTCGTCGTCGGTGGCGTGGCCCTCTGGTTCTTCGAGTTGCGGCCACGGGCCACCGCCCTCTACCAGCAGGTTTTCGACCTCGTCATGCATGTCCTGTTCGGCGGGGTCGTGCTCGCGATGGGCGTCCACATAGAGCGGAGCAACCTCCCGGAACGCGAGCGGTTCGCCGTGATCGTGTGGTGCTACGGTGGGTTCACGCTCATGTTCGCGCTGAGCGTCCTGGGTCACCTCGGCTCCATCTTGGCGGGCCGGCTGACCCTCGCGTTCGTCAGCGACTTTCTCGTCTTCGCGAGCCTCGGTGCGGCCTTCGGCGTCGTCGCGGGCGTCAACTCCGGGCGCGCAACCCGGACCAAGCGGCTCGCAGAGCGCAATCGGGAACAGAGCGAGACGCTTGCCCTCTTGACGCGACTTCTGAGTCACGACATACGCAACGACCTCGGGGTCATCATGTCCCACGCCGAACTGCTCGACTCACGGGTCGACGAGGAGAGCCGATCGCACGTGGCGCGGATCACCGACCGGATCGACGGCGCGGTCGCCCTCCTCGAGGACGCCAGTGCCCTAGTCGAATCCCTCGACGAGGAGAAGGACCTCGAGGCGGTCGACCTCTCAGCAGTTCTCCGCGACGAGATCGCGGCGGTTCGGGGGGACCACGAGGACGTCGAAATCCGGGCGGACGTGGCCGCCGACCTCCACGTCGCTGCCGACCGGCTGATCAACCAGCTGTTCGCCAACCTTCTCCAGAACGCCGTCTCCCACAACGATGAATCGGGGCTCGAGATCGAGGTGACGGCCGAGCGCCGCGAGGCCCATGTCGAGGTCGTCGTCGAGGACAACGGCCGTGGGATCGATCCGGACCGGCGCGAACGGTGCTTCGAACTCGGCGAACAGGGTCCCGATAGCGACGGCGACGGTATCGGCCTCTACCTCGTTTCGCGGCTGGCGGAGGTCTACGGCGGCACCGTCTCGGTGGACGACTCGCCGTCGGGTGGCGCTCGCTTTCGAGTCCGCCTGCCCGCGATCGCGTCACCTCCGGCCTAGGGTTCGGGCGGTTCGCCGTCGTAGGCACCCATCGCCCGGTAGAAGTTTAACATGGCAAACCTGAGTTTGGCCGGCTCGAGGTCCACCATCTCCGCCCGTTCCTCGGTCGGGAAGGTCCCCCGGACGGCGTACCTCGGCTCCTCGATTTCCGCCCGCTCGGTGTACCGGCCGTCGAGTAGGACCCGGGCGCCGAAGTCCTCGGGCGACCGAACTACGCGGCCGAGCGCCTGGCGTGTCTTCCTGATCGTGGGCACCTCGACGGCGTACCGCCAGCCCGCATTGTCCGGCCCCTCGATGTCGAAGGCGCCGTCATAGGCAGCCTGGACCGCCTCCATCCGCTCGTCGAGGTGTGGATAGGGGACGCCGACGACCACCGCGGTCCGTGCGTCGTCCCCGTCGTAACTCACCCCTTCGCCGAGCGTGCCCCAGAGCGACGTCAGCAACACGGCGTCGTCGTCGGCGGTGAACCGCTCGCGGAGTTCGTGGGCAGGGGTCCCGGGACGGTCGAGGTAGGTCGTCGCGTCTACGTCGAGACGCTCGTAATACCGCTCGGCCTCGGCGTAACTCGGGAAGAAGGCGAGCGTGTTCCCGGGCGTGAAGCGAATCGCGTCAGCCAGTGTCCCTCCGACCGTCTCCTGGACGCCGGGTTCGTCACGCCGGCTGGCGAACAGCGACGGGCCGTCGACGACGAACGTTCGCCGACGCTCCTCGGGAAACTGGTGGCCGTAGGCCAGCGTCTTCGGGTCCTCCAGGCCCAGCACTGCCTCGGTCACTTCGAAGGGCCGTAACGTCGCGCTCATGAGGACACTCGCCGCGAGGCCGTCGAACAGTGGCCGCGTGACACGCTCCGGGATGCAGGTGTACAGCTCCGCACGGCCGTAGACGTCGCCCTCGCCGTCGCCGCGGTCGTCTCGGCGAACGCTGACGACCGGATAGGTCTCCGCCTCGACGTGTTCGACCATCCAGGATTCGACGAAGCGGGCGGCCTGGAGCGTCTGGGATTCCCGGCGGACGTCGGCCCCGCCGTCGCGATACGCCTCCCCGTACTGCCGATCGAGCGACTCGCCCAGGTCGAGCGCGTCCTCGAGATCGGCGTCGACGCCGGGGCCAGAGTACCGGTCGAGGAAGGCGAGCGTCAGGTCGTCTCGGCGATTGTCGTTGTCGATCGCGAGGTCGTACCACTCCGTGCCGACCTGTTCGCGTTCGCCGAAGTCGAAGGCGTGCTCGTAGGCGGCCTCGAGAGCCTCCCGGTACGCGCGAAGGACGTTCGCTGCGGCGTCCGCCCGCGCGTCGTCCGCGTCGTCGCACTCCTCGAGTGCGGAATCGAGCGTTTGTTCAGTTAGCGTCCGTCGGGCGTGGTCCCTGGCAGCGTCCTCGAGGTTGTGGGCCTCGTCAAAGATGGCGACGATGTCCTCGAGGTCACGGCCCAGCCACCGGAGGAACTGCTCGCGGATCGCCGGGTCGAGGAGGTGGTGGTAGTTACACACGACCAGGTCGACCCCCTCGACGGCCTCTTTGAGTAGTTCGTACCCACACAGTCCCTGGCGCTCGGCGTAGTCGTAGACGTCGTCCGGCGAGCGGACGCCGTCGGAGAGCCACGCGAAGAAGTCGGAGGTGTCGGCGGTCAGGTTGCGGTAGTAGTGGTCGCAGGTGGGCTGGTCGGCCAGCTCGCCGACCTCCGTCGCCACGCTGTCGAGTTCGTCCATGATCGCCGTCCGAGCTTCTGCAGCGTCGTCGTCGCCGTCCTGCATCCGCTCGAGAAGGTCGCGCTGTTCGCGTTCGAGTTGGGCCTCCTCCCGTTCAGCCTCGACGAGGTCGCGGGTCGTGTCTCGCAGCGTCTGGCACTCCCGGTAGCCCACGTCGATGTGGCACATCGACGCCTTTCCGCGAAAGACCACTGCACGCACGTCTTCGATTTGGGAGATGGCAGCGGCTTCTCGGCGAAACTGGCGCATCTGCTGGTGAACGTTCGTCGTGATGACGACCGTCTGGTCCTGGCTGGTCCAGTCGAGCGCGGGGGCAAGCGCGGCAAGGGTCTTGCCCGTGCCCGTCGCCCCCTCGAACAGGACGTCCCGGCGGGCGGATAGCGCCTCGCGGATCGTCCCCATCGCGTCCCGCTGGTGGGGGTAGGGGGCGTCGTACGGGACGTACCGGAGGTACCCGGCCGACTCTGACACGGCTTAGCTGCCGGCCCGCCCATGCAAAAACCTTCGTCGGCCCCCCGGAGTGAATGTGTGGCGCAGTTCACGTCCGCGCGGACGTTCGTCCCTCCTGGGCTTCGGGGCGGAGTATGAACGCAAGAGCAGCCGACCTCGTCTACGACACCGTGAGCGATCTCGTGGCGTCCGGCGAGTTCGACGACGAGACGATCGGCCTCGAACCCCACATGGTCGACGAGGACATATCCTGGGGGGAGTTCTCTCTGCCGCCGCCGCTCGCCCTGGGCCAGGCTGGCCTGGAGACGCCGACCGGTCCGGCGGAGGCGGCCGCTGTCTCTCGCTCACTGTCGAAGACGTTGGGGCAGCACTCGACGAAATCCGGGAAGCGGGGATGACCGTCGAGATGGACGAGGTGAAGAGCCCTGTGTGCGACATGGCGATTGTCGGCGATCCCGACGACAATCCCTTCATGCTCCACCACCGCCACGACGGGACCTGCGGCCGGCGGGACTCCCTGCCGGAATCCTAGCCGGG
>CAYUFG010000012.1:7029-26081 GCA_964443815.1 uncultured Halobacteriales archaeon | reverse complement strand
TGTGATACCGATCCGAATGGATGCTGGCCCTATCTCGAACCCCGTTGGCCGCCTTCCAACCGTTCCGCCCACGTGTGCGAATTTTGCGATACGGGCTACGACCGGGACCGGTAGAGCTGTCCGGCCTGTGGCTTCGACGTCGTTCCACGGTCGGCGAGCCACCAGGCCCGGGATACCGTCCCACCCCTGATCGGCCCGGTAGCCCTCGCCTACAAGGCCACGAACGTTAAGTTCCCATCCGTTCGATACCCTCCAGATGTCGGATATCGTCGAGTCCTCGGATCCTGCTCTCTTCGAATCGGCGGTCGAGTCGGCCATGGACGGCATGGCTGTCCTGGACGTGGATGGCAGGTGTGTGTACGCAAACGATCGGCAGGCGGAGATATTCGGATACGAGAAACCCGACTCCCTCGAGGGCACACACTGGCGATGCCTCTACAGCGACGAGCAGGTCGGCCAGTTCGAAGCGGAAGTCTGTCCGACGCTCGAGGCCGAAGGCGAATGGCGAGGGCGGGCTGTCGGAAAGCGACGGGACGGCGAGTCGTTCGAACAGGAGCTGTCGGTCACCCAGACCGCGGCGGACAGTCTCGTCTGTGCCGTGCGTGACGTCACCGACCAGGCGGAACACGAGCGCACCCTCGACCGCCAGCGGACCATTCTCGAGAGTATCCGCGACGGCGTCTACACGCTGGATCCCGACGGGGTCATCACCTGGGTGAATCCATCGGCCGTCGACGAATTCGACGGGGGGTACACACGGGACGATCTCATCGGAGCCCACGTCTCGAAACTGCTGTCGGACGCTGACATCGAGAAGTGCCTAGCGATCATCGACGACCTCCTCGCCGAGGACGGACCCGAGAGCGGCCGGTGTGAGATCGACCTCGAGACCGCGTATGGGGACGAGATCCCGTGCGAACTGAACATGACTCTCCTCCCCTTCGAGGACGGCGAGTTCCAGGGCACCGTTGGCGTCGTCAGGGACATGACTGAGCGAAAGCGACGCGAGCAACATCTGTCCGTCCTAAATCGCGTCCTCCGACACAACCTCCGAAACCGGATGTCGGTGCTGATGGGTCACCTCGACATGCTTGAGGAGTCCATCGACGCGGCGGAGGCGGAGCACCTGGCGACTATGCGGGAGACCGCAGCGGAGATCATCTCGGTGAGCGAGATGGCCAGCCGGATGGAGGACATCATCGAGCGCCGCGGGCAGCGCGAGAAGACGATCGACGTCGTCGAGATGATCGAGGATTGTGCGGCTGCATTCCGCGGTCGATTCCCGGACGCCTCGATCTCGGTCGACGGCCCGGAGACGCAGCCGGTGCGAGCCGATGAACAACTCAGGTCGGCCATCGACGCCCTGGTCGAGAACGCCCTCGAACACACGGACCGACAGCCGGAGGTCGAAATCCGTGTCAGTTCGCCGGAGGGCAACGGCGATCTCGTTACCGTCGCCGTCGAGGACAATGGGCCGGGGATTCCCGACTCGGAGATCGAAATCCTCGACAGATCCCGTGAGGGACCACTCTCCCACGGCAGCGGCCTCGGCCTCTGGTACGTCAGCTGGTACATCGACGGCCACGGTGGCCAGATCGAGTTCGACGAGGCCGAGAACCGTGGGAGTATCGTCCGGTTGGGCCTGCGACCGGTGTGACCTGGTCCCGATCAGCGGCTAGTCCCCGCCCGTACGGAGACGAGTTTCGGCGCTTTGCCTGGCTTCCTCGGGATCGAAGGCCTCGGTGATCCGGTCGAGTTTAGCTCGATCGGCATCGACGAGGCCACGGGCGTGGGTCGCCATCGCTGGAATCGCGCGGACGATGTTGTCGATCACGGGCACGTCGGCGACTCGCGCCGATCGGGAGAGGGGATTGAGATCGACGACGATCTCGAGCTTTCCCATGTCGGCGAGTGCGGCTGCCCGGTCGCCGTCCTCCAGAGGCACGAGTACGACGTCGGCTGCGTGGATGCCGTCGCCGTCGACTTTGGCCCGTTCGTGGTCCAGGCCGGGGATCCGCGCCTCCGCGTCGAGCCCCTTGACCTCCGTGGCGCCGTGCTCGCGAAGGTAGTCGGCGATCGCCTCCACCCGGGCCTCGGTCCGATGGAAGAGATTGACTTCAAGGGCCGCCCCGGTCACCGCGGCGAGGTCGACCAGGGCCTCCGGGACGAGCGCCGCGGCATTGCCGTTGACAGAGATTACCGGCCGCTCGGCCCGCAGTAGCTGGGCGGCGGCCACGCGCTCGGCAACGTCGGCGCTCGCGATCGTCTCCTCGCCGAGCAGGTAGTCGAAGGCCTCGCCGCGGCCGTGGGCGATGAGGCCGGCACGGGAGGTGATCCCCCGGTCGACCCCCGCTTCGATGCGGTGACGCGTCCGGAGCGACTCGTACCGAGGGTGGCTCTCCGGGACGTCGAATTCCTCCATGCCCGAGAGAGCGGATGGACGACCGAAAGCGCTCCGTTACAGAGATTGGTGGTGAATGCCTACCGACTCCAGTCGTGGAATGGCGTTAGGGACTCGGCTCCTGGAGCGTCGCTCCCGCCGGATGGACCCGCGAGACCGTCGGGTCGTACCCCGCCTCGGAGAGCCCGGTACCGAGGGTGAAGACGGTCTCGCCGAGCATCGCCATCGCTGCATCCCCACCGGCGTCAGCCACCGATTCGATGACGTCTCGGACGGCGTCGGTGAGCAGTCCGGATTCCCGGGAAAACTGTCTCGAGGCCCGGACGAACTCATCTTGGGTCGGTCGCGCGACGAGTCGGGAGAGGGCCGTTTCGCCAGCGTCCGTGAGTCTGTCGCCCGCGTCCGCTAGGACATCGTCCGTCGGGAGTTCGCCGAGTGAATGGTACTCGACGCGCGGCCGGGCGGGAATACCGTCCATCTCGTTTTGGAGAGGACCGCCCGGTTCGAGGCGAATAGGCATGCCACCGCGGGCCTGTGCGACGACGTCTCCTAACCCGGTCCCTGCTTGGACTTCGGCCCCGTGGGCGATCGTCACAAGTTCGCGCTCCGAGAGCGCCCGCGCGAGCAGTTCGTTGGTGGCGATGGCGGTGCCGAGCGCCATGGCGCCGGAAACGCCGAACCCGGCGCCTACCGGGAGATCCGTCTCACCGGCGACGGCGACATCCGCCTCGAGCGCCCTGCAAACGCGTGAGACGGCCTCGATCTCCACCGGTTCGCCGTTGAGTGTACGCCTCGGTTCGTCGGTAGCGCGGACTGTCACGGTAACGCCATCCGCGAGGGTGATTCCGGCGCCGCGAGAGCCGGCAACTGTCGGATCCTCGGCCCTGTCGACGGTGAAAAAGCCCGTCACGTGGCCCGGCGCGAAGGCCTGTGCGGCATCCGTCATTGGTGCGGGTGGTCGGGCCAGCCGCTTAGCCCTGACGAACCCGGGGATTCACAAGGGTTTACGTTGAAATACAGTGCATACATGTCGACGATCAGCGCGCGCATCCCCGAAGATGACCAGGCCGAACTCGACACCGTCGCGGACCTGCTCTCGGAGGACCGTAGCACCACCATCCGGAAGGCGCTCCGTGAGGGCCTCGAGACGCTCCGTACACGCCACGCCGTCGAACGGTACCAGAGCGGCGACGTCGCCGTCAACCAGGCCGCCCGGCTCGCAGGCCTGTCCGTCGCCGAGTGGCTCGAGGTCGCCCACGAACGCAACCTGACCACACAACTCACTGAAGAGGACCTCCGACAAGACGTCGACACGGCCCGGGGCCTATGAGGGTCTACATCGACGCGACCCCGTTGTACAACCTCGGCACGATCGGCGAGACCGATCTCCTCGACTCGCTGGCAGGGGAACTCGTGATTCCCGATGCCGTCAGGTCGGAGGTCGACATCGAACCCGCGGCGACGAACCTCGCGTCCCTTATCGAGACGAAACCGGTCGAGACCGATCCCGAGCTCGAGCCGTACCGCGGGCAGGCCGCGGACCTACTCGACGACGATCCCCGGACCATCGATTCGACGGTGATCGCGGGCATCCTCGCTGAACGAGACGGGGCGGACGGGACTCCGGTCTGTGGACTCGTATCCGACGACCGCCGGCTGCGACGGCTCGGCAACGGTCTCGGCGCGGCGGTTGCGAGTACGTTCGCGGTCGTCGTGCGGACGGCCCTCGAGGACAAGTACTTCCCCGCCAGCCAGGCCAAGCGCGTCCTCCAGCGGATGGACGGCCACGGTCTGGTGACGACTGGCCCGTTGCGGGCCCAGGCCATCGGCGACGTCGGTGTGGACTGATCTCAGTCGACGAGCCCGACGTCCCGGAGATGTCGTTCGAGCGCGGCCCGGGAGTCGAACTGCTTCTCGCAGGCCTCACACTCGAACTCCCCGTGTGCGGCGTCAGTCATGTCCGTATCTCGGGGTGCGAGCCCCATCAAGCCTCGTCCAGCGCGTCCGTCGCAGCTCTGAATAGCCCGTCCAGGATTTCGGGTGTGGTGGGGTGGTAGGCCCGGTCGGGGATCTCCCGGACGTCAAGTTCCATCTCCACGGCGAGTTGCATCGTCTTCGCCATCGCGTCAGCGTGGTAGTGCAGGCCCTGGTAGCCGAGTACCGTCCCGTCGGTCCCCACCACGAGTCTCGCGAGTCCCTCGTCGACGTTCTTCGTGGCGAAGACGCCGTCGTCGGACGCCTCGCGCGTAAGCACGTGATGGTCGACTTCGGCTGCGGCAGCTGACGCCGCCGAGTGGCCGACGCGAGCGAAGGGCAGGACCCCCAGTCCGGAGAAGACGACGTGGTGGTGGACGTTATCGTACGACCGCAACGGCTGGCCGGCCAGGTCCCGTTGGATATTCTCGGCCGCCACCGCACCCTCCTCCTTGGCCACGTGGAGTATCGGCTCGCGCCCGTTCGCGTCGCCGACGACGAAGATCCGGTCGTCGCCGGCGGCCTGCATCGTGTCCGCCACCCACGTTGGCCCGGGTTCGAGCGCGGTCTGCTCGAGTCCCAACCCGTCGAGGGCGGGCTCGCGCCCGGTGAAGGCGAAGAGTTGGTCGGCTTCGATCACCCTCTCCGTCCCGTCCGAGGTGACGTGGAGCGCAACGCCGTCTCCGGCCGCCTCGACCCGCGTCTCGCTGGTGTGAGTGAGTACTTCGACGTCGTCGACATCACGGTAGTAAGCGAGCAATTCCTCACGAAACGGCTCGTCGGCTTCGTCGAGTGGTGCAGCGTCGTGTTCGATGACCGTGATGTCCATAGCGCCGGCCTCGCTCAGGTAGGGGACCAGTTCGAGACCGACATAGCCGAACCCCATCACGACGCCAGAATCACCGAAGTCGGTCGCCTCGAGGACGTCATCACTCGTCATGACTGGGACGTCGTCGATGCCGGGTAATTCCGGGAGGGCGACGGCCGAGCCGGTTGCGAGAATCACGTAGTCGGCCTCAACTGTCCCGCCGCCGACCTCGAGACGGCGGTTATCGACGAACCGAGCAGTTTCGTGGTGGAACGTGACGGACTCGCGCTCACTCAACCGCTCGACCGCCGCCCGGCGGTGGGCGGCGAAGTTGGCCACATGCTCGTCCTTCCGGTCGACGACCGCATCGAGGTCGACGGGTGGCGCCGGCCCTAAAATTCGGTCGTCGTTGCGGGCGGCGAACCGGTGTTCGGCCGCCGAGAGAACGTCCTTCGATGGCATGCACCCGCGGAGGATGCACAGCCCACCGCCCGGCTCCCCGTCGTCGACCAGCGTGAGTTCGAGGTCGGGCGCGGCCGCGAGCGCCTCCGCTGCAGCGACGCCGGCGCTTCCGTAGGCGCCGACGATGACGACGTGGGTGGACATGGCGCATCATCCGCCGGGAGCGACAAAACGTTTCGGCGGGAGCCGCTTCTCATCGAATATCTGGTACATACCGTCGATCGTCCCACAACACACACTCCTCTGGCTGCAAGTTCGACACCATCGAAGCTCGACCCGGCTCGCGAGGCGGTTCTGCCATTTCGGCATCCGGGGAGTCATTTGGCTCACAGTCCCGTAGGGGTGATGTCCCCTGCTAGAGGGGCGTTCTGTCAGAACTCCCTGAAGTCGGGGAGGTCGATCGTGGAGGCTACTGAAGTCGCGTTCGACACGCCGGTGGCGGCAGAACGGCAGTCCACTGACATGCTCACCGCTTCAACGGTGTGCCGGTGACGGTCTCTCGTGTCTGTCTCGCGAGATCACGGCGATCGCTTCGGAATCGCGGGTAGCCGGCGCGTGGCGCCGGCCACACCGGCCGACTTCTCTGTTCGTCCGACAAACTCCCGAGCAACGGGGTTTGCTCCGCCCTACGGGCTTAGCCGCTGCCGGTCCCTCGGGAAGATGACCGCCTCGCGGATGTTATCGAGGTCGAGCATCGTCATGACGAGCCGCTCGGCGCCGATAGCCCAACCTGCGTGGGGAGGCATCCCGTATCGGAACATCTTCGTGTAGTACTCGAATGCTTCCGGCTCGAGGCCCTGCTGTTCGAAGCCGGCGACGAGGTGGTCGTAACGGTGCTCGCGCTGTCCTCCCGAAACGAGTTCCAGCCGTGGATGCATGAGGTCGAAACCGGTGGAGAGGTCGGGGTCGTCGTCGTGGTCCTTTATGTAGAATGGCTTGATCTCGCTCGGCCAGTCCGTGACGAAGTAGTGCTCGCCGACATCGTCGCCGAGGGCCCGCTCGGCCTCCGTCGAGAGGTCGTCCCCCCAGAGGAGTTGTTTCTCCAGTTGGCCGGTAGCGTTGACTCGCTCGATGGCCTCTGCGTAGGTAATCCGCGGGAATCCCGGCTCGGGCACCGTGAATTCGTCAGCTAATCCCAGCGCTTCGAGCTGTTGCCCACACCGCTCCTCGACGACAGCGTAGGCGGCCCTGACGACGTGTTCACAGACGTCCATCGCACCGCTGGCGTCGATGAACGCCGATTCGAAGTCGATCGAGGTGGCCTCGTTGAGGTGCCGCGGCGTATTGTGCTCCTCGGCGCGGAAGATCGGCCCGATCTCGAAGACACGCTCGAGCCCCGAGCCCACCATCAGCTGCTTAAAGAGCTGCGGGCTCTGGTTCATGAACGCCTCGCGGCCGAAGTAGGTAATCGGGAACAGTTCCGTCCCACCCTCGGTTCCGGTGGCCACGATCTTCGGCGTCGTGATTTCGGTACAGCCAACTTCACGGAATGCTTCGCGACTCGCACGGAGGACCTCGTCACGGATATGGAAGACAGCCTTGACCTCGGGCTTGCGCAGGTCTAGCGTGCGGTTGTCCAATCGGGTCGAGAGGTCGGCTTCGACCTTCCCCGAGGGGTCGAGCGGCAGTTCCGGGTCGGCCTCGGCGATGACCTCGATCGACTGTGGGACGAGTTCGACACCAGTAGGCGCCCGGTCCTCCTCTTTGACGGCCCCGGATATCTTGACGACGCTCTCTCGGTGAACATCGAGCGCAGTCTCGACCAGCTCCGCCGGCATTTCGTCCTTCTCGATCTTGACCTGGAGTTTGCCGGACCCGTCTCGGAGGATGAGGAAGGCGATGCCGCCCAGATCCCGGAGCTCGTGAACCCAGCCCTTGACGGTCACCGACTCGCCGGGCTTGGCGTCGGCTGCGTGCGTGCGTTCGGCCATGGGCCGGCTTTCCCGCGGCGGGACTTAAGGCCACCCAATCAGGAGGGCAGCTCGGCCTGCCACTCGCGAACTTGGCTTGCGGAGACGCCCTGCACCTCGGCTGCGACAGCGTCGGCGTCGACGTCCGCGAGGTCTGTTGGCTCCTCGATGCCGGCGTCGCCGAGCTTGTCGGCCGTCGCCGCGCCGACGCCGTCGAGGTCCTCCAGGCCGTCGATCTCCTGCTCGGCCCGGTATTCACGGTAGTTGCAGATCGGACAGCCGAGCTCCCAGGGCTCGTCGTCGGCATCGTCGTCGTGGACCTCGAGTTCTGGCTGTGCGTGTTCCTCGCAGAACTCGTCAGTGACCACTATTTCGCCACGCCGTGGCAGCGGCAATGAGTAGTCGCAGTCGGGATAGCGCGTACAACCGACGAGCCGAGAACCCGACCGGAGCCGCTTGATCGCGAGCTCACCACCGTCGGCTGTGCCACATTCCGGACAGGCCCCCAGGATCACGTCCTCACTCTCGTCGGCCGCCTCCGCTTTGCATCGGGGACAGCCGTGGACGAATGTGTCCCGGCCGGCGAGCATCTTGACGTGGTGCATGTCGTGCTCGTCGCAGGTCTCCTCGAGCACCAGCGGCTCGCCGGTCGATGGCAGCGGTAGGGTAAATCGACACTCGGGGAACCCGTCACAACCAACGAAGTACGAGCCCTGGTTGGAACGCCGGACGAGGAGGTCATCGCCACACTCCGGACAGGGCCCGAGCCGGCGGTCGGCCTTCAGCGACTCCTGGATGTGCTCACCGATGGCCTCCCTGGACTCTCGCAGTTCGCCGAACACCTGTTCGAGCATCTCGCGGGACTCCTCGGTGACCTCCTCGAGCGTGGCGTCCCCGTCCGCGATGGCGGCCATGTCGGACTCGAGGCGCGCGGTCATGTCGTCGCTGACGACGTGTTCCGCGAAGGATTCGGCGGCCTCGACGACCGCCTCCGCGAGTTGGGTCGGCCTGGGTGGGTCGCTCTCGATGTACCCACGGTCGTACAGTTTCTCGATGATATTGTGGCGCGTGGAATTGTGGACGATTACCCCTCCCTGAACCGCGAAATTCGGCGCCGATTCGTCGACGGTGAGATCGTAGACCGCGCCGTCATACTCGCGTTCGGTGATCTCGGTCACTGTCGTCGATGCGGGATAGCCGCGTAGTGTTGCGTATATCGACTCCCGGAAGCCGGTCGCAGCGTACCGGATGACGCGAGTATCCCCCTGACTTCGATTGCTGCCTTGGACCCGTTTTTCGAGATAACCAGAGTCCCGGAGATCTCGAGCAAGGTCGTTGACTCGACCTCGACTTATCCCCAATTTCGAAGCTATCTCGTCGGAGGTCTTCGGGGTTTCAGTGATTTCTTCGAGCAGACGAGCCTTGTTGTTGGTGACGTTGGAGCCTCTGAGAGCATCCAATCCCCGCCAGAATTTTTCGTCTGACGCGATTGGGATGACGTCAAGAAATGATTCGAGGTTCTCCCGCCCTCGAACGTGAAGTTTGTCTTGTCCCCGTACAAGCTCACTATCGATGCCCTGGCGGGAAAGCATCTCTTTGACACCCGCGAGGAGGTCGTGATTCGTGTTCGAAATGAATGCCGTGGCTTCTCGAGAGATCTGACCTTCATCGTCGAACAGAGCGCCCACAAAAACTGGCTCTAGCTCCCTCGGGAGTGCCGGACAACCACTCTCGGTAACCCTATTCAAGATATCATGGACAACTCTTCCCAGTCCGGCTGACAGATTGACTTGGATTTTTGGCCGGTGGTGGGCCTCCCGTCCGGGGCGCTCGCTCACCGTAGGGGTTTCACCGAAGAGCCTCTCGATATCTGCGACGAATCGTTCGATGAGCCGTTCATCGGTATCGTGATACCGAACGTCGACGAGGTTCTCTTCTGTATCGACGTGTATCGAGCCATCCCCCAGTACGTTCGCGAGGACCCTGGCTAGTTCGGGGGACCAGTCCAGTGGAAACGGGTTTTCGAATGCTGCATCGTCGTTCGAGCCGTGGAGTTTCGGTGGACGAATGCCGATTTGTCCGAGAACCCGGACCGGGACGTCCCGAATTCCGTTTTCATAGTCGCTGACTGCGGCTTGCTCTGTGGCAACTCTCGTAGCGAATTCCCTTTGGCTTTCTCCGGAATCTTTCCGGTGGCGAGCGACTGCGGACGCACAGTTCGTTCCGTATAATTTAGAAGACACGTCTTGGTCCGACGCAAACTCTGACCAGGATACCGCTAGTTCTCTACCCGAATTGTCGTATTCCACCTGCCGGCGGGCGCTAAGCAACCGGTCTCCCGGAGATATCTCCGATGCTTCTTTCACTTCAACCCCTTTGCCATCCCATTCATACAGCGGGTGATCGTCGGTCACGGAAAACGTCCCACTTCGTGTCGTTATCTCAAGCACGCGTTCGTCCGCCTCGAGTGATCGCCTACTCACTAGGGCATTCGGACGCTCGGTGATTCGTTCACTGGACTCCTCGAACGAGAGGGTCGTCGGCTCGGCATCGGCAACCACGATATCCGACTCCCCGTCCGCCAGGACCTTGGTGCCCTCTCGGTACAACTGGGAGACGGGTTTCCGCCGAATATCGCCGTCTTCCCCAGCCCGCTGGAGGACCGGTGTATCTCCTGTCAGGCATTTGGTCCCGAGGTGAAGATCCTCCATGCGTTCGATCAGTCGGGACTGGCCGTACCGACGGGGTGGCTGGGTTTGCTTGGCCTGGAGCCGGACCTCGTCGATGTCGAGTCGCTCACCCTCCTCGACGGCGGGGACGTAGTTCTCGGCCGTACTGGCGTAGGGGTAGACGGCGTGGTAACCGGGCTCGAGCAGGCGCTTGCCGTTGGCCTTGAGTTTGCACTCGTTCGCCTCGGCGACGACGCGGAGGTGTGCCCAAGTAGCGGGTTCGGCGACCGTCGCGAAAAAGCGACGGACGATCAGCTCGTATACCTCCCATTCGGCCTCGCTCAGCTCGCTCTGGCTCGGCAGCTCGCCCGTGGGGTGGATCGGCGGGTGGTCGGTCGTCTCGTCCTCGCCCTCCGTCGGTGTCAGGTCGTCGAGGCCGAGCAGCGACTCGGCGTCCTCACCAAAGTGGGCGTTGCCTTCGAAGGATCCGAGTAACTCCTCGGGATCGAGATCTTCGGGGTAAACCGTGTTGTCAGTCCTGGGATAGGTGACGTAGCCGGCAGTGTAGAGGTCCTCGGCCATGGACATCGCTCGCTGGGCGGAGTAGCCGAGCGAACTCGCGGCACTGATGAACGCGGTTGTGTTGAACGGCGCCGGTGGGTGATCAGTTCGGGTCCGCTTGCGTACCGCGATGACCTCGGCAGTAGACGCGTCCTGAAGTCGTTCGTGGACGTCCTCGGCGGTTTCCTCGTCCCAGACGCGTTCGGCCTCGTTGCCGTCGTCGTCGTAGAAGTACTGTGCTTCGAAAGCGTCGCCGTCCTTGGCGAGGTCGGCGAACAGTTCCCAGTAGTCCTCGGGGTCGAACGCTTGAATCTCACGCTCGCGGTCGACGATCAGCTTGAGCGTGGGCGACTGGACCCGACCGACGGATATGAAGTCGTCGCCGAGCTGGCGCGCGGACAGCGACAGAAACCGCGTCAGCGCAGCCCCCCAAACGAGGTCGATGATCTGGCGGGCCTCCCCCGCTGCCGCGAGATCGAAGTCGAGTTCGTCGGGGTCATCGAAAGCCTGGCGAACCTCGCGTTCGGTGATCGAGGAGAATCGGACCCGGTCGATGGGGACGTCGGTTTCTTCGCGGATCAGTTGGTAGGCCTCCTTGCCGATGAGTTCGCCCTCGCGGTCGTAGTCGGTCGCGATGACCGCCCGGTCGGCCTGGCCGGCGAGATCTTCGAGCGTCCGGACGATGTTCGCCTGGGTGGGCTCGGTGACGACCTCGGCCTCGATCAGTTCATGGGGCTCGACGTCCCGCCAGTTCTCGTACTCCGGCGGGAAGTCGAGGCCGACCACGTGGCCCGACAGGCCGACAACCGCGGTGCCACCCCAGCTGTAGACGTTAACGCCGTTCCGGCGGTCCACCGACGCGGCGCCGTCGCTAAGAATCTCCGCGATCCGACGGGCTGCGTTGTCCTTCTCGGTAATGATCAGTTTCACGAGGGCTCACCGTGCCTGGCGTCCGGCGTCGTCATTGCCTGCCCTATGCCGGAGGGACTTCTAAGCGTTTCGCCTGTAAACGCCGGATAGCGTACGTGTGCGGGCGCGTTAGCGTTCGCGGGCGCGCTGCTTGCAAAACCGTCTCGACAGGCCGCCTCCAGCCATCTTGTGGGGGAATTGATACCTCTCGCGCGTACACGAGCGAGGCGGAGTGCCTAAGTACAACCGCGCCGGCCGACGCGACATGGAGGAGTCCCGCGCGGTCGCCCTGCGGTTCGTGGCCTCTCAGCTCGTCTTCGTGGCCGCGCTGATCCACCTCGGGATGGGCGTCGTCGAGTGGTTCCGCTACGCAGCGATCGGGATACTCGTCCCGCCTGACGTCCGTTGGCCCGCCTTCGTCCTCTCGGGACTCGCGATCATCGTCGGCCTCTGGGTGGCCCACCGGGCCGAGGCGAAGCGGCCGTATTACCTGCTCGGCATCGTCGCGATGGGGACCTACGTCGGTGGGTACTTCCTCTGGCACCTCACCGGTCACCGGCCGCTCCTACTGTTTGGCCCGTCGACGACCCACGAACTCACGCTGCAGTTCGTCGTCGACCACTTCTTTGCCGGCACGATGGAGACACTCTCACTATCGGTGGAGGCGATCGCGGCGCTCCTGCTCGGTATCCTCTACGTTTTCGACGAGTAGCTACGCCTCGAGCTCGTCACGCAACAGTTCGTTGACGTCGCCGGGATCCGCACTCCCGCCGGTCGCCTGCATGACCTGGCCGACGAGAAAGTTGAGCGCGCCGTCCTCGCCATCTCGGTAGTCCGCGACGGCGTCGGGATTTTCGTCGATCGCCGCCTGGACAGCGGCTGCGACCTCGTCGCCCCCTGTCTTGCCCAGCCCCTCCTGCGTGACGACCGCATCGGGATCCTCGCCCTCGTCGAGCATGGTCCGGAGGACGGTCTCGCGGGCGTTCTTCGCCGTGATCTCCTCATCGTCGACGAGCTCAATCAGCCGACGGATCTCGTCCAGCCGATGGTCTACGTCGGTAATCTCCATGTCGCGGTAGTTGAGCTCACCCAGGAGATTGTCCGCGACCCACGTCGCCGCAAGGTCCGGCTCGAACTCGGCGGCCACTTCCTCATAGAAGTCGGCGACCTGTTTCGTGGTCGTGAGTTTGTCTGCTGCCTCCTCGCTCAGGTCGTACTCGTCCCGGAACCGCTCTCGCCGAGCGTCCGGGAGTTCCGGAATCTCGAGTTGCTGTTTCCAGTCGCTGACTTCGAGCGGCGGCAGGTCCGCTTCCCTGAAGTATCGGTAGTCTTTCTCCGCCTCCTTCGAGCGCATGGAGACGGTGATGCCGCGGGATTCGTCCCAGTGGCGCGTCTCCTGCGCGACCGCCCGGCCCCGTTCGACGGCGTTCTTCTGGCGCTGGGCCTCGTACGCGAGGGCCTTCTCCGCGCCCGTGTGGCTCGAGATGTTCTTGACTTCCGTGCGGTTAGCGGCCTCGAGGGTCGAGGCGTCAATCTCCCCGGATTCTCCTATCTCGTCACCATCGACGACTGAGAGGTTGGCGTCGACTCGGAGGCTGCCGTCCCGGGCGGCGTCGAAGACGCCGAGGTACTCGAGCACCTCCTCGAGTTTGGCGAGGAACGCACGCACCTCGTCGGCGCCCCTGAAGTCCGGTTCCGTAACGATCTCGAGTAGCGGCACGCCCGCCCGGTTATAGTCGACGAGCGTGTATTCGGCGGTGTCGATAGCGCCGCCCTTGTGCTTGAGACTCCCGGGATCCTCCTCCAAGTGCGCTCGCTCGATGCCGACCGTCCGGCGGTCGCCCTCGACCGAGAACTCGAGCTTCCCGTTCTGGCAGATCGGCGCGTCGTACTGCGTGATCTGGAAATTCTTCGGGAGGTCGGGGTAGAAGTAGTTTTTCCGGTGGAAGGCCGTCTCCTCTGGGATCGTGGCGTCCATGGCCTTGCCCACTTTGACGGCGGCCTCGACGGCGGCCCGGTTGAGCACCGGCAACGAGCCGGGGAGACCGAGGCAGACTGGGCAGGTGTGGGTGTTCGGCTCGGCGTCCGCGAGCTCGGTCGAACAGCCACAGAAGATCTTGGTGTCGGTCTCGAGCTGGACGTGCACCTCGAGGCCGATGACGACGGCCAGGTCCGCCCGTTCCTGGGCCTGTACGGTCATTGGTTACGGTTCGATGCGCGCCGTCATAAGCGATTTGTCCGAGGTCGGGAGCGAGCCACCTGGTGCCCGCCTCGATCTCGAGTCCGGCTGTACTATCAACGAATTTTAGTATGTCTGACGTACGTTTATGGGTCTCGACGGTCGCCTGTTGTCACATGTGCGCCAACCGAGTGGAGGAGTTGGAGTCACGCGTGCAGGAGCTCGAGGCCTCGGTCGAAGGACTCACTGACGAGCTGATCGAGTGCAAGGTCCGCATCCGCGAACTCGAATCGGCGACGGATGCCGAACTCGACTTCGCGCCCACCGAGACGAAAGCCACGGAACCGCCCGAAGAGAGCGATTCCGCCGACAGTACTAAACCCGAGGCCGCCGACGACGCCGACAAGGCGGACGAGTCAGAGGCCGAAATCATCGTCGCCTGACGTCGGGAGCCGCCTACGAGCGCCCACATGCACATCAACGAGCTCGTACTAGACAACTTCAAGAGCTTCGGACGGAAGACCCGCATCCCATTCTACGAGGACTTCACGACAGTCTCCGGTCCCAACGGCTCGGGCAAGTCCAATATCATCGACGCTGTTCTCTTCGCGCTCGGGTTGGCCCGGACGTCGGGCATCCGTGCGGAGAAGCTGACCGACCTCATTTACAACCCGGGACATCAGGACGGGGAGTCCTTCCAAGGCGAACGCGAAGCCAGCGTCGAGGTCATCCTCGACAACACTGACGAGACGGTCACGCGCGCCCAGGTGGTTAACGCCGCTGGGACGGAAGACGTCGGCGACACCGAAGAGATTCGCATCAAACGCCGCGTGAAGGAGACCGAGGAGAACTACTACTCGTACTACTACCTGAACGGCCGCGCGGTCAATCTCTCCGACATACAGGACCTCCTCTCACAGGCCGGAGTGACGCCCGAAGGATACAACGTCGTCATGCAGGGAGACGTGACCGAGATCATCCAGATGACGCCCCGGGCCCGACGGGAGATCATCGACGAGATCGCCGGGGTAGCCGAGTTCGACGCCAAGAAAGAGGCGGCCTTCGAGGAACTGGCGGTCGTCGAGGACCACATCGAGGAGGCGGAACTCCGGATCGAGGAGAAGGAAGCCCGACTCTCCCAGCTCGAAGACGAACGGGAGACGGCCCTGGAGTACCAGGAGCTCAAGGAGGAGAAAGCGGAGTACGAGAGCTACCGGAAGGCCGCCGAACTCGAGGACAAGCGAACGGAACTCGCGTCGATCGAGGGCGACGTCGAGCGCCTCGAAGAGACGCTTGCCGAGCGCCAGGCGGAACTCGACGAACGCCAGGGAACGGTCATGCGTCTCGAGGAGGACCTCGCGAAGCTGAACCGCGAGATCGAGCGCAAGGGCGAGGACGAACAGCTCGAGATCAAGCGGGAGATCGAGGAGATCAAGGGTGACATAGCCCGCCTCGAGGACCGCATCGAGAGTGCCGAGGAGACGCGTGATAGCGCCGAGAACGAGCGCCGGCAGGCCTTCGTCAAGATCGACCGGAAGCAGGAGACCATCGACGATCTCGAAAGCGACATCCGCGAGGCGAAGGTGGCGAAGTCGTCGGTGAAGGCCGAAATCGAGGACAAGGAGGCCGAACTCGCCGAAGTCGAGGCGCAAATCGAATCGCTAGGGACCGAGTTCGAGGAAATCAAGGCCGACCTCGAGGACCGCAAGGAGGCCCTCGAGGCGGCCAAAGACGAGAAGAACGAGCTCCAGCGGGAACAGGACCGGCTGCTCGACGAGGCTCGACGCCGGTCGAACGAGCAACGCGAACTCGAGGAGCAGATCGAGGCGAAGGAGGCACGGATTCCTGAGATCCGGGCCGAGATCGACGACCTGGAGGACGAACTCACGAAGGCCGAGCAGAACCGCGAGACGATTCACGAGGTTGTCACCGACCTTCGCGAAGACCAGGAGGAACTGCAAGACCGCCTCGACGAGGTGGAGGACGAACTCTCGGCCGCCCAGCAGGAGTACGCCGAACTGGAGGCCAAGGCCGACCAGAACGGTGACTCCTCCTACGGGCGCGCGGTGACGACGATCCTCAAGGCCGACCGCGACGGCGTCCACGGAACGGTGGGGCAGCTCGGGAGCGTCGAACCTGAGGTCGCAACGGCGTGTGAGACCGCCGCCGGCGGCCGACTCGCGAACGTCGTCGTCGACGACGACGGCGTCGGTCAGCGCTGCATCGAGTATCTCAAGTCCCGGAACGCCGGCCGGGCGACCTTCCTGCCCTTGACGGAGATGGACCAGCGGCCGCTGCCCACGCTTCCGGACCGCCCGGGTGTGGTCGACTTCGCGTACAACCTCGTCGACTTCGACGATCGCTACGCGGGAGTATTCTCGTACGTGCTCGGCGACACGCTCGTCGTCGAGGACATCGACACGGCTCGGGACTTCATGGGACAGTTCCGGACTGTCACGCTCGAGGGCGACCTCGTAGAGAAGTCAGGCGCGATGACGGGGGGTTCGACGTCGGGATCGCGGTACTCCTTTGCCGGCAGCGAGGGCGCGCTTGAGCGCGTGGCCGAGCGGATCCACGACCTCGAGGAGGAGCGCGCGGAGGTCCGGGCGGAACTCAGAGACGTCCAGGACCGCCTGGATGACGCCCGCGACAAGGAGAGCGAGGCCGCACAGCAGGTCAGGGACATCCAGACCGACGTTCAGCGAAAGGAGAGCGAAATCGCGGAGATCGATGACGAGATCGGCTCGCTCCAGGAGAAACTCGAAGGCATCGAGTCCGAGCAGGCGTCGGTATCGGACGAGATGGACGAAATCGAAGCGTCCATCGCGGACAAGGACGAGGAAATCGAGGGGATCGAGGCCGAGATCGACGACCTCCAAGCGGAGATCGAGGACTCCGAGCTGTCCAGGCTGACCGAGGCTGCGGAGGACCTCGAGGCGGAGATCGAGGACCTCGAGGCGGAGATCGAGGACCAAGACGCGAGGCTCAATGAGTTCCAGCTCGAAAAGCAGTACGCCGAGGAGGCCATCGAGGACCTCGAGTCGACGATCGAGTCCGCGAAGGAGCGAAAGGCCGAGGCCGAGGAACGGATCGACGAGCTCAAGGACGGCATCGACGAGAAGGAGGGGCGACTCGAGGAGAAGGAGAAGGCCGTGGCGGAGCTGGAAGAGGAACTCGCGGATCTCAAGGAGGAGCGTGAGGAACTGAAGGCGGAACTGGCCGAGGCCCGCAACCGCCGAGACGAGCAGAAACGGGCGGTTTCGGACGTCGAGAGCGAGCTCGAGGACGTGCGGTCCGAGGCCGAGCGCATCGAGTGGGAGATCGACGAACTCGAGGCGGCTGTCGGTGACTACGACCCCGAGGACATTCCGGGCCACGAGGAGGTCGAGGCGAACCTCGAGCGCCTGACCGGGGAGATGGAGGCGCTCGAGCCGGTGAACATGCTGGCGATCGAGGAATACGACGAGGTGGCCGAGGATCTCGCCGAACTCGAGGATCGCAAGGACGTCCTCGTCGAGGAGGCCGACGCCATCCGCGACCGGATCGAGACCTACGAAGCCAGGAAGAAAGATACCTTCATGGCGGCCTACGACGCGATCAACGAGCAGTTCGAGGACATCTTCGAGCGGCTCTCGAACGGGACGGGCCACCTCCACCTGGAGGACGAGGACGACCCGTTCGAAGGCGGTCTGACGATGAAGGCCCAGCCGGGGGACAAGCCAATCCAGCGGCTCGACGCCATGAGCGGCGGCGAGAAGTCGCTGACGGCGCTCGCGTTCATCTTCGCCATCCAACGGCACAACCCCGCTCCGTTCTATGCGCTCGACGAGATCGACGCCTTCCTCGACGCAGCCAACGCTGAACTCGTCGGCGAACTAGTGGACGAACTCGCAGGCGAGGCCCAATTCGTCGTCGTTACGCACCGCTCGGCGATGCTGGAGCGCTCGGAGCGAGCCATCGGCGTGACGATGCAGGACAACAACATCTCGGCCGTCACGGGCATCGATCTCTCGGGCGGGGAGGCGGAGGTCCCAGCCGATGATTGAGGGAGGTTCCCATGTCCGATAGCGAGATTCCCCTCGATATTACCGGCCACGAGTCGCGGGATCCTCCCGGGGACGGACCGGACCTGCCAGATCCGCTCGCGGACGACGAGGACCCGGAGACTCCGGACGACACCGAGGACGACGAGGTCGAGCCTGTCGAGGTCTTGGTCCAGTTGGCCGAGGAGGGCGAGATCGACCCTTGGGATATCGACATCGTCGCGGTCACGGACAAGTTCCTCGCACGGCTCGACGACTCCGATATCCGCACGTCGGGTCGGGCGCTGTTCTACGCCAGCGTCCTGCTTCGGATGAAGTCCGACGAGATGCTCAATCCGACGGATGACGATTCGGAGGCGGTCGACGATGCCGATCCGTGGGATCAGCCGATGAGCGACGACGGACCGATCGGCGGTCCCGACCCGGTGGCGGCCCTCGAAGACGAGATGGACCGCCGCCTGGACCGCAAACGCGCTCGGGGCTCGCCGGAGACTCTCGACGAGCTTGTCCGTGAGCTCCGGGAGGCCGAGCGGAACAACTGGTGGAAGGAGCGCCGCGAGTACGACACGTCGGGCTCGCCAGAGGGCTATAGCCGGGGGACCCAGGAGCTCGACTACCGGGCCGCCGACGACATGCGGCTTGACGACGAGCCGACGGCAGCGGACGTGACCGGAACGACCCACGCCGAGAACGTCGACGATATCATCGCGGGGGTCTGGGCGGCACTGCTCGACCACTACGAGGCCGGTCGGGACGAGGTGCTGTTTGCGGAGATCGTTCAGGCGGGTGGCAGCCGCGTGGAGACCTTCCTGGGCTTACTCTTTCTATCTCACCGCGGCCAGGTCGTGCTTCAGCAGGACGACCTCTTCGGCGATCTCTGGATCCGCGATCCCAATGCGGGCGAGCCAGCGACGGAGGCCGTCGCGGACGACTGAACCCCGCTGCCTCCGAAACTGTTAACGAGCACCACGGTAAACATTCACAACCGATGCCCGCGACGACCTTTCGGGAGCGGGTGGAGCAGGCCCGATTCGAGTGCGAGCGGCTCGTCGAGGCGCTCCAGTACGTTCGCGACGACGGCCGGCTCGAGTGACATGACCGTGTCGGATGTGGCGTGTCGGTAGCGGTGCCACCGG
>CAYUFG010000012.1:0-6929 GCA_964443815.1 uncultured Halobacteriales archaeon | reverse complement strand
CGGCTCGAGTGACATGACCGTGTCGGATGTGGCGTGTCGGTAGCGGTGCCACCGGCTCTCGGAGTGAGTCGTGTGCCGCTTACAGCGGTTTGAGGGGACTGCGCAGGGTTGCAGTCGGAGAGTAATCGGACGAATAGCGAGACAATCCTCGGCGGAAGCTCTCCCTGGGATGTCCACGAGACTCGGGACGGTTCTTCAGGTCAAGTGCTAAAAAGGGGGAACAATCCAGCCCTGTGTACAGAACAGTGACCGAGGGTCGATGGCCCGGCCCGCTCGCCGGCGGGCTGGATACTCGCGTGACGGAGGCCGGTCACGTATCTCCGGTGGGACGACCGCGAGTGGAGCCCGATTGTCGCGGAGACGTTGGGAACACCGGGCTCGATCGACCCACGGGGGCTGAGCGACCCATCACGCCTCGCCGGGCGGCCACTGGCTGTGTCGCGCCAAGAGGAGTTGCACCTGTTCAGTTGTGGGATGATGTCGGCCGTGGCCCGACGCGTTGAAGTGTGGGCCGGCGCCACCGTGGACGCATGGACAGCCGGGAAGTGTCGGTCGTCGACGCCTTCGCGCCCGAACCGCTCACCGGCACGCCCGTCGGCGTCGTCCGGGACGGGGACGGACTCGCATCGGACCAACGGTCGAGAATTGCCGCCGAGTTAGGGCCTGCCGTTACCGCGTTTCTCGGTGAGGACGGCGCGCTCTCTCTCGCTGGAGCGTCCGGCGATGGACCGGCTATTCACGTCGCCGTCGCGATAGCCACGGCGCTCACGGACTGTGGTGCGCTGGGGACGGAAAGCGTTTCGCTAGAACTGCCGAATGGCCCGATCGCCGTCGAGGCACCGACGAATGGCCACCGACTGGTCTCGATCGACCCACCAGACCTTCGGCCGGCCGAGGTCGACGAGGCCGCGGTGGCAGCTGCGCTCGGTGTCGACGTCGCCGCCGTCAGGGACGTCGCTGCCGACTTCCCCCTCGTCCGTGGCTCCGTCGGACCAGGCGTGCTGGTCGTCCCGGTCAACTTCCTCGAGCACCTCAGCGGGGCCGAACCCGACCTTGCCGGCGTGAGCGAAATGCTCGAGGCAACGGGTGCGGACTCACTCTACGCGTTTACGTTCGACACGCTCGACCGGGACCACGACGCCCACGGCCTGGAGATCGACGGGACGGGCAGGCGACAGCCGACCGGCCGCGCAGAGGCGTGCGCAGCGGCGGCGATCAACCGGCACGGCGCTCTCGACCACGATCGCGAGACGGTGCGGTTCGAGGCCGGCGACCTCGACGACCGCCCCGCGCGGATCGAGGTGACGGCCGGCGAGTCCTACGCCGTCGGGGGGCCCGCCGTGACGGTTCTCGAGGGAACAGTCACCGTTCCGGCCGCCGCTGGCGACGACGATATCATCGAGGCCTGAACCAGTTCAGAAGGTTCTTTACTATCGTTGGTGTCCCTGTAGACACGGCTATGGCTGTACTCTGGCTGGACGACGTCCGGGCCGACGACCTATCCGCGGTCGGCGGCAAGGCCGCCTCCCTCGGGGAGATGACGGCGGCCGGCCTGCCCGTCCCGCCCGCGTTCGTCGTGTCGGCCGACACGTACCGTGCATTCATCGAGGACACCGGGATCGAGACGGAGCTGTTCGAGGCCGTCGACGTCGATCCTGACGACTCCGCGGCGCTGGCCGAGGCAGCCGAGCACGCACAGGACCTAATCGAGGAGACGCCTATTCCCCCCTCGTTACGCGAGGAGATACTCGCGGCGTATGACGAGATCGGCGAGGACGTCCCGGTCGCGGTGCGCTCCTCGGCGACTGCCGAGGACCTCCCCGACGCGTCCTTTGCGGGCCAACAGGAGACCTTCCTGAACGTAACCCGGGATGACTTACTCGACCGGGTTCGGGAGTGTTGGGGATCATTGTTCACACAACGGGCAATCTACTATCGCGAGGAGCAGGGCTTCGACCACCATGCAGTTGACATTGCGGTCGTCGTCCAGGAGATGGTCGATGCCGAGAAGAGCGGCGTCATGTTTACGAGCCACCCGTCGACAGGCGCCCCGGTCGTGACGATCGAGGCCGCGTGGGGCCTCGGCGAGGCGGTCGTCTCCGGAGCAGTTACGCCAGACAATTACGTCATCGACCGCGCGACCGGCGAGTTGCGGGAGGAATCCGTTGCCGACAAGAAGGTGATGCACGTTCGCGACGCCGACACCGGTGAGACCGTCGAGCGCGAGGTCCCCGAGGACCGGCGAACGGAGCGGGTGCTGACTGAAGACGAACTAGACGCGTTGCTCGATTTGGGCGAGGAGATCGAGGACTACTACGGCGAGCCCCAGGACGTCGAGTGGGCGATTGCCGATGATGGCTCCGGTGCTGGCCGGGGACCCGACGGCACGGTTTACCTGCTGCAGTCACGCCCGATCACGACCATCAGCGATACGACCGCACCGGAGGGTGGCGTCGCGGACGGCGGTGTCGCCGAGTCGGACGATACTGAGACGCTGGCCGGCCTAGGCGCGAGCCCGGGCAAGGCATCGGGCGAGGTGAAAATCGTCGACTCGGAGCACGAGCTCGACGTGGTCGACGAGGGGGACATAATCGTCTCGACCATGACGACACCGGACATGGTGCCGGCGATGAAGCGCGCTGCCGGCATCGTCACCGACGAAGGGGGAATGACGTCCCACGCCGCGATCGTCTCCCGGGAACTCGGTGTTCCGGCCGTGGTGGGGGCTGAATCGGCAACTGAAGAACTGGAGAACGGCCGTGTCGTCACTATCGACGGCGAACAGGGCACGATCGATATCGGTACCGAGGTCGAGACGGACCACGACGCCATCGAGGAGGTTCGGCCGCAGAACCCGGTCAAGCCGATGACGGCGACGGAAGTGAAGGTAAACGTCTCTATCCCGGACGCCGCGGAGCGGGCAGCGGCGACCGGCGCGGACGGCGTTGGCCTGCTCCGTATGGAGCACATGATCCTCTCGCTTGGGAAGACGCCGGATCGGTTCATCGCCGACGAGGGCGAGGCGGCTTACGTCCAGCAGATCGTCGACGGTATCGAGAGCGTGGCCGACGAGTTCTACCCTCGGCCGGTCCGGGTGCGAACACTCGACGCCCCCACGGACGAGTTCAGGCAGATGGAGGGGGGCGAGGACGAACCGGTCGAACACAACCCGATGCTCGGCTACCGGGGGATCCGCCGCAGTCTCGACCGCCCCGAGATCTTCGCCCACGAACTCGAGGCGTTCCGCCGGCTATACGCGCAGGGGTACGACAACGTCGAGATCATGCTTCCGCTTGTGAACGACGCAGAGGACGTTCGCCAGGCGAAGGATCTGATGGCGGAGGCGGGCATCGACACCGAGCGGCGATCCTGGGGCGTCATGATCGAGACGCCAGCGAGCGCCTTCGACGTCGACCGGATGGCCGAGGCAGGTATCGACTTCGCAAGCTTCGGGACCAACGACCTCACCCAGTACACGCTCGCAGTTGACCGCAATAACGAGCGCGTCGCGGACCGGTTCGACGAGCTCCACCCGGCAGTTGTCGACATCATTGAGCGCACCATCGCGGTCTGTCGCGAACACGATGTCGCGACGAGCATCTGCGGCCAGGCGGGGTCGGACCCCGAGATGGCCCGCAAACTCGTCCACGCCGGCATCACGTCGATCAGCGCGAACATCGACGCGGTCCGAGACGTCCAGCACGAGGTCAAACGGGTCGAACAGAAGCTCTTGCTCGACTCGGTTCGCTGAGCGGGTCGCGCTGTATTCCGGTTGGGCGGTCGACACGTCAGTCGTAACCCTCATACTGGGCGGCGAGTAGAGGGCGGGTATGCAGGGGTCCGAACGCGCCGAACCGCAGGACTTCGAGCGCGTTCTCTCCTCGATGTGTACGGAGCCACATCCGGCGGCACGCGAGGCTGCCAACCGCTTTCTGGCGACGAATCCTGGCGATCCTGGAACCTACGAGACGGTCGCCGAGCTCGAGCGGGCTGCCGTCGACACTCTCGGTGACATTACCGGCCTTGAGGAGCCTGCCGGCTATATCACGAGCGGCGGGACTGAGTCCAACATTCAGGCGCTTCGCATCGCGCGGAACCGGGCGGATAGCGACGACCCGAACATCGTCGCGCCGGCGAGCGCTCACTTTAGCTTCCGGAAGGCCGCGAACCTGCTCGACCTCGAACTCCGAACGGCACCCACCGTCGACCACCATGCGGACGTGGACGCGATGGCCCACCTCGCCGACGCGGACACGGTCTGCGTCGCCGCGGTAGCCGGGTCGACAGAATACGGCGTAGTAGATCCGATCCCGGCCATTGCCGACATTGCCGCGGACGTCGACGCGCTGTGTCACGTAGATGCCGCGTGGGGTGGATTCTACCTACCCTTTACCGCTCACGACTGGCACTTCGACCACGCGGCCGTCGATACCATGACGATCGACCCCCACAAGGCGGGGCAGGCAGCCGTGCCGGCTGGTGGGCTGCTTGCCCGGTCGGCCGACCTTTTGAACGAACTCGCAGTCGACACGCCGTACCTGGAGTCGACGACACAGGTCACCCTGACGGGAACGCGGAGCGGCGCCGGCGTGGCGAGCGCAGTCGCTGCGATGGACGCGCTCTGGGAGAGTGGCTATCGGGACGAGTACGAGCGAGCCATGGACAATGCCTACTGGCTGGCGGAGCAGTTGACCGACCGTGGCCACGAGGTTGTCGGCCCGGAACTACCGCTCGTGGCGGCCGAGCTGTCGGTCCCGATGACGGGCGAACTCCGGGACCGCGGCTGGCGCGTCTCGAAGACCGGGGCCGGCGAGATGCGCGTCGTCTGTATGCCCCACGTGACGCGGTCGATGCTGCGGTCGTTCGTCGCGGATCTGGACTGGTATTGAGCGGTTTTCGACTACGGATCCGCGCCCCTAGCTCTCGATGTACCGCTGGATCGAGTCGCGTTTGTGGTAGGCGACGGCGGAGAATATCACTAGTCCTGCCAGGGCGAGCACGCCCTCGACGACGGCGCCGCTGGCGATGCCGTCGCCGGCGAAGTTCGTCACGATGTAGGCGGGCGATCGCCCGACGAACATGACGGCGAGAAAGACGGTCAGCCTGAAGTACGCCAGACCGGCGAAGAAGCAGATTGCGTCGTCAGGGAGTCCCGGAATGACCACGAAGAGGAACAGGCCCGGGACGCCGAGTTCGTCGACGAAGCCGTCGAAGCGGTCGACGAGATCGTCGTGGAGCAACCGTTCGACCACGGGACGGCCCCAGGTCTGGGCGATTAGAAAAGCGACAGCGCTGCCGATCATAACCCCGAGGAGACTGTAAAGGGTGCCGTAGACGGCGCCGAAGACGTAGCCGCCCACCAGTGCGGTTAGCTGGCCGGGGATCGGCGCGAGGACGACCTGGGCCGCCTGGAGCCCCACGAACACGATGGGCGCGGCCGGCCCGAAGCTTGCCACCCACGTCCGGAGTTCCTGGTCGTCGAAGACGAAGGGGGCATAAGTTCGGAGGAGGAGATAACCTCCGACCGCACCGAGCAGAACGCCGAGCAGGAGCAAGATGGCCTTCCGTCGGCTCTCGCGGGAGGCGAACACTTTCATCGGGTAGACCCTCCGTCGGATGGCCGGTCAGCCGGGCCTCGCTGTCGCCCGGCTGGTACGGTAGAGTTGGGCTTGCCCTCGGATCGGCGGCGAGTATCCATGCCCGTAGCGGTCGGTGCGCGAGCCCCACATAAAGATTCGTGGGATACCCAGTGCCCATTCCCGCCGCTCCTAGCCATCCATTTTGCTGGCACCGGTCGCTCATCATCGGCTGGGCTCAATGGAATCGGATCGTTCTGAGCTGCATCACGGCTCCGGCCCCGACCGGATTCGTCGAATCGGCACCTCCGGTGTGGGTGAGTCGGCACCGAGGACCGAATCGGCGGGCTTTTGGCTCACTGGCCGGTGTCGACGGACATGAGTCACGAGCCCCTTCCCACCGAGAACCCCGCAGTGGTCACGGTGGGGTTGCCGTACGCGAACGGTGACCTTCACGTGGGCCACTTGCGCGGCTACGTCGGCGGGGACACCTACGCCCGGGCGCTCCGCCGCGTTGGCCAGCAGACCGCCTTCGTCTGCGGATCCGACATGCACGGGACGCCTATCGCCGTCAACGCCGCCGAGGCCGGCCTGGACCCCGAGGCGTTCGCCATCGAGTACCACGAGCAGTACACGGAGACGTTCCCCCGGTTTAACGTCGAGTTCGATCACTACGGACACACCCACGACGAGACGAACGCCGAGATGACTCGCTCGTTCGTCGAGACCTGGATCGACGAGGGCCACGTCTTCGAGAAGGAGATACAGGTGGCATGGGACGCGGCGGAGGACCAGCCGCTACCCGATCGATACGTCGAGGGGACGTGCCCGTACTGCGGCGAGCACGCCCGCGGCGACGAGTGCGACGAGGGTTGCCAGCGCCACCTCGAGCCGGGTGAAATCGAAGACCCTGTCTCGACCATCACCGGCAACCCGGCTGAATACCGCACCCGGGAGCACAAATTTCTCCGTCTCTCGGATTTCCAGCACTACCTCCAGGGCTTCATCGATCGCCTCGAGGGCACCGAGAACGCCCGTAATCAGCCACGTGAGTGGATCGAGGGAGAGCTGCAGGATCTCTGTATCACGCGTGATATGGACTGGGGGATCGACTACCCTGGCGAGGGGACTGAGGATCTCGTACTGTACGTCTGGGTCGATGCGCCGATCGAGTACGTTTCCGCGACGAAGCAGTACACGGACCGCGTGGGCGCGGACACCTTCGACTGGGAGGAAGCGTGGAAACTGGAAGGGGAGACAAAGCCGGGCACTGCGTGGGATGAGTCCTGGAGCGACGACGCCGGCGAGATCGTCCACGTCATCGGCCGGGACATCATTCAGCACCACACCGTC
>CAYUFG010000011.1:12541-26197 GCA_964443815.1 uncultured Halobacteriales archaeon | reverse complement strand
CCACAGAACCCCGTCGCGAGCAGCAGGCTCGCCGAGGCGTCGACGCCAAGGCCGAGGAGGATGCCCAAGGCGAGACTCCCGAGAACGTTGACCCCGAGGGTATCCCGAGATCGCGTGTCGATCCGTTCGCCGAGGAGGTGGCGGGCGACCGCCCCGCCCGTCCCGCCGACGGCGACGAGGAAGGCGTCCATCACGAAAACCACCGCGCGACGGCCCGGCCAGCGAGGATCGCGGCGAACCCGACCGTATAGGTGCCCACGACGTACGTCGCAGCGACCGTAGGAGGCGCGGCAGCCGTCTCCGCGGCGAAGGTACTGAAGGTCGTCAGCGACCCACAGAAACCGGTCCCGACGAGCAGGCGCGTCGCCGGACTGAGTCGGTCGGCGAGGTGGGCTTCATAGAGTACCACGCCGAGGAGAAAGGCGCCGATCCCGTTCGCGGCGAGCGTGCCGAGCGGCTGCCACGCCGGGACCCAGAGACCCAGTCCGTGGCGGAGGAGTGAACCGGCGGCGCCCCCGGCGGCGACGAGCGCCAGGACACGGATGCGGTCCCGTGCGATCCTGGCCATGAGCGGCCGTCGGAGTGGGGCTATTCGACGGTTTCGGTTCAGTGCTGACCGAGGGTCACCTGGCGCTGACGAGCAAACCGATGACAGATCTCAACAGCCTTGGGCGACGCCACAGGGGCAGAAACATCGATCGAGAAGTCGGCACCGGTACAACCCATTGGGACCGGCCGCGCCCGCGGTGAGCGGACTCCCGTCTGGCTACTGGGCGCGACGGGACTCGCCGGACTACCGGCGGTCGTCCCAGTCGATCCACTCGAGCTCCCAGCCCTTCCGGCGTCGAGCCGCTCGCTCGGCAAATTCGCGGTCTTCGCGGCGGGTTCGGTTTCGCTCGAGCGTGTCGGCCTGCTCGCCATCGACGAGCAGCGGCTCGAAGGCACACGCCCCGTGTTCGGTCGTCTCGCCGTCGGCGTCGACGACCGTCAGGTGCTGCGTGCCGGGACCGATCGGCATCACGAGGCGGCCGTCGGGCGCGAGCTGCTCGACGAGGGCGTCCGGTGGCTGGACGGCCGCCGCCTCGACGAGGATCCGGTCGTAGGGTGCGTACTCCGGGAGGCCGTCCGCGCCGTCGCGGCAGTCCACGAGAACGCCGCCATAGCCAGCGCTCGACAGGTTCGACCGTGCCTCGTAGACCACGCGCCGGGTGATGTCCACCGCGTGTACCGAGGCCGGCCCGACGAGTTCGGCGAGGACGCCCGCCGTGTAGCCGACACCCGCCCCCACGACCAGTACCGAGTCGTCCGGATCGGGATCGAGTGCCTCGAGGAGTCTGGCGACGGTACTCGGCGAGAGGACGCGCGTCCCGAGGTGGCGATAGTCCCGGTCGGCGTACGGTTCGAAGTCCTCGGGAAGGAAGGCCTCACGGGGGACGGTCCGCATCGCGACGGTGAGGGACTCGCTCGACAGCCAACCCTTGCTCTCGTGGGCCAGGCTGTCGACCATATCGTCCCTGAGTACCGTCGCGTCCATGGGCTGGCTCCGGGACGAACGGTAATGAAAGCTACTGCAGCCGGACGAATCGGACGCCCATGAGTGAGTCGCGGTCGAGCGAGCCGTCCGGTCGTTTCTCACCCCGCACGAGTCGCTGGTGGCCGGTGCCCAGCGGCGCGAGGAGGACTCCACCGGGGCGGAGCTGCTCGACCACCGGCGAGGGGAGCTCCTCGGCGGCACACGTCAAGTAGACGCGGTCGAAGGGGGCGTGCTCGGGCCAGCCCGCCTTGCCGTCACCCGCCCGGACGGATACCGCCTCGTACCCCGCCGCCGCGAGGGTTTCGCGGGCGTCCGCGGCGAGTGACTCGTGGTACTCGACGGAGTAGACGTGTTCGGCGCCGACGACCTCGGCCGTGACGGCGGCGTGATAGCCACAGCCCGTCCCGATCTCGAGGACATCCAATCCGGGCTCGAGGTCGAGCCGGTCGGTCATGATCGCGACCATGTGAGGCGCGCTGATCGTCTGGCCCTCGCCGATCGGCAGCGGCCGGTCGGCGTAGGCCGAGCTCCGTTGCTCCGCCGGCACGAACGCGTGGCGCGGCACCGAGCGCATGGCGGCCTCGGTCTCGGGGTCGAGGTCCTCCCTGGCAGCGAGGCGGTCGACGAGCGCCTCCCGGTCGGCGTCGACGTCGGCCATCACCAGGCGGACCAGGCGCTCGTCGACTCGTCGCGGACGTAGAGCCGCTTGACGTCCTTCGCGAGGGCGGCGTCGCCGTCGTGGTCGAGCTTGTCGAACTGGTAGCCCCGGGCGTCGTCCCGTACCAGGATCGTCTCCACGGTGAAGGATTCCCCGCTGAGCTCGTCGCCCTCGCCGACGACGAACTCGTAGTCGCCTGGCACCTGGATCTGCAGGCTCCGCGTCTCGTCGTGGGCGCCGCCCTTGGGGTGGGCCGTCACGTTGACCTCGACGTTCCCGACAGCCCGGCCCCAGATGGTTCGGACCTCCTCGGCCGGCGCTTCGTCTGCTCGGCCGGCGTCGAGTTCGAGGCTGGTGATACGCACGGTCACGATGGCCTCGTCCGTCTCGAGGAGGAACTCCTCGCCGACGGCGAGCGTCTCCGCGGCGGGGACCGACACCCGCGCCGGGAAGGACTCCTCCCCCTGCGAGACGACGACGTCGCGATCGACGGTGCGCGTTTCTGGAAGCTCCGTCTTGTACGTGTGTCCGCAGTCGCCACAGCGGACGGTCGCCTGGCCGCCCTCGCTGAGGATCTCGTGGCCGGTCTCCAGCTCCGGCGAACAGGCCGGACAGGGCAAGGCCACGCGCTCGGCGGTTTCGCTCATGTTGGCAGTATTTCACGGCCGGCGCGTAAAAGGCCCGCGGGCCGCGGGGAGTCCCCCACTTAGCGGGGCTGGGGCAGCTCGATCGGTTCGCCGTCGGCGTACACGCTCGGCTCCGTGAGGATGCCGTCCTGGTGGATCGGGACCGAGACGTCGCCGCCGATGCCGTGATCGTCGCCGATGGCGAAGTGGACCGTCCCGCCCGCCTTCTCGTCCAACAGGACGGAGCCGACCAGTTCCGTGACGGCGACGTTGGTCCCGATGCCCAGCTCCGCCAGGTTGTAGACGTCGGTCCCCGCCTCGGCCGCAGCGGTCTCGAGGTCCGCCCTGAGTCCGTCGTCGTCCACGTCAGTGACGACGCCGTCCTCGACCTCGATCGTGATGGGGTCGGTGAGGCGCCCGTGGGGCATCATCGTCCCGTCGACGACGATCGTCCCGGTGCCCGTCTCGGGGCTGACGAACACCTCACCCGCGGGCAGGTTGGACATATCGCCCGCCTCGTGGACGATGCCGGTGTCGAGCCGCCAGTCCCTGGCGCCGGGTTCGACGGTGATGTCCGTCCCCTGAGGCGACGTGACCCGGATCTCGTCGGCGTCCGCAACCTGCGCCAGGACGTCCTCGCAAGCGTCGCGGATGGCCTCGTAGTCCGCGTCGAGGCCCGTCACGAACACCTCCTCGGTGATACCGGGAAGCGTCGCGACGCGAGCGCCGGCATCACAGGCCTCGGTCCGGGCTTGCGTGTGTGTCAGGCTCTTCGTGGTCGGCGCGAGAACGACGTCCGCACCGGCCATCGCGGCGGCGACCGGCGCCGGCGGCTCCTCGCCGTGTTGGCTTCCCGGTGGATACCGGCAGACGACGGCGTCATCGGTCGTCTCGGCGGCGACGGCGTAGATGGCCTCGCCGATTGGCCGGCGGTCGTCGTCGGTCACCACGACGCAGGATTCGTCGGGCTGGAGGTTCAGACACTGCCCCACCGCCGTTTCCGCGGCGGATCGGAGGGATGTCTCGGTCATTGACGCCCTCCAGGGCCGGTGATGGATTATGTCTTGTCAACTCGCTCCTGGAGCCCGAGTCACGGTCGAAGCGACCGCTATCGAAGATCGTGAAACTCGACCTCGCCGGTCTCCGTGTCGAGGACGATCCCCGCAGGGGGAGTGCCCTCGGCGTCCGGGTCGATGGCGATCCCGCCGGGATTGAGGCGGACGGTGCCGTCCGCTCCCTCGTGGACTCGTTCGTGCGTGTGGCCGTGGACAACGTAGTCGTACGAGCGCGATTCGACGAGCGCGTCGACGATATCGAGGCTCGTCCCGTGGTAGAGTGCGACGTCGGCGCCGCCGAACTCGAGCGCGCCGAACTCACCGCAGTAGGTGCCGAAGTCGTCAACGATTCCCTCGAGTGCCCACTCGCCGTCGTTGTTGCCGCGGACGGCGTAGAAGTCGAACTCCGCGTCGAAGGGCGTCGCCGAGAACGGCGCGACGATATCCCCGCAGTGCAGGACGGCGTCGACGCGACTCTCGAACAGGTCGACTGCGGCCTCGACGACGTCGAGGTTGTCGTGCGTGTCGGAGACGATGCCGATCTCCATGGTCGCCACTCGGCCGCCGCCGGCTTGAAACCGGGTGACCGGCGCCGGGGCTGAGGGTGTAGCTTCGATAAAATCGTCGGGAGTGCGTCGCTTCCGCGACGAACTTAATTACTCGCGAACGACGTTCGTCGCGCGTGGGCCCTTGGGGGCCTGCTCGATGTCGAACTCGATCTCCTGTCCCTCTTCGAGGTCCGGACCGCCGACGTCCTCCATGTGGAAGAAAACGTCCTCGTCCGCATCCTCAGTCTCGATGAATCCGTAACCGCCTGTGTCGTTGAAGAAATCAACCGTACCGTTTGCCATTGCGAATAAACAAAGAGTGGGGGGAGGGATAACCCTTCCGCGAGTCGTGGTACCACGACCATCGATTCGGCCGAATACGCCGTTTCGAGGTCGTTTAGAGGGGTTTTTCGATGATGTATCCCCAGGGTTCGTACGCCAAGCGATCGTAGAAGGCGTGTGTGCCCTCCTTCGCGAGCGGCGAGGCGAGCGCGACGCGCTCGCAGTCCCGCGCACGTGCCCAGTCCTCGACGTGGTCGACCATCTCGGCGCCGAACCCCTCACCGCGCCGGGGTTCGTCGACGACGAGGTCGTACAGCCAGGCGACCCGGCGATGGTGGAGGTGGCCGACGACCAGCACACCCGCGACGGCGACCAAGTCGCCCTCCAAGAACCCCCCGGCGCAGTAGTAGTCCTCCTCCCCCGTCCACGCGAGGACCTCCTCGGGATCGCGATCGCTCCACAGCTGCCTGATGATAGGGACGGCGGCCCGGCGTTCCTCCCTGGTCTCGAGCTCGCATATCTCCATAGGCGCAGTCTCGTCTGATCCGGGTATCAAAGGGTCGAAATCCCTATACAGCCGTCTCGCGAACGCCGAGGCACATGATCAGCGTTGGCGTCAACGGCTACGGGACGATCGGCAAGCGCGTCGCCGACGCCGTCCGCGCCCAGCCCGACATGACCGTGGCGGGGGTGGCCAAGACGCGGCCAAACTACGAGGCGCGGGGTGCGGTCCGCAAGGGTTACGACCTCTACGCCGCCGTCGCCGAGCGCGAGCACCTCTTCGCCGAGGCGGGCATCGACCTCGCGGGAAACGTCGAGGACCTCGTCGCGACGAGCGACGTCGTCGTCGACGCCTGCCCTTCCGGAGTCGGCGCCGAGAACGCCAGACTCTACCGCGAGTACGACACGCCGGCCCTACTCCAGGGCGGCGAGGACGCCGACGTGGTCGACACGAGCTTCGTCGCCCGTGCGAACTTCGACGACGCGGTCGGCGCCGATCTCGTCCGGGTCGTCTCCTGTAACACCACCGGGCTGTCGCGGCTCGTCGCGCCGCTCGAGGAGGCGTTCGGGATCGAGAAGGTCCGGGCGACGCTGGTGCGCCGTGGCGGCGATCCCTCCCAGTCCGACCGCGGGCCGATCAACGACATCCTCCCGAACCCCGTCCACCTCCCCTCCCACCACGGACCCGACGTCAAGACGATCTTTCCGGACCTCGCCATCGACACGCTGGGCCTCAAGGTCCCCGCGACCCTGATGCACATGCACAGCGTCAACGTAACGCTCGAGGACGAGCCGACCGCCGCCGCCGTGCGTGATCGGCTCGAGGCCGAGGATCGCACGTTCGTCATCCCCGAGGGCCTCGGCATCGACGGCGCGGGCGCCATCCACGAGTTCGCCCAAGACGCCGACCGGCCACGGGGAGACATCTGGGAGAACTGCATCTGGGGCGAATCCGTCTCGCTCGAGGGCCGTGATCTCTACCTGTTCCAGGCGATCCACCAGGAGTCGGACGTCGTCCCGGAGAACGTCGACGCGATCCGGGCGGTCCTCGACGAGACCGGCGCCACGGAGAGCACCGCGCGGACGAACGAGGCGCTCGGCCTCGATCAGGGGCTCGGCGCCGCGATCGAGGGCGTTCCACAGCCGGCCGACGACTGAGACTCCCTCACTCGCGCGTGCGGGCCGCGGCCGCTTCCAGCACCTCGATCCCCGGTAGCGACTCGCCCGTCAGCGCCTTGATGTAGGCGCCTCCGGCGATCGAGACGTGCGAGAAGTCCTGCTCGCGCAGGCCGTACATCTCGATGGCGCGGGAGGTGTCCCCGCCGCCGACGACGGAGAAGCAGTCCGCGGCGCCGATCGCCTCCAGGACGGTGACCGTCCCGGTGGCGAACCGGTCGTCCTCGAACACACCGAGGGCCCCCTTGACGAACACCGCCTCGGAGTTGGCGGCGACGTCGGCGTACTGGGAGGCGGTGTCGGAGCCGACGTCGAGGTAGTCGTGGTCCTTGTCGCGGACGTCCGCGACGGTCACCTCCGCGCGGTCGCCGTCGTCGTCCTCGTAGGCCAAGTCCGTCGGGTAGACGAGTTCGCTCGGATGGGCTTCGATGAGCGAGCGGATCCGGTCGCAGTTTTCCTCCCACTGGGCCTCGTACAGCGACATGTCGCCGATATCCCGGCCCACCTCGTAGCCGAGCGCGCGGAGGAACAGTTCGCCCGCGATCCCGCCCAACAGAAAGTTGTCGACCTTGTCCTGGAGGGCGGTCATGACGCCGATGACGTCCGTCGCCTTCTTGCCTCCGGCGACCATCGTCACCTCGCCGTCGAAGTCCCGCGTCGCGATCGAGGAGTTGGCCGCGTACTCGCTATCCATGACCGGCCCCGCGTAGGCGTCCATGGCGATCGGGAAGCCGACGATCGAGGCGTGTTTGCGGTGGGCCACCGAGTACGCGTCGTTGACGAAGGCGTCGAACTCGGGGGAAAGCGTCCGGACGAGATCGCTCCTGGCGTGTTCCTCGGGTGGCTTCTCCGGGAGTTCGTCGTCGGTCATCCGCACGTTCTCGAGCAAGACGACGTCGCCGGCGGCGAGGCCCTCGATGGCGTCGAGGGCGGTCTCCCCGTAGGTGTCGGGGACGTACTCGATGGGGCGGTCGGCGTGGCCGGCGAGGATATCGGCGTGCTGTTCGAGGGTGACGAACGTGTCCCGGCCCGGGCGCCCCTGGTGGGCGAGGACCGCGACGGCGTGGTCGTCATCAGCCAGCCGGCTGACCGTCCCCGCGTGGCGGGCGAACCGGCGGTTGTCGGCGACGTGGCCGTCCTCGACGGGCGAGTTGAGGTCGAGGCGCAGGAGGAGCCGCTGGCCGTCCGCCAGATCAGCCAGGGTCCGGTACGGCATCGTCCGGGCGTGTGGCGACCAGCTACAAGAAGACCCCGATGTCGGCCGGCGTGCGAAGGCTTTTGGGTCTCATCGGCATACCGCCGGGTATGAGACGCGACGACCGGGACGACCCCTTCGACGAGTTCTTCGACGAGCTCGAGCGGATGATGAACGACATGATGGGCGGGCAGGGTAGCTTCCGCATCGAGACCGGCGGCGGGAGCCCCGCTGCCCCCCAACAGCAGGGCAACGGCGTCCACTACGACGTCCACGAGACCGACGACGAGGTGCGTGTCGTCGCCGACCTGCCCGGCGTGACGAAGGACGCGATCGACCTGCAGTGCGACGGCCAGACCCTGACGATCGACGCCGCCGGCGGGGATCGCGAGTACCACGAGCGGATCCGGCTATCGCGGCGTGTCGACGAGCACTCCGCAAGCGCAAACTACAACAACGGCATTCTCGAGGTCAGCTTCGAGCCCGCGACTGACTCCACGAACATCGAAGTCTAGTCGCTGGCCCAGACTCTCACCGTTCTGCGGTTCGACGGACCAGCGCCGCGAGATCGTCCCAGAAGCCGGGCTCGTACTTCGTGGCCGCGTCGATGGTCGGGCGAGCGTTCGTCTCCGTGACGACGGTCCGGTCATCGGTTACCAGCAGATCCACGCCGACCCAGGGGATGTCGATCGCCGTAGCGGTACGCTCGACGAGGTCCCGACGGTCCGACGCCAAGTCGACACCGTCGGCGGTGGCACCGCGGTGGACGTTGTGCTTCCAGCGACCGGCGGCGAGGGACTCCGCGTCGAGCCGGCGCTCGACCGCGCCGACGTACTCGCCGTCGATCAACATCGCCCGGAAGTCGCGAGCGTCGGGGAGGAACTCCTGAACGAGAAAGACGCGGTCACCGGTGGCGCGGTAGTCGTGGACGAGGTCGAGGTAGTCACAGATCCCGAGGAAGGAGTCGAGGTCGTCGGCCCGGGCGACGCCGGTGCCTCGAGTCGTCGAGTTGGGCTTGACGACGACCGGTCCCTCGAAGTGGTCGAAGGCCTCGACCAGCTCCGCCCGATCGACGGGATCCGAGACGACGACGGTCTCGGGAGTGGGCAGGCCTGCGGCGTTCAAGCGGGCGAGTGCCTCGGCCTTGTTGCGTGACCGAAGGATCGCCGCACGGTCGTTCACCCAGGGTGCGTCGAGGCGGGCGTCAAGCAGGCCGCCCTCGATGAGCCGCGGCGGGAAGACGAAGCCCACGTCGACGTCCGGCGGAGCCTCGTCGGGGCGGACGATCCGCTCGCTGGCGGACACGCCGACGACCTCGACGTCACGATCCGCGAGCGGCGACTGCATTCGTTCGTAAGTCTCCGACGCGGTAGCCACCGCGAGGCGCAGCATGGTAGGCCGGTGGTCGACCGAGGGCAAAGGTTGCCCGGTCTACCAGTCGTCGAACACCGGAAAGGTCGCCCCGAGGACGGCGCCGAAGACGAGGTGCCAGCCCACCAGAGAGGCGTCGACGAACGGCAGCGAGGGGGCGGCGAGCCCGACGGCCTCCAACCACATCGGCATGAGCAGTCCCATGCCGGCAACCGCGAGAATCAGCCCGTAGCCGAGGCCGGCCACGACCGACCAGGGAAAGCGATGGCTCGGCCCCGCCAGGCTCGGATCGGCGACCACGACCGCGAAGACGAGTCCGAAGACGACGCCGTGGCCGAGGTGGACGAGCCACCCCGCGAGTAGGCTTCCCGAGGCGCCGTACAGACCCGCGATCTGCTCACGAAGCAGTGCCGGCTCGACGACCGTTATGCCGACGCCCATGGCGACGGCGGCGACCAATCCCGCAACGATCCCGCCGCGCCACCCCAGGTGTGGCTCGAACGGATCGTGCTCGGCCGTCTCCTGGCCGAGTTGGGTGAATCGGGACATCGATCATGGTACGGTATGGCATGGGTTGAACCTGTCGGTCGAGTGACCGGCCAACGAGGTCGGCTGGGGCTCTTTGACGTCCTCCCACGACTGAAGTCGTGGGCTTGGGCTTTGTCCGTATCAAAAACTCGTGAATGAACTCACGTGTTTCCGCGCTGTACCGCTGTGTATCCGCGGGAAAGAATCGATTCAGTCAGGCGATCAGCAGCTCTTCGCCCCGCTCGACGACGATCCGACACGGCGGCGTGATCTTGTTGTAGGCCCGGCGGTAGGCCTCCTTGACGGCAGCTGCCTGTTCGACCTCGCACCAGGCAGTGAACAGCTGTTCGCCCTTCTGGATGCGAGCGGCGGTCCCGACGATCTTACCGAAGGACTGGCGCATGCCGTCCGAGACGCGGTCCGCGCCGGCGCCGGTGGCCTGCTTGTTCTCCCGGATGACCTGGTGGGGGAACTTCCGGAGGATCATCGTGTAGTTGTTCTCGCCGAGTTCCTTGATGAGGTGGCGGTTGGCAGACAGCCGCGAGGCCTCGAGCGAGCCGTGGCGGATCTGGACCGCTTCGTCGACGACGAGCGATATCTGGACGGGATAGTCGTCGGTGTCCACCTCGCGGTCGCCCATCTTGTGCTGGGCGACCTTCGAGCCCGGGATCCCCGTGATGTACTCCCGCCGGGTGTACGAGGGCTTGTCGATGTCCCGGTACATCGACGCAGGTTTGTCGGACATGGTCTTGGCAGAAAGAGCGCGACGGCGCATTAAAACCCGTCGAATCCCGCCCCGAGCAGGTATAGCGCACCGTCCCTGGTGAGGCGGTCGCCACTGGCCTCCTTTAGTGTCTCCGGCCCCACAGTCCAGGTATGAACATGCTCGTCGACGGCGAGTGGCGGACTGAAGTCGAACCCTCTACCGACGATTCCGGGGCGTTCCAGCGCCAGGAGACCGTCTTCCGTGACGAGATCCGAAGCGAGCCCGATGCCAGGTTCCAGCCCGAGGCGGGCCGGTACCACCTCTACGTGTCCTACGCCTGCCCGTGGGCCCACCGGACGCTGCTCGTCCGGGCGCTGAAGGGGCTCGAGGACGCCATCTCGGTCGACGTCGTCGATCCCTACCGGGAGGACGACGGCTGGCAGTTCACCCCCGAGAAGGCCGGCTGCTCACCCGACACCGTCAACGGCAGCGACTACCTCCGCGAAGTATACCAAGCCGCTGACGACGACGTGACCTGTCGGGTTTCGGTGCCCGTGCTCTGGGACACGAAGGAAGCGACCATCGTCAACAACGAGTCGGCCGAAATCCTCCGGATGCTCGATACGGCGATGGACGACTACGCGACCCGCGACGTCGACCTCTATCCCGAAGGCTTTCGGGACGAGGTCGACCGGGTGATCGACGCCATCTACGATCCGATCAACAACGGCGTGTATCGCGCCGGCTTCGCGGGCAGTCAGGCCGCGTACGACGAGGCGGTCGACGACCTGTTCGGCGCGCTCGATCACTGGGACGCGGTGCTCGGCGAGCAGCGCTACCTCGCGGGCGACCGGCTCACCGAGGCGGACGTCTGCATGTTCACGACGCTGATCCGGTTCGACCACGTCTACCACACCCACTTCAAGTGCAACGTGCAGGCGATCCACGAGTACGACAACCTCTGGCCGTACCTGCGGGACCTCTACCAGACGCCCGGCGTTGCCGAGACGGTGAACCTCAACCACATCACAGAGCACTACTACACGACCCACCCGGACGTGAACCCGAAACGCATCGTCGCACGGGGACCGGATCTCGACTTCACGGCGCCCCACGACCGTGATGCGCTCCCCGGTGGACCGCCGGCAGCGCTGGCGAGCGCGGACTGAGGGGTCCTCGACGCCCGCAGAACGACTGGCGTCGTGCGCGTCCAGTCTTGACATCCTCCCACGACTGAAGTCGTGGGCTTGCGCTTTGTTTGCGTCACTCGTCAGCCCAACCGCGTTTCGACCGCGTCTATGTCGGCTGCCGTGTTGAGATTCCAACACCACCCCTCCAATTCCACCGTCTCGAGCGCCCACCCGGCCGACAAGCAGAGGTCGACCGCGTCACTGAGTTCTCGCTCACCCGTCCGGCCGGGTTGGACTAGCGCGCAGGCGTGGACGATCCGGCGGTCGAAGACCCAGATCCCGCGGGGAATGAGTGTCGATGGCGGGTCGGCAGGCTTCTCGACCAGCCCGGCGATAGCGCCGTCCGCGTCGGTGTCGAAGACGCCGCCCTTGGCCGCCCGCTCGGGAGTGACGGACTCGACGAGCGCCGTCCCGATGGCATCCGTGCCGCGGTGGCGGTCGACGAGATCGGCGAGATTGGCGTCGGCGACGTTGTCGCCGTTATGCAGGACGAAGTCGCCATCGAGTTCGCCCGCCGCAAGTTCGACCGCGTGGGCCAGTCCGCGACGCTCGGGCTGCTCGACGTACGAGAGCGGGAGGCTCCCGAACGAGTCCCCGAAGTGGTCGCGTATCATCTCGCCCTCGTAGCCGATCACAACGACGATCTCGTCGACCGGGAGGTCGGCCAGCGTCTCGAAGACGTGTGCCAACAGCGGCCGGCCCGCGACCTCAACCAGCCCTTTGGGTCGGTTCGCAGTTAGCGGACGCAGCCGTGTCCCCTCGCCCGCAGCGGGCACCAGGGCCTGCATACGCGAACCGGGTCGAGCCGGGGTGAAAAGTCCAGCGCCGTCTGCTCAGCGACGGTCGCCGAATCCGCGCGGCTGGCCAGCTTGACATCCTCCCACGACTGAAGTCGTCGGCTTCCGCTTTGGATGTGTCAGTAGCAAGGCGCCCTGGCACGTTCGGGTCGCCTGCCGCGATGAGCGGATGGGTCCGACCGGAAGAGTGCCGCCGCTCTCCGTGTGGCGTCTCGAAAAATGTCGGGGTCCGGATCGAGCCCTTACAGGCGCGTGACGTTCTTCGCTCGCGGGCCCTTAGGGGCCTGCTCGATCTCGAATTCGATTTCCTGTCCTTCCTCGAGGTCCGGACCGCCGACGTCCTCCATGTGGAAGAAAACGTCCTCGTCCGCATCCTCAGTCTCGATGAATCCGTAACCGCCTGTGTCGTTGAAGAAATCAACCGTACCGGTTGCCATTGCAACACTTCATTGACCGTTCGTCCTCATAACCCTTCCGAATCGACCCGCACGAAACCGGTTTGTGTCAGGCCGCGGAATCGGCGCTCGAGATGGAGGACGTGCTCTGGCACCTGCTCGCGAGTTCCCGTGGGGGCCCGTCCAGAGTTCGCATTCTCCGAGCGATCGACGAGCGACCGCAGAACGCGAATCAGCTGGCGGAGACGCTCGAACTCGACTACACGACCGTTCGACACCACCTCGACCGCCTCGTCGAGAACAACGTCGTCCGATCGACGGAAAACGACTACGGAGCCGTCTACTTGATCACGGATCAGGCCCGGTCGAACTGGGACACGATCGAGGAGATATTCGAGACGGTCGACCCCGAGTGAGTACGGATGGAATTTGGACAGCGACTAAATGTGATGGGCGGATACTGAGTATCGATGGCGCTCTGGCTCGATCTCGCGCGCGTCACCGTCGGGCTCAACATGGTGGTCTTGGCGGCACTGGGCGGGGTCTGGCTGCGCAACTACCTCAACCACGGCGCCAGGCACACGCTGATGCTGCTGGTCTTCGCGGTGGTCCTGTTCCTCCAGAACGTCCTGTGGCTGTACTTCTACACGCTCCACCCCGCATTCGTCGGGTGGTACCTCGCCTCGGCTGTCGACGTCCAGCTGGGCGTGCTCGCCCTCTGTGGGTTCGAACTCGTCGGTCTCGCCGTCCTCGCGAGCTTCACGCTCCGGTGAGTGTTTGGACGGAGTTTGGACGGAGTTCGGAAAACCATCATATGACTGCCACGAACTCGTCCACACGATGGCACCCACACGACGGCAGTTCCTCGGTGCGGCGACGGCATCGTCGGTCGTCAGTCTGGCGGGTTGTGGCTACGACTCGGGCGACAGCGGGGGATCCGGCACCGACGGTGACACCGGTTCCGGTGGCGATACCCCGATGGAGACGCCGACGCCGGTTCCCGCCGGCGTGGCGGTCGAAGTGGCCGATCACCCCGACCACGGCGAGATCCTCGTCGACGGCGATGGGATGGTGCTGTACATGTTCGACAGCGA
>CAYUFG010000011.1:0-12441 GCA_964443815.1 uncultured Halobacteriales archaeon | reverse complement strand
GCGTCTCCGTCCAGGTTCGGGATCACCCCGAGTACGGCGAGATCCTCGTCGACGGTGACGGCATGACGCTGTACATGTTCGACAGCGACACGCAGGGCGACCTCGCGAGCACCTGCACCGAGGGGTGTGCGGAGGCGTGGCCACCGCTGACTACCGAGGGAAGCCCGTCGAGCGGAGACGGGGTCGCAGCCGAACTGGAGACGTTCGAGCGGGAAGACGGCTCGACGCAGGTTGCCGCCAACGGCTGGCCGCTGTACTACTTCCAGAACGACGAGTCCGCCGGCGACGCCAACGGCCAGGGCGTCAACGACGTCTGGTGGGTCCTCGGCCCGGACGGCACGCCCAAGCGACCGCAGCAGGCCAGTGTCGAGGTGCGATCGCATCCGGACTTCGGCGACATCCTCGTCGACGGTGAAGGGATGACGCTGTACATGTTCGACCGCGACGACCAGGGCGCCGGTGAGAGCGCGTGTGATGGCTCCTGTGCCAACGCGTGGCCGCCGCTAACCACGGACGAGATGCCGGCGGTAGGCGACGGCGTCCAGGCGGAGCTGTCGACCTTCGAGCGCGAGGACGGGTCGACGCAGGTTGCCGCGAACGGCTGGCCGCTCTACTACTACCAGAGCGACGAGGAACCGGGCGACGCCAGCGGACAGGGCGTCAGCGGCATCTGGTGGGTGCTCGATCCGTCGGGCGCCCCGAACAGGTCGTCGCCGGAGACGCCGACGCCGACCGAGATGAGCTCAGACGACGACGGGGTCTCATACTAGCCGATCGGCCGTGATCCGCAGGAGGACCCGCTCGGTCTCGATCGGATTCTGATAGTCGGTCCCGACGTAGCGGTGTGAGAGCTCGTCGATGTGCGCGCGGGCGCCGTCGGTCGTGATCTCGGCGACCTCGCCGATCACGGAGAGGTACCGGTAGGGATCCTCGGGATCACACATGCTCACGCCGACTCCCGGATTCTCGCGCACGTTGCGCTCCTTCTGGCGGCCGCGTTCGGTGTTGACGAGCAGGTGCTCGCGTTCGTGGTCGTAGTCCACCCAGACCGGCGTGACGTGGGGGACGCCGCTCGGGAGGACGGTGCCGAAATGTGCGAAGGTCGGCTTCTCGAACAGCTCGTGGTAGTCGTCGGGAATGGCGACCATATGCACGCGTGTGTCGACGGCCGTTTCAACTTGGCGTGACGTCGCAACACCCTTCCCGGGGGCCGGCGTGCCCACGCCCGTGTCGTCCTCGCGCCGTCGCACGCGGGCCCTGCTGGCCGTGGGTATCGTCCTCGGGGTGGGTACTCTCGTCGCTTTGCCGTCGCTGCGGCCCGAACAGTTGGGCCTGGCGGCGAGCGTCTACACCACCGCCGCCGAGGCTGCCGTCGCTGGCGAGCCGTTCTACGGGGTGGAACCGGCTGGGCTGCCGGGGTACCGGTTCGTGTATCCGCCGGTCGTTATGGTCGTGGCGCTCCCAGCCGGTGTGGTCGGCAACGCCACCGCCACATTCGTCGTCCTCACGACACTGTCGGTGGCCGCGGGGCTCGCAGTTGCGCGACTGGTGACACGTGAGATCGAACGCGCAGGCGCCAAACTCGCTCGTCGCGACCGATGGCTGATCGTGGGCTTTTGCTGTCTCTCTTCGTACGCGGCGCCGACGCTCGTCAACGGTCAGCTCAACCTCCTCCTCGGCCTCGGTCTGGCTGTCGGACTGGTAGCCGCCGAGCGAGGCCGAGCGAGTTTCGGCGGGGCGATACTCGCCCTCCCGGCCACGGTCAAGCTGTTCCCGGCGACGGTCGGCCTCTATCTGCTGCGGCGACGCCGCGGTCGCGCCGTCGCGGCGGCCATCGCGACCGGAGTCGGCCTCGCGGTCGTGGGCGTCCTCGCCTTCGGGCCCGACACTTCGCTGACGTACCTCACGACCGTCCTGCCCGGCGAGGTCCAGTCTGGCGCGTTCGCCGGCGACCCGCTCGAACACGGGTTCCTCACGGTGCGTCGGCAACTCGCCGCCCTGTTGCCAGTGCCGCCGGCCTGGCTCCCCGCGTTGGCCGCGGCGATCGTGGCGCCCATCGTCGCGCTCACCTATCGGCGCCTCGAGGAGCGACTCGACCGGTGGTTCGCCATCCTCGCCACGCTGGTCGGGACGCTGCTGGTCCTCCCGCTCGAGGGCCTGTACTTCCCGCTCCTCGTCTTCCCGCTCGTCCCCTTGCTCTATCTCACGCCCGCCGGGCGACCGCGGACCTTGCTGGTCGCCGGGGCGGTGCTCACACTGCTCGGGATCACGCCCGCGACGCTGGAGGCGCTGTCGGCGAGCGGCCTCCCGTTGGCAGCCACCGTCGTGGCGGTCGCCGAACCGGTCTTTCGGGTAATCCTCCCCGGCACGGTCGGCATGTGGCTGTGGCTCGGAGCCGCCGTCGATTGGCAGTTCACCGACGCGACCGGCTAGAGTGGCGCGCCGGCGAGGACGAGCGTCGCTCGGACGTCGCCGCGGTTGTGGATCTGCCGAGTCTGATCGGGATCGAGCCGGATCGCGTCCTCGGGCCCGAGTGTGACTGTCTCGTCGTCGAGTTCGATATCGACGGTGCCCTCGACGACGTAGTAGACCTCCTCCTGGCCGCCCGCGTGGTCGTGTTCCTTGCCCTTGCCGCCGGCCGCGAGTTCCAGTACGGTGAATCCGAGCTGCTCGGTGTCGAGGTGGTCCTTCAGGAACCACATCCCGCCGAACTCCTCCGGGACGACTGACTCCGCGTCCGTCTTCGTGGCTGTGTCGTAGCCCATAGCCTGGACAGAGGCCGCCGGGTGAAAAGGTCCGGCGTTAGCCGGCGGTCATTCCGCCGTCGACGGCATGAACCGCGCCGGTCACGTAGCCAGCGGCGTCGCTCGCAAGGTAAACGACAGGACCCGCGACCTCCGCTGGCTCGGCGAACCGGTCGTGGGGGATGTCCGAGAGGAGGTCCTCGCGGATCGACTCGTTCTCGCGCACGCCCGCCGTGAGGTCCGTCTTGACGTAGCCCGGGGCGACGGCGTTGACCCTGACGTCTGGCGCCCACTCGATGGCGAGCGACCGTGTCAGACCCGCGACGGCGTGTTTGGAGGCCGTATAGGGCGCCTGATAGGGCAGGCCGTACACGCTTCCGACACTGCCGATGTTCACCACGGCACCCGTCGCGTCGCGGTCGACGACGCGTTCGGCGAACGCACGTGTACACCGGAACGTGCCGGTCGTGTTGACGGCGAGAATGTGTTCCCAGGTCTCCATGTCGAGCTCTTCCGACCGACCGAAGTAGGGGTTGACGCCGGCGTTGTTGACGAGCACGTCCGGGTCACCGAGCTCCTCGGCCGTCGCGTCGAAAGCAGCCTCGACCGCGTCGTCGTCCGTCACGTCGGCGGTGGCGGCGACGGCCCGGCCGCCGGCGTCCCGAACCTGCGCCGCGGTGTCTTCCAGCTCGTCCCGGGAGCGCGCGAGCACCGCGACGTCCGCCCCGGCTTCGCCGAACCCGACGGCGATGGCCTCGCCGATGCCCCTGCTCGCGCCGGTCACCACGGCGACGGACCCGTCGAGACCGAACGCATCCAGTATCATGGTCGGCCTATAGGTGCGGTCGAAAAGTAAGTTCGGCTCGCGAGTCCGCCGCGAGAACTTTGATAATCGCCGCGAGTCGAACGGCTGGATGGCCGGGAAACGGTGGGATCCCCCGACTTCGAGCGGTCGCTGCCGGAGTCGGACGCAGTCCTGTGGACGGTCCTTATCCCGGCATCCGCGGTCGATGTCGTGACGATCGGGTAGTTCGTCTTACCCGTCGGGTACGCCACGGCGGGCCTGTGGGGCATGGCGCTCCCGTCACTCGTGGCGGTGGCCCTGAACTCGGCGACGCTCGCGCTCGGCTGCCAAACGCATCCGTTATGCGGCTCTGGCCACCAGTACCGGCAGTGCTGCCGATCGCCTCGCTGAAGCGGTCGACCCTCTCGGAGCTCGGGCTGCTGGTGTTCGTATTCCTGTTCGTGTCGTTCATGTTCCGGGGATTCGGCCAGTTCTTGCTCGGTGAGCGCCTCTCCTGGCAACTCGGCGTCGCGGCCGCGCTCGTGGCCGCCGGCCTCGTGGCCGTGGTCGTCGGGTTCTGGCTGCTCGCCCAGCTCGGCGTGACCGCGCTCGAAGACGGTTAGAAGTAGACCTCGCCGACGGCCGCGTGCATCTCTCTGGCGCCGGTCATGATGTCCTCGACGATCTCGCCGGCGGCGGGGGTGTCGTCGATGTAGGTGCCGATCTGGCCGGCCGTGACCATGCCCGTCTCGACGTTACCGGCGGTCTGGGCCGTCGCGACGCGGTCGACTTCCATCTCGCGCACCTCGCCGATCGTGGCGTCCTCGACGGCCTCCTCGTGTGCCCGGGACCCCGGCGACTCGATGACGCGGTGGGGCGTCTTCTCCGGGGCGACCACGGTGTCTTGGGCCTCCTCCGAGTCGACGATGTGTTGCTTGTATCCGTCGTCGACGGGCATCTCGGCCGCGGTCAGGAACCGCGTGCCCAGCGAGATGCCGGCCGCGCCGAACGACAGCGCAGCGGCCAGCGACGTGCCGTCCTTCATGCCGCCGGCGGCGATGACCGGCACGTCGACGGCGTCGACGACGTTCGGTACGAGGGTGAACGTCGTAACGGCGTCCGCGGGCGGATGGGTGTGCCCACCCATCTCGAACCCCGCGGCGATCAAGCCGTCGACACCCATCGCCTCGACCTTCTTCGCGTGTTTCACCTTCGCGACCTTGTGGAAGTGCAGCAGGTCAGTCTCGTCCTTCACCGCCTGGATGTCGTCTATCCGGCGCTCCGGGCTGCCATACGAGGTGATGACGACCTTCAACTGCTCGCCGATGGCGTCGTGTTCCTGCTTCAAACGCAGCGCCTCCATCAAGTAGGATTCCCGGGCACCGATGTCGTCGATCGGCGAGTCGAGGTTGCCCACGGGCACGTTCATCGCGATCGGCTCGTCGGTTAGTTCGACCGTCTCCTGCAGGTGCTGGCGGGTGTGGGCTTTGGCGTCGGTCTTCGAGAGATTGACACCGCCCTGGCTGACGGTGCCGAGGCCGCCAGCGTTCGAGACCGCCGCCGCGAGTTCGACCGTCCGGGTCGGGCCGAGGCCGGCCTGGAAGATGGGGTAGTCGATGCCGATCTCGTCGCGGACGTCGGGGATCTCCATGCTAGCCCCGGACGCGGGCTGGCCCAAAAGAGCCTTTCCTAGTGGGTGTGCGTGTGGGCGTGGGGATGGCCGTGTTCCTCGGGCGGGGCCAGCGGCTCCTCACACCGGAGGTTAGTGTAGTGGGACTGGAAGGTCTCGACGAACTCGTCGTCCGGGTCGAACTGGTGTCGCTGGATGCACCCGACGTCCGCGCCGAGCAGGTGGACGCTCACGCTCGGGACGTCCGAGGAAGTCTGGACCTGGTGGATGTCGTTGTTCGGCGGGGCGATCTCGTAGAAGTCGCCCTCGCGCATCTCCTCGGTGCCGAGGTGTTCGAGGTCGACCGGGCCGATGTCGTTGTCGGCGTCGTCGGCGCGTCGGTAGAACTCCTCCTCCTGAGCGCCGGAGTAGATGCCCACGAGGCCCCACGCGAGGTGGTCGTGGACGGGCGTCTCGACGCCCGGCGGGAGCGCCAGCGTGAAGATGGAGAGTTTGTTCTCGCGCCGGTAGAGCAGCCACTGGGCGATCTCGCCGCCCATGTCGCCCTTGTCGTCGTAGCCCTCGGGGACGAGGTCGTCGTACGGGGGTTCGAGCCACTCGTCGTCGGTCAGGAGGTCCTGGAACGGATCGTGAAGCGCCTCGAGCAGGTCGGGGATCTCCTCGTGGGTGTTCGCAGCCTCGTCGACGGTATCGACGAACGACCGGAGCCGGTCGTTGTCGAGGTACCATTCCTCGGTCATGGGTGGACCAACGGGGGACGGCTACATAAGCGTGACCGGACCGGCCGGTTCGGGCGGCTGAACACCCAGGCCGCGTGTCACACGTCAGGAACGTCGTGGGTATATTAGGCCCCCGGTGCGTACGCCGTCCATGAGCAAACAGGCCACCGATGCAGCGGACGCCGAGTCGCCGATGCGAGAGGCGGGCTACGCCGAGCGGATCGAGGACCTCGAAGGCACGACCCTCGCCTTCGTCGACTGGGGCAAGCCAAACGGCGAGGCACTCTACGAGAGCTTCGTCGACCTCTTCGAGGACGAGTTTGGCGTCGATGAACTCGCCTGGTTCCAGAAGCCGTCGCCGTCGAGCCCGATCCCCGGCGATCTCCACGACGAGATACTCGACCTCGATCCCGACGGGGTGATCCTCGCCATCGCGGACTGTGGCTCCTGTAACACCTCCGTCGTCCCGGACGCCATCAGCTTCGAGGAGTTGAACATACCCACCGTCCAGATCATCACCGACGAGTTCCTCGAACTCAACACGCAGGTCTCCGAGAGTCAGGGGTACGAGCACCTGCCGCTGATCGCTCTCGACCACCCGACGCGCTACCTCGACGAGGATGAAGTCCGCAATATTGCCGAACGGATCATGTGGACGGTCCACACCTCGCTGACCTGCGAGGAGTGTCTGTTGCTCGACCTCGAGGCCGACGCCGAGGCTGCCTGAACCCGATGGCCGGCGACCTTCCCGACGACGCCGAGGCGGCTCTGGATCACCTCGAGGACGCCGAGGGCGGAGACGGGCTCCCGGTCGTCCCGCCGACGGACGACCGCGTCGAGCGAATGCTCGGTGAGGTCGATCTCGACGCAGCTGCGGGCATCACTGACGTGCCCACGAGCGGCCAGACGCTGACCGTCGAGCGCCTGGCGGCGTGTGCGGTCATGGCCGGCTGCCGAACCGAGTACTTCCCCGTGCTCGTCGCCGCGTTCGAGGGCTTCGACCGAATGGAGAACCTCGGGGCGGCGCTGGCGACGACGAGCGGCTTCGCCGCCGCGGCGGTCGTCAACGGCCCGATCCGAGACGAGCTCGGCTTCAACGCGGGGTCGGGTCTGTTCGGCCCGGGCTACCGCGCGAACGCGACCGTCGGCCGGGCGATCAACCTCACGTTCATGGAGGTCGGCGGGACGCGCCCGGGCTCCGGCACGATGGCGACACACACCCATCCCGGCCGGTACACCTACTGTTTCGCGGAGAACGAGGCCGCCTCGGCCTGGGCACCCCTCCACGTGGCCCGTGCCGGGCTCGACGCCGACGACAGCGCCGTCACCGCCATGTGCTTACAGGCACCGAAGCTCGTCAGCGAGGGTAACCGGACGGCTGCCGCGGACGTCCTCGACGCGCTGGCCGAGGGCGTCTCCGGCGCCCAGGCGACCGGTGGGCCGACCGGTGAGACCGTCGTCGTCCTCAGCGAGGACCACGCCGGCCGACTGGGGGAGTCCCACTCCCGGGAGGACGTCGCCCACTACCTCGTCGAGCACGCCGAGCGGTCCGACGGCTCGCCACTGTTCGAGTCGACAGAGGACGTCTTCATCGTGGCCGGTGGCGGCATCGGCAACTACAGCTCGGCCATCCCGATGTGGCCCCGTGGCACGCCGCCACAGACCGTCGAAGTCGACCGCTAGAGGATCTCCTCGCCGATCCACTCGAGCACCGAGGGGGGTTCGTCGGTGTGCTCGGTGAGGAGCAGGCCATCGACGTCGTCAGCCTGCTCGAGTCGGTGGAGCTGATCGGCGACCTCGTCGCGCGTTCCCGCGACGGCGTACCGGTCGGCGAGGTAGTCAGTCAGGCCCAATTCACCCACGAGTGCCTCGTTCGTCGACGTGCCGTCCTGCTGGTGAGCGTCCGAGTCGTACCGCTCGACCAGCTCGCGTACGGGCTCTCTGTACTGCTCGGGGACGGCCTTCCCCTCGAAGGTGAACTGGAGCGAATGATGGGCGACGCCCGCGAGCGCGCCGCGGATCTCGTCGATCGCGGTGGCCGTGGTCGGTGCGACGTTCGCCTGGACGAAGTACCACTTCTCGATCGCGTCGGGGTCGCGGCCGGCCTCCCGGGCGCCCGCCTCGATCGCCTCGACTGCCACCTCGCGCACCTCGGGCGAGACGCCGAGGCCGACGATGACGCCGTCGGCGAGCCGTCCAGCCAGCCGCAGCGTCTTCGGCCCCTCCGCCGCCAACAGGACGGGGATATCGCGTGGCTGGTCGGGATCTATCCACTCGATGCCGACGTCCGTGCCGTCGACGTCGACCCGTTCGCCACGCCAGAGCGCCTTGATTCGGGTGATGGACGCTTCCAACTCCGACAACCGCGCGGGTCGCTTCCCGAGGGTGTAGACCGACGAGTCGCCGCTGCCGAATCCCATGACGGCGCGGCCGTCCGCGAGGTCGTCGATGGTGGCCATCGCGCTGGCGGTGACGACGGGATGGCGCGTGATGGGGTTCGTGATCGTCGGTCCGAGGGTGATCCGATCGGTCTCGCGGGCCAGGGGACCGAGCGACGCGTAGAGTTCGTGACCGAGCGCCTGTGAGTCCGGCACGCCGAACAGGTCGTACCCGAGTCGGTCGGCCATGGCCGCTTCGTCGAGTGCATCGAATGCGGTCTCTCGAAGGTAGCCAATGCCGTATTTCATGCCCAGGGGTACGTCGGCCGGCCGATAGGTGTGCCGGTCGATCGCACCGGACCATCGGCGGGAGACACATCGACACGGGCCCACGGTCTCGATGAGCGACCCGAAGACGCCGGATCTGGGACGTCCATATCCGGCGCAATAGTTAACAGCTCTCGTGTCCCAAATTTTCGAGTGAGGATGAGTGCGGAAAACGATGGCGACCCCTTCCCCCGGTCCATGCGGCACAGGCAAGTGCTCGACGCTGCCGAAGAGCACCCCGATGCGTCCATCGACGAAATCGCATCGATGGTTCCCAGCGCCACGGCCGACCTGGTGGAACACGTGTTCGAGGAGCACGGCGACCCGGCGGCCGATGACGAGGAACAGCCCGAATCGGCGGACACCGAGTCGAGGAACGAGGACGACCCCGCGGAAAGTACAGTCACGGACGAGGACACGGGAGGCTCAGCCGGCGAGTCGGCCGCGGATAGTGCCCCGGCGGATGCATCGGCGTCGGAAACGGCTGATGACGAACACGTCGAGCTCTCACTCGAGGAGCTATCCGATCGGCAGCGCGAGCTGTTAGAGCTCGTCGCAGCCCGGCCCGAGGCCACCCAAGGCGAGCTCGCCGACCACTTCGACGTGACGCGAGCCACGGTCAGCCGATGGGCGAGCGACATCGAAGGCTTCGAGTGGAGCGACCGCGCCAGCCTCGTCGCTCGAGCGGTAGACACGCCGTCGGCGGCGGTGTCCACTGACGGCGGCTCGAAAGCGGAGACGGCACCCGCGGAGAGTGAGAGCGAGACGCCGACGGTTCAAGATCGGGCTGTCGAGGATTTCGGGGCTCGAATCGACAGTCTCGAGACCCGGTTGGCCGATATCGAAGCGGCCGGGTCGGCTGAGGGCGGCGTCGACGCCGAACTCGCCCACAAGATCGCCCACGCGTGCCTACAGTCCGAGGCCATCTCCGAGGACGAGGAACTCCGGATCCTCGAGTGGCTGCTACAGTGACGGCCGGGACACATCGCGGCCCGTTTGCCGGCGCGGATAGGCTGCCTACCGGTCGGGAATGCCACCGGCAGCCCTGAGCGCCTCGATGTCGTCCGCACCGTAGCCGAGTTCGGCGAGCACAGCTTCCGTATCTTCGCCCAGAAGCGGGGGCGCGCCGTCGAAGCCCGGGTCCAGATTTCGGAAGTTGAGTGGGTGTTCGATCACCGGGACGGTCCCGGCGGTCGGATGGTCGATCTCCGCGATGACGCCGCGGGCCGCGGTCTGCTCGCTCTCGAGTGCCTCGTTGACCGTGTTGACCGGACCGACCGGCAGGCCGTGTTCCTCGGCAAGCAGGTCGACCCACTCGTCGGTCTGGCGCTCCCGAAAGACCGCCGAGAGTTCCGCCTCGAGTTCGTCCATGTGTTCGACGCGGTCGGGGTTGGACGCGAATCGGTCGTCGTCGAGTAAGTCCTCCCGGTCGATGGCCGCACAGAGCTCCTCCCAGAGTTTCTGATTCCCACAGCCGACGTTGAGATAGCCATCGGCCGTCGGGAAGGCCTGGTACGGCGCGATGACCGGATCTCGCGTCCCCATCCGGGTTGGCGTCTCGCCGACGAAGGCCTTCCCGGCCTGCTTCGTCAGCCAGGGCAAGGCGGCGTCGTGCATGCCGAGTTCGATACGGTCGCCCTGGCCGGTCTGTGCCCGGCGCAGCAGCGCACCCGTGATGCCGAAGGCCGACCACATCGCCGTGATCAGATCCGTCTGTGGCAGTCCAACTTTGCAGGGGTCGCCCTCCTCCGGCCCCGTCACGGACATGATGCCGCTCGTCCCCTGGACGAGCAGGTCATAGCCGGGTCGAGTGGCCCACGGCCCCGTCTCGCCGAACGCCGAGATCGAGCAGTAGACGACCGACTCGTTCACCTCGGTCACGTCGTCGTAGCCGATGTCGAGCCGTTCGGCCGTCCCCGGCCGGAAGTTCTCGATGACGACGTCCGACTCGGAGATGAGATCCATCAGGGCGGCGTGGCCAGCGTCGCTCTTGAGGTCGAACTCGACGGAGCGTTTGTCGTAGTTGATCGTCCAGAAATACGGCGACTCGCCACCCTCCGCAGCGCTCGTCCCCGGGCCGTCGTAGTCCTCGTCGACGTCGACGAACGGCGGTCCGGAGTAGCGGTTGTCGTCGCCCACGCCCGGCCGCTCGACCTTGATGACCTCCGCGCCCTGGTTCGCGAGCATCAGCGACGCGAAGCCGCCGGTGACGAACGTCGTGAGGTCGACGACGCGGATCCCGTCCAGGAAGCCGCTCGGAGCTGTCATACCCGTGGGTCCGCGCCGGGGCCTTAGTGGTTTTCGGGCCACAGCCAGCCTGCGGCGGATCGCCCTCGTCGAGCGGCGGTCATCGGCCCCGTCGTTTCGGACGCGAGCAACGCTAGGCGGTCGGGAACTCGTGCTGGTATGCAGTCCCCTCGATCCGGTCCTCGCGAAGCGGCCAGAAGGCCAGGAGTGTGGCCGTCTCGGCATCGAGCGCCCGCGAGGTGTGCGGGATTTCGGGCGGTATCGTGAGCGCGTCGTAGGGCTCGAGTTCGAGCCGCTCGCCGTCGACGAGAAAGTCCAGGCGGCCGTCGACAACCACGTTCGCCTGCTCGAAGGGGTGGCTATGTGGCTCGGCATCGGGTTTCGCGGGACCGATCCGCGTGAGGCCGATCATCTGGTCGATGCCGCGGAACATGACCTGCTCGAAACCGGGGCCTTCGCGGTACGGAACGGCGGTCTCGAGATCGTGCACAGCGGGAATGGCGTTTCTATCGTATTCGCGGGCCATGGGATGGCGAGACGACGGGTGAGGATAAGTGTCGGGCAGACGCGCCCGTCCCGTTCGGGCTCCGTCCCGAGCCCTCGGGTGGCGCCGCTCGTGGGTGGCTATCGGAGACCGGAGCGATCGCTACCTGCAACGAGTCCCGAGGTCGGTCTTGACGGTCTCCCACGACTGACGTCGTCAGGGTTCCTCCTCGCATCCCTGTAAGCGCGATATTCGGCACTCTCACCGACTACCTCGTCGCCCTCAGTGGTCCCGTGCTGGCCGTAGAGACACCGTTCACCGAGGGCGGTCAAGCACATTCGCAGCCTGGAGATGCCCACAGGCGGGTCAGCTCGACGGCGTGTCCCGAGTTCCGTCCGTCCTCTTGAGCCGTAGTGTCGCGATCCGTGTGCCGTCCATCTCCAGGACCTCGACGGCGAACTCGTCCGTCTCGACGGTGTCGCCGACTTCGGGAACCCGGTCGAGACGCTCGAGAACCAATCCGCCGAGTGTCTCGAAGCCTTCACTCTGGAACGCGGTGTCGAGAGTCTCGTTGACGGCCGATAACGTAACGGATCCGTCGGCGTCGTAGGTGTCATCGTCGATCCGTCGGATCGAGTGTTCGCGACTATCGGCGTCGAACTCGTCGCGGAGGTCACCGACGATGGCTTCGACGACATCCTCGACGGTGGCAATCCCTTCCAGGACTCCCCACTCGTCGATAACGGCGGCCATCTGTCGCTCCTCGTCCCGGAACTGCAGGAGGAGGTCGTTGACCGTCGTCGTCTCCGGAACGACGACGAGGTCGCGTGCGAGCTCGCCAGCAGTCGCCGACTCCGACCCGGACTCCGTGGCCCGGAGCACGTCTTTCACGTCGACGAACCCGACCGCCTGGTTGGCGTCGTCGGCCGCCACGACCGGATAGCGGGTGTGTCCGGTGTCGAGAACCGTCGACCGGACGTCGGAGAGCGGCATGTCCGCAGCGACGCTCACGACGTCCGGGCGCGGGACCATCACCTCGCGGACGACGGTGTCGTCGAGGTCGAAGACGCGCTCGATCATCTCGACTTCGGCCATCTCGACGTGACCCTCCTCCCCCGAGCGCATCAA
>CAYUFG010000010.1:0-26534 GCA_964443815.1 uncultured Halobacteriales archaeon | reverse complement strand
TGTGTGACACTGCGGAGCCGATCTGGCTCCAACCATCGTTTGGGCGGTATCGCTGAAAAAGTACCGCCCGCCCGAGCGGCTGAGTTCCACGGTGGAGGAGTCACGATCCCACGACGCATCAATACGTTTGAACCGCGGCGTGCGCTTGGAGGAACCGATGGAGCTGTCTGACCGCTGGTTGTTGGCCTGGGGGCTTGGCTATGTTGCCGTCGGTGGGGCCTCTCTCCTTGTGCCGGTCTACGCGTTGACAATCGGCGGCGGCGCCTTCGTTGTCGGCCTGCTCGCAGCAACCGCCGCGTTCGCGGGTGTCCCCGCCGCCCTGTTGGTGGGGCGGTTCGCGGATCGTCCCGACCGTCACCGGAACACCGTGGCCGGGTCACTACTGGCCGTCGCGGTGTCGCTCGCGGCGGTCCCGCTCGTGAACTCGACTGCCGGACTGCTTGTCATCAACACGCTCCTCTGGTTCGCGGTGGCCGCCGCGGCACCGGTCTGTAACCTGGTCATCGTCGCAGGCCAACCGGCAGCGACGTGGGACGACCGGCTCTCGACCCTTAACGCCGTCCAGGGATACGGCTGGGTGCTTGGCCTCGCATTCGGCATCGGCTGGCTCCTCGTCTTTCCACTTGAATCAGCGACGGCTGCTCAGCGCACTCTCGCGCTCGTTTTCGCCGCCGCAGCAGCTATTGGGTCGGCTGGAATTTGGCGAGTTTTCGATGCGGCTCCGTCGTCGCCGGCCGCCGAGGGGTTCGTGGATCGACTCGACCGCGTCGGCCATCGAGACCTTGGAGCTGGCCGAACCCTCCGCCTGAACCCGCCGGGTGCCGGCCGACTCGTCTGGTCGCTGCGGCGACTTGACCAGGGTGATTTTCGGGCGGTTCTTGCCGGCCCGCTTGGCGTCTTTCTCCTCGGCACGGCTGCCTTCGCCGTCGGTTCAGCAACGTTCTGGGCTCCCATGCCGGCCTACCTCGACGACCAGGGGATGTCGACGACACTGATTTTCCTTCTTTTTCTCGTCGCGAATGCAGGCTCTGCGCTCACGTACGGCCGCGTGGCTGATCTTGAGCCACGCCTCGGCGCCCAACGACTCCAACTCGGTGGCATCTCCAGTCGTGGACCGCTGTTCCTTGTGACGGTTCTCCTCGGCGGTGTAGTGGGCTCCCTCGGCGGCGTCCTTTTCCTGGTCGGGGTCACCTGGGCGGTGGTTGCCGTGACCGCACCCCTCCTTATGACGAGACTGGTCCCTGCCAACCGACGTGCCGCGACGCTAGCCACCTACACTGCCGTACTGAGCGGTGGAACGGGTGTGGGGAGCGTCGTCGGCGGCGCCGTCGCCGCCACGGCCGGCTACGGCGTGACCTTCATCCTCGCCGGTGGCTCGGTTCTGCTCGGCGCTGTCCTCGCCTGGCGTGGGCTCGCTACGGTCCGAACGGGTGGCGACACGACCGTCGAGGAGCCGCCCCACGCCGAATAAAAATTCGCTCAAAAGAAAATTAATTTACTTATATAGCAGGTTTTATAGTGCTCGGCACGAAATACCTACCTGACCATGAGTACCCAAGAGACCGTACTGCAGCGATTCGGAGAGGTCGAAGCGAACGAACTTCGGCTCGACCGCGACCGCTCCGAGCAGATCATCGACGCCCTGAATACCGACCTCGCGGCCACGTACGTGCTGTACCACCAGCTCAAGAAGCACCACTGGAACGTCTCCGGTGCCGAGTTCCGCGACCTGCACGTCTTCCTCGGCGAGGCCGCAGGTCACCTGGAGGAGGCCGCCGACGAGATCGCAGAACGTGCTCAGGCACTCGGCGGCACGCCAGTAGCCGGCGGGGCCGCACTCGAGAACCACGCACCGGTTGAACCCGAGGGAGACGACGTCTACGACATCCGGACGTCCCTAGAGAACGACCTTGACGTATACGGAGATGTCATCGAGAGCCTCCGTGACCACATCGAGCTCGCGACGAACCTCGGGGATCACGCGACTGCAGAGATCCTCCGGGAGGCCCTCGTCCAGACCGAGGAGGACGCCCACCACATCGAGCACTACTTGGAGGGCGACACGCTCGTGGTCGACGACGCAATCCACGGCTAGTGCCTACTCGGGGAGATCGATCCGCTCGCGCAGCCAGTCCCTGGCGGCCTCGACAGTCTCGGTATCGGTGCCGAGAATCTTGACACGGTTGTGGGCCGTTAGGGATGGGTAGCTCCCGACGGTGACGTCGAACTCCTCGCGAACGGCGTCGATCTCGGCTGAGAGTGTCGCTTCGGGCTGTGTCGTCTGGACCTCGACGCTGACCGTATCGCCGTCGAACTCGTCGGCGACGGTCTCGAAGATGGCCTGCATCTCCGCCGGGATGCCAGGAAAGGCGTAGACGTTCTCGATCACACAGCCGGGACAGAGTCCTTCCGGGTTGAGTAGCGGTCGCGCCCCCGCGGGGAGCGCGGCCCAGTCGTCGACGTCGAGTCCGACTCGGTCGAGGTCCAGTTCAGCTGGCTCGAGGTCCCGGTGATCGGCCAGCGTCTCGATCACCGCCTCCCGGACGGCCTCGTCGACGACGAGATCGCGGTCGAACACGTCGGCGATGGCGTCTGCGGTGATGTCGTCGTGGGTCCCGCCGAGCCCGCCCGTAACGATGACGGCGTCGAAAGTGTTTGCCCAGTTCGCGACGGTCGCAGCGATGACTTCACGGTCGTCGGGGACCGTCATGATGCGGACGACTGTTGCCCCCCGGTCAGACAGCCTTGCGGCCAGCCACGAGGCGTTCGTGTTTTCGATGTCACCCGCGAGAACTTCGTCTCCGACGGTGAGGATGGCGACCTGCACTGCCCGTGGAGACTCACCGCGACGCAAAAAAGCCCTCGACGGGACTACCGGGTGGGCTCGACCGTCACGTCGCTCGCAATCCACGCGTCCGCGTTGGACTGATCGGTGAGGACGATCCGATCCGGGCCGCTCGAGTGTGCTGAGACGAGTCGATCGCCGGCGGGCGTCCGATGGACCTCGTGCATTCACGCGGATTAGGCCCACCTAAAAAGAAAAGCCTGTCGGTCCGCCCGACAGGCTCCCGAGTGCGGCCGTGTTCCCGGCAGTTTGTCTCGTTTGAACCGCGCCCAACCCCTCCCTCGAGGCCGATACCGGACGGATTCCGATGTTTTAGGCGAGCCGAAACGACAGGTACTTTAGGGCGCCCTAAATACCGACAGGCGAATGAGACCGACCGATGCGGACGTCTGCGTGATCGTGCCCACGATCCGTGACTGGGAGTGTATCCGGACGTACGTCGAGAACGCCCGGGCCCACGGCTTCGACACCGAACGGCTGCACTGGATCCTCGTGACCGAGGAGTTCTGTGACACCGACAGCATGGAGGCCATGCTCGCGGACCTCGACGTCTCGGGTGAGGTTTTCGACGGCCCAGCCCGGACGGCCTGGCTCGAATCCCAAGGCGTCGGGGAGTACCAGCACCTGATCCCCGAGGCCAGTCACGCCCAGACGAGTTTTGGGTTGCTCTATCTTTGGGCGAACAATTTCGAGTACGGCGTCTTCATCGACGACGATACCCTGCCCCACGCTGGAACCGACTTCTTCGGTCGGCACCTCTCGAACCTCGCCTTCGACGGCGAGATCGAGTGCGTCCGCTCGAACGAGCGCTGGGTGAATGTCCTGTACGACTCGGTCGAGGATCACGGTCTCTACCCTCGAGGATACCCCTACGGCGCCATGGACGAGACGATCGAGACGGACACCACGCGCGTCTCCGACGTCGTGGCCTCCCAAGGCCTCTGGACGAACGTGCCTGACCTCGACGCCGTCCGGATCCTTCTCGATGGAAACCTCGAGGGCCAGGCCGATACTCGCCTCGACGCTTCGCACTACGGGGCTGACTTCGTCGCCGGGGCCGGGCAGTACCTCACGGTCTGCTCGATGAATCTGGCCTTCCGCCGCGAGATCGTTCCCGCTTTCTATCAGCTCCCTATGGACGACAACCCCTGGGACGTCGGCAGGTTCGACGACATCTGGAGCGGCGTCTTCCTCAAACGTGCCTGTGACGTCCTCGGCACGCATATCTACAACGGCCACCCACTCTGTGAACACAACAAGGCGCAGCGATCGACCTTCGCCGACCTCGCAAACGAGGCCCCCGCGCTCGAACTCAACGAACACCTGTGGCGGATTGTCGACGACGCCGGCGCGGATGCGGAAAGTTACGCGGAGGTGTTCGGTGCAATCGCTGCCAGGTTGCGGTCCGCCGCCGTCGACGACCTCCAGAATGGTGAGTTCCTCGCTTACGTTGGCGAACACATGACCGAATGGCTGGCCTGTCTCGACCGGCTCCAGCCACTCGACGCCCCGGCTCGATCGACCGGCGTCGCCACGCAGCCGGCCGGCGACGATTAGGAAGGCATAAGGATTTAGGTATCCCTAAAACATGACAATGGAACGATGCGGCGTCACGAATTGCACCGACGACGGCTCATCTGTGGGTCGACGGGACTTTCTCGCAGCGACCGGCACGGCCGGTTTCGCTGCGCTCGCGGGCTGTAGCCTTATCGGCGGGCCCGGCTCCCCCGGGGGCGAGCTCAGCATCGACGATTTCCGCGGCTCGGGCCAGATTATCGAAGGCCGTGGCGCCCCCGGTGGTACCTCGATCACCGAATTGCCGGACCTCGAGGGGGAGTTGACTTTCTATCTGAGCTTCGGCGAGGGCGGGCTTTACCTCGACCTCATCGACCTGTTCGCCGACTTCTACCCGGACTTCGAGTACCAGCACACCCAGCAGTCCTCGAGCGGGCTTGCGAACCGCATCGTCGAGGAAGTGGAAGCCGGTGCAAGCCAGGCAGACGTCTTCGTCGCGGTCGACGCCGGTTCGCTCGCGACCGTCGCCGACGCCGGCGCCACGCGGACCTTGCCCGATACAGTTCTCGATGCCGTCCCAGCCAGCCTCCGGACGGACCAGTGGGTCGGCATCGCTGGCCGCGCCCGTGCCGTCCCATACAACGCGAACGCCCTCGATGCGAGCGACATCCCCGCTACCGTCCAAGAGTTCCCGGAGACGCCCGCGTTCGCCGACGCGATGGGCTGGGCGCCGACGTACAGCGCCTTCCAGTCATTCGTGACGGCGATGCGGCTGTTGCGAGGCGAATCCGAGACTCGCGACTGGCTGGAGGCGATGCTGAATCACGGCGTCTCCCGTTACCCCAACGAGTTTGTCGTCTCGAATAGCGTGGCTAACGGCGAGATCGTGTCTGGGCTGGCCAACCACTACTACGCGCTCCGGGTGCGCAATCAGCGCCCCGACGCCCCGATCCAACTCGCGTTCACGAGCGGCGACGCCGGCGCCTTGATCAACGTCTCCGGCGCCGAGATCATCTCGGGCACCGATGCGCCCGACCTCGCGGAGAACTTCCTTCGCCACCTGCTCTCGGCGGAGGCCCAGGAGTTCTTCGCGACACGTACTTTCGCGTACCCGACCGTCCCGGATGTCGACCCGGTCGGCCAGCTGCCGAGCATCGACGAACTGAACCCGCCCGATATCGACCTCGCCGACCTGTCGGACGTCACGCCGACGATCGACCTGCTCCGCGAGACTGACGTGCTCTGATGGCCACCCCCGAGGATTTCAACCGGCTCACCGACTCGACGGACCGCGTCCGTGAGTCGCTGCCGGGGATTCTCGGCGTCGTCGCGGTGGTGATCGCACTGCTGTTGCTCTCGCCGGTCGTGTGGATCGTCCTCCGAGCGCTCGAGGTGTCCCCCGCCCGGACCGTCTCGATGCTGGCTGATCCCGACACAGTTCAGATCATCCTGAATTCGGTTCTCCTGACGGCGGCCGTCACTGCCGGGTCGATCCTGCTCGGCGTGCCACTTGCCGTCCTCACCGCCCAGACCGACCTTCCATTCCGCCGGGTTTGGACGGTACTCGTCGCCTTACCCCTCGTCGTCCCGAGTTACGTCGGGGCCTTCGCGTTCGTCTCAGCATTCGGTCCACGCGGTGTCCTCCAGGGGATACTCGCACCGCTCGGTGTCGCGGAGTTGCCCGCCATCTACGGCCTCCTCGGGACGGTCGTCGTCCTGACCCTGTTTTCCTACCCATACGTCTACCTAACCACGAGGGCCTCGCTGCTCTCGGTCGACCGGTCGGTCCTCGAAGCCGCGCGGACGCTGAACCAGGATCGCGTCGCGGCATTCCGACGCGTGATCCTGCCGCAGATCAAGCCGGGTATCGCAGCCGGCGGCCTTCTCGTTGGGCTGTATACCCTGTCGGACTTCGGGACGCCACAGATCATGCGCTACGACGTCTTCACGCGCATGATCTACGTCGAATTCACGAATCAGAACCGAGGGTTCGCCGCCCTACTCTCCCTGCTATTGCTCGCGCTCACCGTCATCATCCTGGTGTGGGAGTCCCGCGTCAACGCCAGCCGTGAGGGCGCGCACGTCAGCAGCGGCGCCGACCGGCCGGCCAGACTCTCGCTCGGCCGGTGGCGATGGCCCAGCCTGGCTTTGCCGGTCGGCGTCACAACCCTCGGACTCGCTGTTCCACTCGGCATCCTCGGGATGTGGTTGTTCCGGCCGTCACCGGGCTACGCAGGTAGCGGGTCGGCCTTCCCGCTCGTGTACGCCTGGAATTCCCTGTACGTCGCCGCCGCTGCGGCGGTCGCCGCCGTCCTTCTCGGGCTGCCGATTGCGTACCTCGCAGCCCGGTCCGACTCCTGGGTCGCCACACTTCCCGAGCGGGCGAGTTATATCGGCTATGCGATGCCGGGTGTGGTCCTCGGTCTGTCGCTGATCTTCCTCGGGCTCACCTACGTGCCGGTGATCTACGGGACCGTCGCCATCCTCGTGTTCGCGTACGTCGTCCGATTCATCCCGCAGGCAGTGGGCATCCTCGAATCCTCGATCCTCCAGGTCGACCCGACCCACGCCGAGGCGGCCCGGTCGATGGGCGAGTCACCGATTCGCGCATTCGGCCGCGTGACGCTCCCCCAAATCCTGCCTGGAGTCGCCGCGGGCGGTGCCCTCGTCTTCTTGACAACAGTCAAGGAACTCCCGGCGACCCTCATGCTGCGGCCGCTCGGCTTCGAGACCTTCGTCACATATATCTGGCAGGTGCAGGAAAGTGCCGCGTACGGACGGGCAGCAGTGCCGGCGCTCGTACTTGTGGGCGCATCGGCACTGTCGATGCTCGTGATCCTCCGCCGAGAACAATACAATGGCACGGAATGACAACCCCGCCGTGGTGGAACCGGTCACTAGCCGGACGGTCGGTGACGGATCCGGCGGGGAACCTGCGACGGTCTTGGAACTCGACGGCGTCACACGGCGATTCGGCTCGGAGACTGCCGTCGACTCCCTGACGCTGTCGGTAAAGGAGGGCGAGCTCATCACGCTACTCGGGCCGTCGGGCTGTGGCAAAACGACCACACTCCGATTGATCGAGGGGCTCGACCGCCCCACCCAGGGCTCGATCACCATCGCGGGCGACGTGGTAGCGGACGACCACACATTCCGCGAGCCCGAGGACCGTGACGTCGGCCTCGTCTTCCAGAACTTCGCACTCTTTCCACACCTATCCGTCGAGAAAAACGTCGCATTCGGGCTCCGTGAGTGGGCCGAGACCGACCGCGAGGAACGGGTGGACGAACTGCTCGAACTCGTCGGTCTGCTCGACCATCGCACCAAGATGCCCAGTCAGCTCTCCGGCGGGCAGAAACAGCGCGTGGCTGTCGCCCGCTCACTCGCTCCGGAGCCGGACGTCCTCCTGCTGGACGAGCCGTTCTCGAACCTGGACGTACGGTTGCGGGTGGAGATGCGTGAGGAGGTCCGACGGATTCTCAAGGAGGCCGGTGTCACCGCTGTGTCCGTCACCCACGATCAGGAGGAGGCACTATCAATCTCGGACCGCGTCGCGATCATGAACGAGGGGAAAATCGAACAGGTCGGCAAACCGGAGGTCGTCTTCGAGAACCCCGAATCGCGGTTCGTTGCGAGCTTTCTCGGCCGGGCGAGCTTCCTGCCCGGCCGGGTCCGCGGCGACGTAGTCGAGACGAGCCTGGGGACGCTTACGACGGATCAGCTCAACGGCCCGGTTGCGGCCTACGACGGAGCGAAGATCGACGTCCTCCTCCGTCCTGACGACTTAGAAGCGAGGCCGGCGGCTCCCGCCGAGGCCGACGGCCGCATCGTTCACCGCCAGTACACCGGCCCCGCGTTCGTCTACCGTATCGAGCTGACGAGCGGCGAGATGGTCCGCTGTCTCCATAACCACGTCGAGACGTTCGAGCACGACCAGCCGGTCGCGGTCGACATCGTGGCCGATCACCCGCTGGCCTGGTATCCCAGCGCCTGAGATGGCCGGCGACCGGCTAGCCTGGCTGTCCGGCCGGTGGCGGCGAATCGAGTCACGCCATGCGGCCGCTGCGCTGGCCGTCGTCGCCGGGGTCCTCGCGGTCTGGCTCTCGCTCGACCTATTCCCCTACCGTTCGTTCAATCACGACGAAGGTGTCTACCTGAAGCAGGCCGCGATGCTACTCGAGGGACGCCTCGTCCTCGATCCGCCGGTGGAGGGTGCGCTTCGACCGTGGTTCTTCGTCGCCCAGGACGGCATCCTCTACCCGAAGTACGCCCCCGTCACCGCGGCAATTTTCGCCGTGGGAATGGTAGTCGGCTTGCCGCAGCTCTCCCTTGGATTTGTCGCTGCGGCGGCCGTCGGGTTTACGTACGCGACGACCGCGGAGGTGTTCGATCCCAGTGTCGGCCTCGCGGCTGCCGTCCTGCTGGTCTCCAGCCCCCTCTTCCTGATCCAGTCGGCGGTCTTCCTTCCATACTTGCCGACCTTCGCGATCCTCCTGGTGTTTGCCTGGTCCTACCTGCGGGCCCACCGTCTTGATAACCGCAGGCTGGCCGCCCTCGCCGGCGCCGCGGCCGGCCTCGCGTTCTTCTCACGGCCCTACACCGCGGTCCTGTTTGCACTCCCGTTCGTGGGGCACGCCATCGTCGAGAGCTACCGCGGCGGCCGGCGGGCACTCACCCGACAACTCACGGTTGCGACAGTCGGCCTCCTCGGCGTCGCACTGGCCATCGGGTACAACTGGTACATGACAGGAGCGCCGCTGACCTTCCCCTACCAGGTGTTTGGTCCGCTCGATGGCCCCGGCTTCGGCCGGCGTGCGCTGCTTGACCATGAAGTCGTCTACGACCTCGGACTCGCCGTCGAGAGCCACCGAATCGCCCTCGACGCCTACACCACCAGGTGGTCGGCAGCGGCCCCGTTCGGCGTCCTTCTCGCAATCGGTGGCCTGGGAGTCGCCCTGCGTAGCGGCCGAGACATAGATGCCCGCCGGCTGGTTCTCGCGGGCCTGGTGCCCGCTGTGCTCGCGGGCCAGTTCGCGTTTTGGGGGTCGTTGAACGCCATCGGCAACCTGGATGCCCCGGGGTTCGGACTGATGGGCCACCTCGGTCCCTATTACCACGTCCCGTTGCTCCTCCCCACGGCCGCGTTCGGCGGCCTGGCGCTGGTTCGTGCCACCAAGTGGATGCTGCCACGCCTCACAGCCATGGACGGTTACCGGGCGCTCGCCGCCTCACTCGCGCTCACGTTGGCCCTCTCAGGGATCGCCGGTGTGGCCGGCTTTACCGTCGCCGACCCCGTCGACCAGAACCGCGTCGTCACCGACTACTACGACGAAGCCTACGAGCCGATCGAGTCGGCTGAGTTCGACCGGGCGCTCGTCTACCTGCCCACGCCACACGGGAACTGGCTCGCCCATCCGTTTCAGTATCTCCGCAACGACCCCGACTTCGGCGGCGACGTCGTCTACGCCCAGGACCGCCGCGTGTTTGCCGTTCGTGACGCCTTTCCCGACCGTATCCTCCACCGGTTCGGGTACCGGGGTGAGTGGGTCCCGCCGAGCGGCGACACAGTGACACCAACGCTAGAGCGCCTTACCCACGTATCAGGCGATCGTGTTACCCTGTCGACCAAAGCGGACCTCCCGCCCATCACTGAAGCCGTCGCCGTGACACTCGAGAACCGATCCGGCGGCCGAGTCGCCGTCCCGGTCGGGGCGGGAGACGACTCGCTCGAACTCGTCACGTCGATTGAACCAGGCGTGGCGCGCCTCGCCGGCCCGTCGACGACGAGCCAGGCCTCGCTCCCTCTCGCCGCCAACGACTCACTCCACCTGACCGTCTTCGTGGATACCGGCGGGCTCGACAGTTTCGAGTACGAAATCGAGCTCCCGATCCTCGTCGAAGACGGCCATGTTCGCGCTATCACGCCCCGCAAACGGCTGTGTCGCGACGTCAGACAGTGTGGTCTCGGCGGCACCTACGTACCCGGCGCCCACGGCCCCGGCATCGGCCTGAACACGACCCTCGCGGCCGGCTGATCACCGAAGGCGTTCCTGAACGCCCACGGAGATGATCGACTTCAGGATGGCCGCCCCGCCCGCGAATGGGTCCAGTTTCGTCTCGCCGGCCCGTTCGCGGTAGTCGATGGGGACCTCGATCACGTCGTAGTCCCGCGCCACCGGCCGCATCAGCAACTCCGCGGAGAGGCCGGTGTTTTCGGTCCACCGGATCTTTTGGATCAGTTCCCTGCGGTAGGCTCGCATACCTGTGGTCGTGTCGGTGAGCTCTTCGCCCAGCAACAGGCTCGCGACGGACGCGAAGGCGCGGTTCCCCAGCCGATTCAGCCGCGGCATCGCGTCGGCTCCGTTTGTCAGTCGGTCGCCGCTGACGACGTCGTATCCCTCGTTGATCCGGTTTAAGAAGTCCGGCAGCCGCTCCATCGGGTAGGTGTCGTCACAGTCGGTCGTGACCACCACCGGTCGGTCGGCAGCCAGGAGGGCCGCTCGCACGGCGACGCCGTAGCCCTGCGGTTCCTGTTCGATGACGCGTGCGCCGGCCGCCCGAGCCAGCTCTGCCGTGCGGTCGGAGGAACTGTCGACGCAGACCACGTTCGCTCGACCGTCAGTCACGCGATCGACGTCCGCGAGGACGGTCTCGATGGCGGCTTCTTCGTTATACGTCCCCATCACGACGGTCAGGTCGTCGAAGTCGTAGCCGGGATCGGTCTGCTCGAGTGTCGCCATTACGCGTGGCAGGCGGTGGCGCCTCTTGTAATTTTAGGTTCGCCAAAACCAGGCCCGACACACTGACGTTTCGGTGCACGAAGCCCGTGAGCATGCACAGTGAACGGCTGGCCGGTGACCATCCGGTCGTCGATGCAGCCACGCAGGCAGCCGGGATCGACCGGGCCGCCGTACTGCTCGTCTCGGGGTTCGGCCGCGTGGGTTACCCGAAGGCGATTCCGGAGGCACTGGCCGCGAGCGGCCGGGACCTCGACCTGACCGTTGTCAGCGGCGCGGTCGTCGGCGACGAGATAGATACCGACCTCGTCGAGGCGGACGCCGTCGCCCGACGGTACCCCGCCCAGACAAGTCGGGCGATGCGTAACGCCAGCAACGCCGGGGAGGTCCACTACAGCGATCGGCACCTCTCCCAGGTGAGTCTCGAGGCCCGCACCGGCCACTACGGCGAACCCGACGTCGCCGTCGTGGAAGCGTCGGCCGTCGGCGAGGATTGGTTGATCCCGGCCAGATCCATCGGCCACACGCCCGCGTTCGTCGAGCTCGCCGATGATCTGCTTATCGAACTCAACGCCGCCCAACCACTCGAACTCGAGCGGGTTTACGACGTCTACCCCCGGCCGCTCCCGCCCGAGCGCGGACCGATTCCGCTCGCGGATCCAGCGGGACGGATCGGCGGCCCGCGGATCGAATTCGACCCGGCCGATCTTCGTGGAATCGTCCGTACCGACCGGCCGGACAAGGCCTACGAGTTCCGGGAGCCGACGCCCCGCGACGGCGCGATAGCAGCTGTCCTCCGTGACTTCCTCGAAATCGAGGTGGATCGCAATCCGGTCGTCGGCGACCGCCTAGCGGTCCAATTCGGCGTCGGTAGCCTCGGGAACGCCCTTATGGGCGCTATCGGTGACGCCGACCTATCCGGGCGCGAAGTGGTCTACTTCGGTGAGGTGTTCCAAGACGGCCTGCTCGACGCTATCGACGACGGCACGATCGCCGGCGCGAGCGCCACGTCGCTCGCACTCTCCTCGGAGGGCGGTGAACGACTGCGGGCCGATATCGACCGTTACGCGAACCACGTCGTCCTGCGGAACGCGAACGTCTCGAACGCGCCGGAACTGATCGACCGGTTCGGCGTCGTCAGCATCAACACCGTCCTCGAGGTGGATCTCTACGGCCACGCCAATGCAACACACATTGACGGCTCCCAGGTTGTCAACGCCATCGGCGGCGGGGGTGATTTTACCCGAAACGCGCACCTGTCGATTCTCGTACTTGGATCGACGGCGAAGGACGGGGACACCTCGCGGATTGTGCCGATGGTCTCCCACCCCGACTACACCGAGCACGACATCGATGTCGTCGTCACCGAACAGGGGGTGGCGGACCTTCGTGGCCTCTCGCCACGGGAGCGGCCCGAGGCTATCGTCGCGTCGTGTGCGCACCCGGATTTCCGCCCGGCGCTGCGGTCGTACGCTCAACGCGCGATCCGCACCGGTGGCCACGAGCCACACGATCTCGAAGCCGCGTTCGACTGGCGACCGTAGGTTTATCCCCTCCGTCGGGGTATTGTGTTCCATGCCCGACCAGGTACCCGGCTTCGACGGCGACGAGTCGAACGAGATCGACGGCGGCTTCGCCGACCGCCTCGAAGACCTCAACGGCACGACGTTGACCTTCGTCTCGCTGGGGACGCCCAACTCCATGGAGATGCACGAATCGCTGGAGACGTCGCTTTCCGCGGAATACGGCGTGGAGTCCCTCGACTACTACGAGAAGGCTCACTTCTCGCGGCCGTTGACCGACGAAGACGTCGAGACGATCGTCGGTGACGACGTCGACGGCATCGTCGAAGGCTTCGCCCTGTGTGGCTCATGTAACTCCTCGTCGTCGGTAGACGCCATCGCCTTCGAGAATCACGACATCCCGACGGTACAGATCATAAGCGAGGACTTCCTCGATCTCAACCGGAAAATTGCCGGCAGTTACGGCTACGAGCAGCTTCCGCTGGTCACCATCCCCCAATCAACGAAGTACGACTCCCAAGCCGAGATCGAAGCGCTCATGAGCAAACTCGCCCCCGACCTCGAGGCCATGCTCACCTGCGACGATTGCGTGGCCGGCGACTGTCGCGCCCACGGCGACCGGCAGGTACAAGCCGCCGACGACTGAGCCCTGGGGCATGCCCAGGTTCGACGCGTTCGACGATCCCCGGGAGCTGTACGAACACCTCGTGGCGAACGACCAGTCCGACGGACTTCCGGTTATTCCTCCCGACGAGGAGAGCATCGATGACGTACTCGCCGCGGTCGACCGGGACCCAGACGAAATTCTGCTCGAAATCCCCGCCAACTTCGAACCCCTCGACCTCGAGACGCTCGCCGAGGTCTGCGTCATGGCGGGCTGTAAACCCGCGTACTTCCCCGTCGTCATCGGCGCTTTCGAGGCCGTTTCCCAATGGGATAATCTCCGGGCGGTCACAAGCACCACGGGCGGGTACTTCCTCGCGACGGTCGTTAGCGGCCCCATCGTCGACGATCTCGACATCAACAACGGCGTCGGCCTGTTTGGGCCCGGATACCGTGCAAACGCCACCATCGGGCGCGCGATCAGTCTCACGTTGCTCGCGGTCGGCGGCGTCTATCCCGGCGAGGGGACCCGCGCCTCTCACGGTTTCGCCGGCCGGTATACCAACTGCTTCGCCGAGAAGGGCCGCGAGAAGCCCTGGGATCCGGTTCACGTCACCCGCGCGGACATGGCTCCCGACGAGAACGCCGTCACGGTCACGAGCGCCCACGCTCCACACATTTCGGCCGAAGGCGCACACGGCGACCGCGAACCCGAGGACATCCTCAAGGCCTTCGCCCGGCAGGGCGCCCATGCCGGGACCTGCGCCGCCGACGTCCCCGGTGAGACGCTCTTCGTCCTTTGTGACGATCACATCGACTACCTGTCACAGCACTATACCAAGCGGGAGTTCAAGGAGTACATGTACGAAAATTGCACCCTCCCATACTCAGAGAAGCAGCTTTTGAGATCGCCCGCCGACGCTATCGTTCTCACGGCCGGCGGCGAGAACATTTCCTCGATCGTCCACACCTTCACTTACACCCGCGACGAAGCCGTGACCGTGCCCATCTGAGGGCCACCAGTTTTCACCGATTTGAGGCGAATGCCCGAGGCTTCCGGCGGGAGACGTCAATGTGAGTAGTGGACCGGTATATTCGTATGCAGTTGAGTGAGGATACCGCCCAAACCCTTTTCGAGGCCACCTGAGAGGATTGGTCATGGACTTCGGCGTCGTTCTCTTGACACAGCACGCGGCCGAGCGCGACCAGCTGACCTGCGCGGCGGAACTGCGTGAGCAGGCCCGAGTCATCGACGACAACGGGTACGACTCGCTCTGGGTCGCCGCCCACCACTTCACCGAGGACATCTACTTCGACAATTTTCAACTCCTGCCATACCTCGCAGCCGAGACCGACGACGTGACCCTCGGCACCTGCGTAGCCATCCTTCCGTTGCACAACCCCGTCCAGCTGGCCGAGCGACTCGGGACGCTCGACGTGCTCGCGGAGGGCCGACTCGTCTTCGGCGCCGGCGTTGGCTACCGCGAACAGGAGTTTTCCGTCATGGGCGTCCCTCGCGATGAACGCGGCCCCCGGACGACGGAGGGCATCGAACTGCTCCGCCAGCTCTGGACCGAGAACCACGTCACCTACGAGGGCGAAATCCTCTCGTACGAGGACGTCTCCGTGAACCCGAAACCGGTCCAGGACGGTGGTCCGCCCGTCTGGCTCGGCGGCGGCGCGGAGCCGGCGTTGCGGCGGGCCGGCGACGTCGGTGACGGCTGGGTGATCGGCTCGAGCGCGTTGATCGAAGATATCGAGTCGATGCAGGAGACTTACGAGGCGGCACTGTCCGGCGAGCCCCACGCCCGACCGATCAGACGGGAGGTGTTTGTCGCCGAGACGGACGAGCGGGCCAAGGAACTCGCGTTGCCGTCGCTGTCGGCGAAGTACGACAAGTACCAGTCCTGGGGAAGTCCCGAAGACCTCGGTGACGAGGACGAAACCTTCGAGGAGTATGCCGCCGATCGGTTCCTCATCGGCTCGCCGGAGACGGTTGCGGCGGGGATCGAACGCTACGAGGACCGCCTCGACGTCGATCACCTGATCATGCGATTCCAGTGGCCGGGCATGCCTGCGAAGGACGCGACCGAATCCATGAAACTCTTCGCGGATGAGGTCATTCCGGAGTTCTGAGCCACCCAGATAGAAGTTTATAACTCGCGGCTCGGCTCAGCCCCTGACGACGTGGTCTCGCTCCGGACGCTTTTCGGCCGACACGCCACTATCCTCCGGGACGCCGACTATCAGGTGCTGTTGTATGCCACAGTCCTCCCGATCATGGGGACGGCGATGCTGTCGCCGGTTCTCGACTCGCTCGTGGGGCCGTTTGGCGTGTCCGCGACGAGCATCGGCCTGCTCATCTCAGCGTATACGCTCCCGCAGGTCTTCTTCATACCGCCAATGGGCGCGCTCGCGGATCGGTACCGCCGCAAGCCCGTTCTCGTCGGCTCCCTACTCGTATTCGGGATCGCCGGGCTCGCCGTCGCCATCACGCCAAATTTCCAGGTTGCGCTCGCGCTAAGATTCCTCCAGGGCGTCGGTGCGGCCGGGCTCAACCCGATCATCATCACGCTCATTGGAGACCTCTACTCCGGGGATCGTGAGGCCACCGGCCAGGGTCTGCGGTTCGCGGCGTCGGGGGCCAGTGGAACGGTCCTGCCGGTGGTGGCTGGCCTGGTCGTCGCACTGGGCTGGCGGTTCCCCTTCCTTCTCTACGCCATCGCGATTCCAGCCGCTGTCGCGGTGGCCGTTCTACTCGACGAACCGACGCCTGGTGACAGAAATTCCGGTAGCGATGGAACGCGGGCGTACCTCGCGGACCTGGCGACGCTGCTTCGCCACCCTCGCGTTTCGGCGATGATCCTCGCCCGCGGCCTCCCATCCGTAGTGTGGTTCGGCTTTCTGACCTACAACTCCATCGTCATCGTCCGCCTGCTTGGGAGCTCGCCTGCGGTGGCCGGACTGCTGACGTCGCTCGGCAGCCTCGCATTCGCGGTACCGGCGACGCAGGCCGGGAGGATTACCGAGCGGTTCGACAGCCGGTTCTATCCACTCGTGGCTGCGAACGTGTCGCTCACCGTGGGGTTTGCGATCTTCGTCCTGACGCCCGGACTCGCCGGCGCCGTCCTCGGCGTCGTCCTACTCGGTGTCGGCGAGGGAGTGACCCTATCTATCTACCGGAGCATCATCTCGACGCTGCCGCCCCAGTCGCTCCGCGGCGGACTCGTGAGCCTGGCGGAGTCGGTCGGATGGATCGCGTCGACGATCACACCGGTCGCCATGGGCGCGGCCATCGCCGTGGCTACGCCGCTTTTCGGTTTCGGCCCCGCGGTCAAACTGACCGTTGTGGCAACCGGTGTGATCGCCGGGCTTGGCGGTATCGCCTGCCTCGTGGTGGCGCGCCTCGCCGGATCGGTGTCGACGGACGGTCTGCCGGCCTGACCTCACGGCATACGTTTAACAGTACGGGGCAGAAACCGGGGGCCGAGCATGACCTACGACAATTACATCGCTGATGACCTGGCAGCCGGTGGAATCGTGTTCGGCGGCAAAGCCACCACGATGTCACCGGCCATGATCGAGGTGTTCGCGGATGCGGGACTCGACTACGTCTGGCTCGATCACGAGCACATTGGGGCGTCGGCGTCTGACTCGACGGCTCTCGAGCGGGTCCGGCGGACGACGGCAGCCGCGGGCATCGAACCGGTCGTCCGGATCGAATCCGGCCACGACCACGAGATTCGGAAGGTGCTCGACACCGGTATCAGGACGTTCGTCGTGCCGCGAATCGAGACGGCCCGGGACGTCCGGAAGGCCGTCGAAGCCGCCCGGTTCGAGTACGACGGTGGGCCTGGCGACCGCGGGGTCGCGACGAGCCTTGCAAACACGTGGGGTAACCGACCCGACGACTACATCGAGCACGAGGATGAGCAAGTGCTCCCCGGCGTAATGCTCGAGAACCAGGCCGCGCTCGAGAATATCGACGAGATCCTCTCCGTATCCGGCCTCGGATTTTGCCAAATCGGTCCCTCCGACCTCTCGGTGTCGCTCGGGCACCCGCTCGAACAGGACCACCCGGCGGTCCGCGACGCGATGGAGACGTTCTTCGCTGCGGGCGAGGACCATGGCGTGCCGATCGGTGTCAGTCGCGGCTACGTCGGCAGCGTCGACGCCGCACTCGATATGGGTGCCAGTCTCGTCAACGTCGCCAGCGATGTGGGCGCGGCCCGGGAGGCGGTTTCCAGCCGGCTCGCGGACGAGACATAGTCCGATGGCCAGCGAGGGGGTCGAGACGTCGGTCACACACCGACTGGCCGAGTTCGCCGCCGAGACCGACTTCGCGGACTTGTCGCCGACGGTGGTCGATATCGGGACGCGAATGCTGACAGACACCGTCGGCGTCGCGCTCGCGGCGACGGAGGAACCGATCGCGGACAGGGCTACCGCCGGACTCGAGTCGCCCTCGGGGGCCGTGCCGACGCTGGCCGGCGAGTGCACCGGAACCGCTCGCGATGCGGCGCTCCGAAACGGCATCCTCGCTCACGCGCTGGACTACGACGATATCCACGTGGGGATGGGCGGCCATCCCTCCGCGCCGCTCGTAGCCGCACTCCTGCCGCTGGCTTTCCGGGAAGGCGGTACCGGCGCAGAGTTCCTCACGTCGTTCCTCGTGGGTGCGGAGGCGGAGATCAGGATCGCGGAGGCCCTAAATCCCGGGCTGTACGAGCGCGGATGGCACCCCACCTCGGTCACAGGCGCTATCGGGGCGGCCGTCGCCGCGGCACGGTTCGTTGACGCCACTCCGGCCGAAATTCGACGGGCCATAGGCATCGCCGCGTCCGAAGCGAGCGGGATCAAGGCAAATTTTGGCACGATGACCAAGCCATTCCACGTGGGTAATGCCTCCCGGGCAGGCGTAGAAGCCGCAGATCTTGCCGCTGGTGGGTTCACCGCAAGCGAAGATGCCCTCGAAGAGGATTTTGGCGGGTTCTGTGCCCTCTTCCGAGGCGACTCGGAGCCGGAGATCGAGCCGCTCTCTGCGGGCCTGGGTGACCCCTGGGCGGTCGTCGACCCTCGGGTGTGGTTCAAGATACACCCGTGCTGTGGAAGCGTCCAGTCGGCGGTTCACGCTGCCTTGAGCCTGCGATCGGAGTGTGACCCGACGTCTATCGAGTCGATCACTATCGCGGAGCACCCGCGCCGGCTCGACCACACCGACACGCCCGAACCGACGACCGGCCTCGAGGCCAAGTTCAGCGTCCAATACTGCGTCGCCGCGGCGCTCATGGACGGCGAACTCACTCTCGATCACTTTCGCGATGCCGCGGTGCCTCGGGAGGATATCGCGACCATGGCCGATCACGTCAATCTTCTGCGGGACCCGGTGACCTTCGCGGACCGGGAATACGGGGCCGCCGTGACGGTCCACACCGCCGGCGGCAAGACCGTCCAGAGGACTGTGGACGACCCACCAGGCAGTGCCGGCAATCCGATGTCGGATGCGGATTTCGAGTCAAAATATCGGCGGTGTGCCGGCCGGACGCTTCCGGACGCGCGCGTCGACCGGTCGCTCGACTGTCTCGACCGCTTCGACGCCCTCGACGACATCACCGATCTCCTGAGAACTCTCACCGGAAGCTGAGCGTCGGATCGGTCACTTACTGTCCCGGTCCAGGAGTGAGCGGAGCTGAGCGACCCGCCGGCCAATCCAGTTCGGAAACTCCTCGGCGAGCGTGCCGCCCAGACGCGCCCGCAACGTCCCCAGCATCCCGCCGGGAACGTAGAGGATGAACAGGATGAACACGATGCCGACGTAGAGGCCGCCGAAGCCCTGGACCGAATTGTTGAGGACGTCCTGGACGGTAATGCCGGCGGCGATCGTCGCCTCGACGAGTTCCGGGAACGTGGCCTCGATCCAGCCGACGAGGCTGATCGTCCCGCCGAGGATTTCGTCGAGGCTGCGCTGGAAGATGAAACCGAACAGTGGGCCGGCGAGCGTCCCCATCCCGCCGATGATCGTTGCGAGCAGCGCGTCGCCGGACATCTCGATGACGTCGAAGTGGATCGAGGGATCGCCCGAGTTTCGGAACCCAGCGGCCAGCGCCCCTGCCAGCGCGGCGAAGGCGCCGCTCACGCCGAATGCCACCAGCTTGAAGCGGTAGGTGTCGTAACCGACTGCCCGAGCTCGCTCCTCGTTTTCCCGGATGGCGATCATGACACGCCCGAAGGGCGAGTGAATGATCCGCTGCATCGCGAGGTACCCGAGCAGCGTGACGATGCCGATCAGGTAGTAGGCCGTTACGACCGAGTCGAACACGACCGTCTCGCCGATCCAGCCCCCGAGTATCGGCAGCACGTTCACGAGGTCGACGAGGAGGTCGATGCCGGGCACGGAATGCAGAGCGACGACCGCGTCGCCACCGCCACTCAGGGGCAGCTGCAGCTCGGAGACGAATGGGACACCGAGTGCCGTTTCGCTCGCCTCGGGCGTGATGGCGGATTCCCTGCCGAATAGCTCGATCATGAGGAGTTTCGCGATCTCGGCGAATCCGAGCGTGATCATCGCGAAGTAGACACCCGTAAGTTTGAACGAGACCGATCCGATCAGCACCGTGATCGCGAAAGTGACCAGCATGGCAAGGACGATCAGCGCCATGAAGGATGTCCCGGGACCGACGACCGGCAGCAGGCCTTCCCGCGCGCCCAGGACGAGGAACATGCCGCTGCCGAAGAACATCGAGTGGCCAAAGGAGAGGTAGCCGGTGTAGCCGCTGATGAAGTCGAACGAGATAGCGAACAGCGCCAGGTAGAGGATTTCGGTCATCACCCGGACGTTCGGAAGCGCCACCGCAAGCAGTCCGTAGTCGTCGAAGGCGGTGACGTCGCCCACGAGCAAGGCGTACAGCCCGGGATACAGCGCAAAGATAGCTATCACCACGAGGTGGATCGAATGCTCCCGGAGAGCCTGCCCGATCCGCGCCCGTCGGGTTCGTGTCGGGGTGCTAATGCCCGCCCACCTCCTCCTGGCCGTACAGGCCCCGCGGCCGGACGATCAACACGACGACGAGTAAGAGGAAGATGAAGATATTGTTGAGCTGTGAGAACTCCGTGACGACGTTGGTCTGGAGGAAGATACCCGCCTCGAAGAGGACGCCGGCGATCACCGAGGCGGCGACCGTCCCTTTGAAGGTCCCGAGGCCGCCGACGACGACGATGATGAACGCCGGAAGGAGGGCCTGTGCGCCCATCAGGTACGTGAGGTCGTAGGTCCGTTCCCAGATGAGGAACATCCCGGCCATGCCGGCGAGGCCGATGCCGATGGCGAAGACGACGGTGAACACTCGTTGGACGTCGATACCAAGCGCCTCCGCCATCTCGGCGTCCGCCGTCCCGGCGCGAATGTACAGCCCGTAGCGGGTCTTCGTGAGGAAGGCCCAGACCCCGACGACGACGAGGGCACCGATCAGCATCTTTACGGGAGTGAAACCACGGATCGAGACGCCGAGCAGGTCGATCGACCGGCCGGGGGACATGAATGCCGGGCCGCTGACGATCGGCTCGCCCCACGACGTCGTCGGATCGGGCTGGCCTGACTGCCAGTTGCCCAACAGCATCAGGAGGAGTTCCTGGATGACTAACGCGACGCCGAAGGTGAGGAGGATCTGTTCGATCGGGTCGCGGCCGTACAGCTTGCGGATCAGCCCGAACTCGATGGCGCCGCCGAGGACGGCGAGCACCAGGCCGCTGAGGCCGAGGGCGACGAGCCACAGGCCGAACTGGCCGATGCCGCCTCCACCGGCGAGCAGCATCACGACCACTCCGCCGCCGACGTAGCCACCGACGGTGGTGAGCGCGCCGTGGGCGAAGTTCAGAACGCCCATGAGCCCGAAGATGAGCGTCAGCCCGCTCGCGATCATGACGAATACACCCGCCGTCCCGAGCCCCTCGATCAGGATCTGGACGAGGGTGCCGGGGCCGACCTGGAGCAGTGCGCTCACGCCGATAGCACCTCCCGGAGCCGCTCGGACTCGGCGGTTACTTCGTCGGTGTCACCGCTGTCGACGACTCGGCCCTGATCGAGCACATAAAAACGGTCAGCGAGATCCAGCGCCAGGCGGACGTTCTGTTCCACTAGCAATACGGGGACGCGGTCCGCGAGGTCCGCGAGTGCGTCCGCCACGTTGGCGACGATCTGGGGGGCTAGACCCTCGCTTGGCTCGTCAACCAGCAGCAAGTCGAAGCCGCCGACGAGGCCTCGGGCGATCGCGAGCATCTGTTGTTGCCCTCCCGAGAGCGTCCCCGCCTCCTGTTCGCGGCGCTCCTCGAGGATCGGGAACGTTTCGAAGGCCAGTTCCCGCGCGGCGGCCAGATCGCTGTCAGATCGCACCGCGGCGCGGAGGTTCTCGTCGACGGTCAGATGCCCGAATACCCGTCGATCCTCGGGAATCCAGCCGATACCTCGCTCCGCGACCTCGTGCGTGGATCGGCCGACGATGGACTCTCCTTTGTAGGTGATCTCCCCCTTTCTGGGCGGAGTTAGCTGGAGAATCGAGCGAAGCGTGGTCGTCTTCCCAACGCCGTTGCGGCCCATGAGCGCGACGACCTCGTCGTCGCCGACCGACAGCGAGACGCCCTCGAGGATGTGGCTCTCATCGTAGTACGTGTGAATTTCGCTGACCTCGAGGAGACTCACACGGCATCCCCCTCCGCGACGTCACCGGCCTCATAGCCACCCAGGTATGCTTCCTGCACGTTGGGATCGCCCCGGACTTCCGCCGGCTCGCCGTCGGCAATGACCGAGCCTTGGTTGAGGACGACGATGCGGTCGCTCACCGTCATGACGACGTCCATGTTGTGCTCGACGAGCAGGACGGCGTGGTCGTCGGCGACGTCCTCGATGAGGTCGATGATGTCGCCGACGCTGTCCGAGGACACCCCCGCGTTTGGCTCGTCGAGCAGGAGTACATCCGGGTCGCCCGCCAGCGCGATAGCGACCTCGAGCTTGCGCTTCTCGCCGTGGCTGAGGGTATTCGCCGCCTCCATCGCCCGCTCGCCGAGGTCGACCCGCTCCAGGATGGAGTGGGCCGCTTCGCGGTGCTCGACGAAGTCGCTTTCAGCCCGCCAGAATGTCCACGAACTCCGGGGATCGCTCGCCTGGGCCGCGATTCTGACGTTTTCCAATACCGTTGCGTTCGGGAAGATATTCGTGATCTGGTACGATCGGTGGATACCCAGCGACGCCGTCTCCTGGGGGTCGGCATCAGTGATGTCGACGCCGTGGAACTCGATCCGGCCGGCCGACGGGCTCAAACTCCCCGTGAGCAGATTGAAGAAGGTGGTTTTGCCGGCGCCATTGGGCCCGATCAGCGAACAAAGCTCTTCGTCGAGCTCGAAATCGACCTCGTCGACTGCGGTGACGCCGCCGAAGTGCTTCGTCAGCCCGGCCGTCCGTAGCATCTCAGAGGTCGCAAGTGATGACTTCGGTGTCCTGGCCGGGCGTCGTCTCGCTTGCGGGGTACGTTTGAAGTGGCTCGCCGGGCTGAACCGCAGCGTCGCCCCAGAACTCCGCCACGTCCTCTTGAGTCGGGATGAAGTTCGTCACCGTCATGGGTGAACGGGCCTGGTTGTCGAACTCCTGGAATTCGTAGGCGTCCGCACCCTTGGGTGTGTCGCTGACGGTCAGCCCACGGAGGTTCTCGCGGATGTCGTCTTGATCGGTCGAGCCCCCGGCCATCACCGCCTCGTGAATTGCCGCGGTCGAGACGAAGGCCCCGCTGCTGAACAGGTCCGGATAGATGCCGTACTTGCTGGCGTAGAAATCCACGAACTCGGAGTTGATCTCGTTGTCGTACTGGTTCCAGTGGTAGCGAGTAGTGAACGGACCGAGGCCAGCGTCCTGGATGGCTGACTCGGAGAGGTCGCCAAGTGCCGATTGGAAGGTCGACCCCAGGGCGGTCGCACCAGCGTTCGTGGTCAGGCCGCCGACCGCGCTGAAGTCGTACTTGTCGAGGTTGTTCAGAAAGACCTGGAACATCGCGGGCAGGGCGGCCACCGTGAAGCCGGCGATGATTCCGTCGGACCCGGCGTCCATCGCCTTGTCGAGCTGACCCTCCCAGTCCTCGCTGTAGTCCGGTGCGAGTGGTGTGTGGCCGTCGACGGTGACGCCGTTTGCCTCGAGAACTCGCGTGTAGTTGGTGTCGACATCCTGACCGAAGCTGTAGTCGGCGTAGTAGATCCAGACGCTGTCGATATCCGTCTCCTCGGCGATGTAGGCGCCGCCGCTCTGGGCGTCCATGCCGACGTTCTCGCTCGCGCGGAAGACGTTGGGCCCGCAGTTCTCGCTGCTGCCGGTTATCGACACCGCCGCGGCAGGCGCGACCATGTAGGGAACCTCCTCCGGCGAGGCGACGTTGTTCGCGACCGTGGTCGCCGACGCGGAGCTCGTCCCGCCGAGGAGGACGTCCACGCCAATGTCCGAGACGAACTCCTCGGCGCGGGTTTGAGCCGTGCTCGAGCTGCCCTCGGAGTCACCAACGATGATCTCGTAGGTGACGTCCCCGACCTCCACTTCGTAGGTGCCCGTCCCAGCCTCGGGGCCCGGGACTTCGGTGGCCTCACCACCCTTGTACTTCAGCCCCGCATACATCGACCAGAGCGTGTGGTTCCCGTAGTACACAAGCCCGCCGGAGTGGGGGTTGAAGACTCCGAGTCGGACCGTGCCCTGGGCGCCGCTTGGCGTGGTCGTCCCGCCGTCCCCCTGCGTCGGCGTTCCGCCACCGTCGCTACCGTCGCCGCCCGTGTCCCCGGTATCGCCACCGTCGCCGCACCCGGCCAGTCCGACAGCACCCGCCGCACCGACGGACGCGAGCAGTCGACGCCTCGTGAGTCTGGGAGCCATACCCCCGGGTACGGGGGCGGTCGGTGTGAACCCGGCGGTTCGTATGTTAACGTAGCTCGTTGCCCTCGAGGTCGTCCATGACGTCGACGACCCGCTCGGTGAGTTTGGCCTGCCCACGGCGGATGTTCTTCGAGACAGCCGACTTCGAGACGTCGAACTCCTCGGCGAGGGCGCCCAGCGATGTCTCCCGAGGTGTCTCGAAGTAGCCGCCCTCGACGGCAGCCGCGAGCGTCTCACGCTCGACGCTCGACAGCGACCGTGTGGCCTCCACGAGGTCCATTGCGGCTTCGCTCCGGGTCAACAGGTCCTGGAAATCCGGAAGGCCGTTCTCGTTCCGGGAGACTACGTCGAACTCATTGTTTCGCTCGAGTTCCGACAGCGTTGCGTCTGCCCGACCCGGGGAGTCGAACCCGACGTGCCAGATCTCGGAGCCGTCCTCGATGAAGAAAGGCCCGGTGATGTAGCCGTCGTTCGTGCGAATCGTCCCCATCGCATCGGTCTCGTCGATGACCGTGCGGATGTGGGCGACGTCCCCCCACCGTTTGACGAGTTCGTAAGAGAACATCGAGGGGTGATCACGAAGCGTCTCGAGTCCGGCGTCCAGTTGGCCACGGCCGTCGGCCTCGACGACCATCCGGGTTTCGAGCTCGCGGGTCGTATCGTCGAACGTCCAGTGGAAGGTTGCGAAGGAGACCTCGTGATCCGCCGTGGTGTCGATGAACGGGCAGTCGTACTGCTGCATGTCCATCGAGATATCGATCATGTCACTGTCTTACGTGGAGGCTGGGGCAGCCTGACAGTTAAGCCTATCCCGAGACAGCGGACAGACCGGCCGCCGCACCCGTCGCCAGCGCGACACCGGCAACGGCATGCTGGGCGACGGCATCGTGGCCACCGACGACCCGGCCGGCAGCGAAGAGGTTCTCGAACAACGGCTCACCGTCGGCCGATAGCGGGCGAGTGCTGTCGTCGATACGGACGCCGAAGGTCGCGAGGTCGTGGTTTCCGAGAGACGAGGGTGCCGTCCACTCGCGACGGTCATCGGGATGGGGCACATGACAGCCGAATCGCGGCTCTCGTACGCTCGATCGATCCGCGACGATGCCGCCGGCAGCCGGTCCGCCCGTCGCGAGGATGACGGCGCCGGGCGTGAGGACCGTGGATCGCTCGCCATCACCCAGTTCGACCCGGGTTATTCGCCGCTGGGCGTCATCGAATCCACGCACGTCCATACCTCGGTCCAGTGTCACACCGGCGTCCTCCACAGCCGCGAACAGCGCCGACTGGAGGCGGAGCCCGGTGACACTCGGCGGCCCGAGCGGGATTTCGAACACGTCTCCATCAACGCCCGCGTCGACGTCGGCGTGGACCGCGGCCGGTCGGTCGAGGCCGAGGACGGCCGGCAATCCGATGCGGTCGGAATCGGCGAGTTGTGCCCTGATGCTGCGAACGACGGACTGCCGGACGGGGATTCCCCGATCGAGCGCCTCGTTATCGTCGAGCGCCCGCGCGAGTTGTATCGCGGGCGGCTCGGCGGCGGGTTCCAGGTTCAAAGATACCTGAATGGCGTCCAGGTCGAACGGGACGCCGGCCGACTTGAGCCGCTCGACCGCGTGGAACGCGTCGAAGTCCGCGAGGTGGTCGAAGCCCACGATCGTGGTCGACCCCGGCCGGCTGAGCAACCCAGGCTCGACCGTCTCCGGATACCGTACGGCCGGGCGGTAGCTGCCCAGCCCCGTCGGTATCAGCCCGTTGGTCGCCGAGTGGGAGCCTGCGTACGTCCCGGCCGTCGCCCGGTCGAACTCCTCAAGCCCCCGTTCGAGGGCGTCGAGGCCGACGCGAGCGATCGGATGGCCGGCTTCGAGGGTGCGTGCGGTCTCCATCGGACTCGCGACCGGCCCACTGTCGGTACCGGCATATCCGAGCACGTCGATCAGGCCGGTGTGGGCGGCGAAGGGACGCTCGCGGGGAACTACCAGCCCGACGGTTGCGCTACCCTCTGCGCGGGCAGCGGAAAGGGCTGCCGTCACCCCGGCGAGCCCGCCACCGATCACGAGAACGTCGGGCTCAGACATCCGTAACCTCCCCATCGGAACCGTCCCGACCAGCGTCGAACCGCTTCCAAGCCGGGGTATCAGTGGTTTCGAGCGTCGACTCGGACCGGGCGAGCGTTCGCGCGTGGAAGTCGTAGGCGGCCATCGCGCTTTCGAACCCCTCGTGCCAAAGGGTGTGACGACGGCCGGCCCAGCGGTCGTCGGCGAACGACGCAAGCGCGTGGTCGATCGGTTCGACGGCCCCGCCACGGTGGACTTCGAACGCGAGCCGGTGGGCACAGCGGGCACCCTGGCACGCGCCCCGACCGGCGCCGGTCAGTTGTGCAACGGGACGCAGGTCCGCTCCCATCGAGACGA
>CAYUFG010000009.1:10938-30057 GCA_964443815.1 uncultured Halobacteriales archaeon | reverse complement strand
GCCTCGAAAAGCGAGGGCCGGAGAGGCCCGAGCGCGGTCGGTCCGGGGAGTTCACTCCGGCGCTGCGGCGGCCCCGTCGACGAGCGCGCCTGCCTTCGCACGGGACTGCTCGACGACCGCAGGCCGGCCCTCGAACTCGACAACGACCTGGTCACCGTAATCGACGTCTTCCACGTGAGCGTGGTCGTGGATCCAGGAGATGACGCTCATTGTATCCTCTGTCATCGGCATGACGAGCCGTTCGGACTCGAACTCCGGCAGCTCGTGGTCGATTCGGTCCCGAAGGGCGTCGAGGTTCTCGCCCGTTCGGGCGCTAACGGCGACCGGATTCGGCGCGAGCGCGCCGAGGGCCTCCCGCTTGCGGTCGAGTTCAGCGTCGTCGACCCGGTCGATCTTGTTCAAGACCGTCACGATCGGCGCCTCGTTACGTTCGTAGAGCGTGTCGTGGGACGTCACTAGCTTCTCGCGGATGTCGGCGATCGGCTGGCTGACGTCGACGACTAGGAGGACGAGATCCGCACGGTAGACGGCGTCGAGCGTGGACTTGAACGATTCCACGAGCCAATGGGGCAGGTCCGAAATGAACCCGACAGTGTCCGTCACGAGGACGTCCCGCCGATCCATCGCAGCGCGACGGGTCGTGGTCCCGAGTGTCGTGAACAGGCGGTCCTCGGACTCGGCGGTCTCGTCCAGGTCGGGGTGGATCGCCTCGTTCTCGTCGACCTCGAGGTCTGCCGCTAGTCGGCGTAAAAGGGTCGACTTGCCGGCGTTCGTGTAGCCCGCGAGCGCTACCAAGTCGAAGCCCGCCTCGCGGCGGTGCTGACGGCGCTTTTCGGCGGTGCGCTCGATCGTCTCCAGCTCGTCTCGGATGCGCGAGATGCGCGCTTTGATGTCCTCCTCGCGACTCTCGTCGTACTCACCAAGGCCCATGAAGCCGGGCCGTTCGTCGCGTTGGGCGAGACTCGCCTTCGCCTCCGCCCGCGGGAGTTCGTATCGGAGCTCTGCGAGTTCAACCTGGAGCTGGGCCTTTCGGGTCTGGGCACGCTGACCGAAGATCTCGAGAATCAGCCGGAAGCGGTCGATAACGCGGACGCCGGCGGGGAGTTCGTTGCCGATATTGAAGGTCTGATAGGGCCCGAGCTGATTGTCGAAAACCACGACGCCCGCGCCCTCGCGATGGACGGTCTCGGCGATTGTCGCGACCTTGCCCTCGCCGACGTGGTAGGCGGGATCCTCGGTGCGCGTCTGAGTCACCTCACTCACCACCTCGTAGCCGGCGGCGCGAGCGAGGTCGCGGATTTCGGTCGTGTCCGTGTCCCCCTCTTCGACGCGTTTGACGATCACGGCCTGATCGGTGGTCGTGCCTCGGTCGGTCACTTGGCCCACCTATGGCACGGCCGCTATATAAATCCGGGCCGGAGCGGCGGACACAAGAGCCTTGGTGTGACCCGGTGCGCGATAGAGTATGAGTGCTGTCTCGTCCCTCCTCCAGCTCGATGTCGAAGTGACGGGCCTGGCCCTGCAGATGGGCGCCAGCGCGGTCATCGGCGCGATCATCGGCTTCGCCGCGAAGAAAGTCGCCAAGATCGTCGCCATCATCGTCGGCATCCAACTCGTCCTCTTCAAGTTCCTCGAGACTCGAGGGATCGTCCAGATAAACTGGGAGAAACTCGGCGGGATCTTCGAGGAACTCGCCACACAGGCCCCTGGTGAGGCTCAAACACTCGTCGATACGTTCGTCTCGACGGCAGGCATCGGGGTCGGGTTTGCCGCCGGTTTCTACCTGGGACTCCGAAAAGGCTAGCGGGTCTCGAGGTCGTCCTCGTCTTTGATAATACGCGTCTCAGCCTCGCCGCTCGACACCTCGTTGACGAGGTCATAGAACTCGTTTTGCATCCCCGCAGGGAACTGGACGACGCCGATCCAGCCGCCGTCCGGTTGCCACTCCTCCCGCTGTAGGTCGCCGAACTCCCGGACCTTCGCTTGGCCACTCCCCGCGTGGTCGGCAGGCAGTTGTACTGCGACCGTGATCGTGTCGAATCGGATCGGGATCACGGGTCGGAGCGCGTCGAGTGCGTCATCGACCTGCGTCTCGACCGGCTCCATCGGGTCGACCTGGAAGCCCGCCTCCTCGAGCGCCGACTCGATCCGCTCCGGTGGGTGAGGCGCGTCATCCATTTGCGGATTGACGGCGTTGCGCGTGATCCGGTTGACGAGCTGTCGGTGTTTCTTCTCCTGCATCTCGCGCCGCTGTTCGGCGGTGATCTGAATCTCACCGTCCCGGACGACCTGCGGGATGATCTCAATCGGATCGGTCGTCCCGAACACCTCTTCGAGAGCGTCTTCCGGTGGGCGGTCGCCCCGCGCGGCGTCCTCGAAGACGTCCTCGGCGGCGATGACAGCTTCGAGGTCGCCCTCGAACTCGCCGCGTTTGATCGCGAGCGCCGCGTCGGGGTCGACGAGGACCTCGAAGCGCTCGCCGTGTGACTCAAGCCGCGCCGTGACGGCCTCGTCGAGAGATATCATACCCCCTCCTACCGAGTGGTCCCCCAAAGGCCTTTGTGCTGCGAAAATTTTGGCGGCGTTACTCCTCGTCGTCCTCGTCCGCAACGTCGGCGTCATCGTCCTCGTCGGCGAGCAAGTCGAACTCAGTCAGGTAGTCCAGCTTCTCCTCGTCGGTCAGTTCGCCGAAGACTTCCGTGTCGACATCGATCGTCGCGAGACCGATGCCCTCGGGGGCGAGCGCGCCGTCGTTGACCGACGCGAGCGCCTCGAGCGCCAGCTTGACGCCGCCGTCGATGTCCATGTCCTCACTGTAGTGTTCCTCGAGATACTCCCGGATGTCGCCGCGGTCGGCGCCGACCGCGAGCGCCTTCCACTCGTATGGCGTCCCCGACGGATCGGTCTCGTACAGCCGGGGTTGGCCGTTCGCGATGCCGGCGATGATCAGCGCGACGCCGAAGGGTCGGGCACCACCCACCTGGGTATATTGCTGAATGTAGTCGGTGACCTCTTTCGTGAGCGTCTCCACGCCGATCGGCTCGCCGTATCGCAATTGGTTAATCTGGGCGCGCTGGCGTGCAAAGTCGATCAACTGGCGGGCGTCCGCGACGTGGCCGGCGCTCGCGATACCCACGTGGTCGTCGGCCTTGTGGATCTTCTCGACCGAGGAGCGCTCCATCAGGGGCGACCGGATGCGTTTGTCCACTGCAAGGACGACCCCGTCACTCGTCCGTACGCCGATGCTAGCTGTCCCGCGCTTGACCGCCTCGCGGGCATACTCGACCTGGTAGAGGCGTCCGTCCGGAGAGAAGATGGTGATCCCCCGGTCGTAGGCCTGCTGTTGATTTTGTCCCTGCATAGTTCAGAGTTCGAGGGTCGTCGCCCCCGCGAACGCACCGTCGACGTCGACGTCGGCGCGCTCGCCGCGCACGACGGCGCGCCGCTCCGCGTCCTCGAAGACGACGTATCTCTGGTCCGCTTCTTCCGGTTGCCGTCCTAAGTACCTTTCTGTACAGGCACGCACAGTGCCTGAGACGCCACGAACGTGGACGCCGACAGGTGCCCCGTCGATCCGTTCGACACATGCCAGGACGGCGCGTGCACGGTCGACGTCATCCCGTCGTGTTCTAACGATGGCCTCCCCGGAACAGTCGACGTGGTCGAACCGGAGTACCTCCAGGTCGAGTTCCGCGCTGCCGACGTCGCCGACAAGTCCACGAGCTGTCGCCCATGTCGCCCGCTGGAACGACCGGCGGCCGACGTCGGCGTCGGGCCAAGTTTCGAGCCCCACCGCGAGATATCTGTACCGGGGCTGGAGGTGCTTGGGGAGGTGTTTCACTGGTCGGCCTTGGGGGTGGAGACCCATCAACGGTGTGTCTCAAGACGGTCGGTCAGTTGGCCACGAATTGTCGGTCAGTCCTCGGGAGGAATCCGTGTACCGGATTATTGCGAGCTCCAAGTCGGTCCAGGATCTACAGTGAGTTGAATGTGGAATCGAAATCTTCCGTCGGATGGTGGGCTGTCACACGCCATCTCAGACGTCTTCATCGGACCCCCGCCACACGCCAGGCTCGATGAAACGGTCGGACTGGCGTGCCCGGTTGTGCTCGGCGAGTCGCCCCCACTCCGCAAGCCCATCTTCGGCCTCCTCGGCGTCGAATCCCAGTTGTTTGCAAACGGCGATCAGTTCCCGTGGCGCCCGCAGTGCGAGGTGCGAGGTCGCGCCGGTGCCAACGACGTAGGGTACGTCGTAGGCCTCGATCAACTCCCTCATTTTTCGCAAGTCCGCCACCGCCCGCACCCGCCGGCCGCCGGCTGCTCGCAGCACCGGCTCGAGATCGATCTCGAGCCGGACGCCGTTGTCTCGGGCCGCCTTTGCGAGGACGTGGTTGAGGTCGCCGTCGCCGGCCATCGGATGGGCAAGCACGTCAACGGCGGGTTGTTCGACCGCGAAGCGGTTAATTGCCGTGTCGCCGCCGTGGACGGCGACAAGTGCGTGGTTCGGGCGGTGACTCCCGATGAATCCGCTGACGGTGGATCGGTCCGAGGCCCTGACCTCGACCCCAGCGACCACGTCGATACCAGTCTCGGCCCGTACGGCCGTTGGGTCGAAACTCGCGGGATGGTCGCCGTGGTTTCGAACGACGAGTCCGTCGTACCCGTAGTCCGCAGCCGTCAGGGCCAATCTGGCGACCGTGCTGTCGCCGTCCGGCCGGGCGCGGACGGCCGCGTAGCTCATCGATCCCCCAGCAGTTTTCGCGCGTTGGCGACGGCGCTCTCTCGCTTTGCGGGGTAGGCCTCGATCTTGCCCCGGAGAGTGATTCCCTCGCCAAGGCGAACTTCACCGTCGACGGCGGCCTGTTTGTCGAGTGTGACGTAAAGGTTGCAGTCGGGGTCGACGCGCTCGTCCAATTGGTCGAGCAGTCGCTCGTACTCCGCGTCCGGCAGCGCGTCGATGGCGTCGAGGACAGTCCGTATCTCGTCGGCCCGCTCGACTCGTGCCGAGAGGACGAGGATCGGATCCCCGAAGTGGCCCTCCGACTCGTTCCGCTCGAGGGCGGACTCTTCGGGGAGAAAATGGTCGACCGCTGCGGCCACACGGTCCTCGGCCTCGGTCGCGTAGCAAAATGTCCGCAGTTCGATGTAGTGTAGCGGAACCGAGGCCATGCCAGCCTACTCGGCGGCCTCCAGGGCGTCCTCGGGCACGCCTTGCTCCTTGCCCTCCTCGAAGCTGACGGTGTAGGTGGCATCCCCGAACATGTTCTCCATGACCTGGGATACCTCGCCGGTTTCCCCGTCGAACTCGCTGTGCTGGTCGTGTAGGACGACGCTGTCGCCCTCCTCGAAGCTCATGGAGTCGGGTAGCCTGGCACCCGACAAAAAGGGACTGATTCGGGGGCTAGCCACCGTGCGTGACGCCATCCCGTTCGTCCGCGCGCAGCCGGCGGATTGCCGCCCTGGCGTTGCTGCCGTCGTAGCCGAAGAGTACGTCGTCCGCATAGGCGGCCGCAACGTCTGCCGCGTGGACTAGTGCGTCGACGTCAACGTCGACGGCGTAGACTTCGACCACGAGGGGTGCGTCGAGCCGATCGACGAACCCGCTTGCGAGGACTTCGAGCCAGTACGTAGTCCCGTAGGCGGTGTCGTACAGGGGGACGACGAACTCGTCGACAGTCTCGGCCAACGGATCGAGGTCGAGACCGGCCCGTTCGTAGAGATGTCCGGGATAGGGGTCGGGATAGAGCGTCAGCGACAGACGACCTGGAACACGGTCGCGTACCTCAAGGACGAATTCCGTGATGACGGCCGCGCGCCAGGCACCCCAGTCCTCGAACTCGCTGTCGTTGAACTTGGACCGACACCGGTCACACCGGCAATATCCCTGTCGAGGGAAGCCGACGTCGTCGAGCCGGACATCGGGGTTCGCGGCCGCGGCGTCATCGACCATCTCGAGAATGCCCTCGCGATACGCCTCGTGAGTTGGGCAGACGTAGTCCCAGTCGAAGTAGGGCTGGTCACGCGTCGCGGGCGTCCCGTCGGCATCGATCGGAACGAGATCGGGGTTTCCCTCGGCAGCGGCGTTGTCACCGAAGGCTGAGATCATGTTGACAGCGCCCTCGACGGGTTCGGTGGCTCGGCCGGTGACGTCCTTCATCTCGAAGCAGGCTCGGTCGAACTCCGGCCAGTCGACCTCGGGTTCGTTGCGGGTGACGACGCCGAACATGGGTGTCACTGGCGCCGCGGGCGGGTAAACTGCCCGGGTCCCGGCTCAGTCCTGGACGACAAGCTTGTAGAGGACGGCGACGGCCACGACTGCCAGGAGAAGCTGGAGTTTTCTGGACATGGGCGTATAGACGGCCAGCCGGCTAATAGCCTTTCTGGAGGGGCGCTCAAGCGATATCCCGCGACGTGTCGATCGAAACGTCCTCGACGAGGTCGAGCTTGATAACGTCCGAAGGCGCCCGCCCACCGCGGAACTTGGGAATGGCCAGTCGGTTCTCGACCTGATCGCCGACGACGCTCGTCCGCAGCGAGAAGACAACGTCGGCGAAATGCTCGGTGGTGTCCCGCATCGGCGGGACGTTCCGCCCCTCCAGAGAGTGGAGGATAGCAAGGCTGTCCGTGTTGAAAATGTGGTTCTGCAGGTCGTTCATGAAGCTCCGGTACCGTGATGGCGGTTCCTGTGCCTCCAGCACGTCTATCGGATCCACGATGAGATTCGACGTCTCCGGGAGTGCGCTGACGAGTTTGCCGGCGTTGTCGAGCGGCGCCTCGCCCGTAATGTGGCGGACGGTCGGGTCGCCCGTGCTCGCCGACGAGTTGTCGATGCTGTCGGTCACGGCTTCGGCCGTCCGGTCGAGCGAGAGCCAGAGCGTCCCGCGGGTGGCGGTCAACTCGTAGAGGAAGAGCTCGGCCTGGCTGGCAGGGTCCGCGGACAGCACGACCGTGCTCCCCGCCGGAATTCCCCCGTCGAGCTTTCGGTCAAGGACGTCCATCCCCGTCCGCAACCGGTTGGCCACAGTATCACTTCTGTCTTCTCCAGTCCAGCATAAGTATTGTGCTGATTCACGGCTTGAACGACCAAAACGGTGGGACAACTGGCCCGTACCGGGTCGCTCGTCTGACGTTACCGTAGCCAGGCGGTCGAAGGCCTCGGGCACGGGCCGGTCTGTTACCTGCCGCCGCTGGACGGTCGGCACACCTCCGGTCGACTCGTCAAGGGAGGGCCAGGCCGTCGGTAGGTCACCTTCGCGGTCGATTCAGGCGACAGACGCGGAACGAACACCCGCACCATGGCCGTCCTCTCGACGTCTCCTGCCGATTGTTCACCCGCCCTCTGCAGACCGGACCTGTGGCATCGGTGACCCTGAGCGGAATCCCCCTTCCCGCCCCAGCCCGGCGGGTAACACCCCCGCAAACCGTTCACCCGCCGGGCGAAGGTTGTCGGTCGGACGCGCCTCGCGCGAGCAGCCAGGGCTCAATCGAGACGCCGGACCGGACGTGCCGTTGGGAAGGTCGACTGCGTCGAAGAGGACCACGTGCCGACCTATAGCCCGCGAGCGGGGTAGCGAGGTCGGGGGTTGTGGTGTTGTCGGATCCGCCCTTATCCCATGACGGCGACGGATCCCCTCGGGGCCACTGGTCCGCCCGTGGGCGGGGTTGGTAGTTACTCCACATCTGAATCACCGGGCCGCCCGGGCTCCCTGAGGCCGACCTCACTTAGCGATCCGCAGCGCAGCCTTCGCGAGCGTGTTCGCCGGAGCGTAACAATCGTCCCACGTGGTGTACTCCGCGGGGGAGTGACTCTTCCCATCCTCGCTGACCGCGAACACCATGCACGTGTCACACACCTGCGCCACGTGCGCGGCATCGTGTCCCGCACCGCTTTGGAGCTGCATGCTGTCGTATCCGCCGTCGTCCGCTGCCCACTGGACCGCCTCGATACACCGGTCCGCGAAGTCAGTAGGCCGCGAGCGCATCCGCCGCTCGATATCGCACCGGACGCCCTCGCGGTCGGCAGCCGCCGTCGCTTCCCGCTCGATCCGTTCGGTCGCCGCGTCGATGACGTCGTCGTCACGGTCGCGCGTGTCCCACGTCACGGTGACCTCCTCCGGGATGATATTGATCGAATTGGGTTCGGCCCGGATCGAGCCCGACGTGGCGACCGTCCGCTCACCGAGCATGCCCGGCGTCCGTCGGATCGCCGTCACCAGATCTGCGGCGGCGACCATCGGATCCCGGCGCTCGGACATCGGTGTCGGGCCGGCATGGTCGGCCTCCCCCGTGAAGGTGACTGACCCCCACGAGAGGCCCACGATTCCTGTCACTACACCCACCTGCACCCCGTTCGATTCCAGATATGGGCCTTGCTCGACGTGAAGTTCGAGGGCAGCCTCGTATGGCTCGGGCGGTGCGGCCGGTTCGTCACCCTTGTACCCGATGGCGTCGAGAGCCTCTTCGAACCGAATGCCGTCTTCGTCAGTGTGGTCGTAGATCTCGTCGCGCTCGTGGACGCCCGCCCAGACCCCACTCGACATCATCGCGGGCTGGAAACGCGTCCCCTCCTCATTGGTCCAGTTGACGATTTCGATCGGGTGGGTCGTCTCGATTCCTGAGTCCGCGAGCGAGCGAAGCAGCTCAAGCGCGGCAACAACGCCGAGCGCGCCGTCGTAGATCCCCCCGTTGGGCTGGGAATCGAGGTGGGAGCCGACGAGAACTGGCGCGGCATCCGAGTCCGTGCCCTCGCGTCGACCGAAAATGTTGCCCATCTCGTCGACGCGGACGGACAGGTCCAGCGCTTCGAGCTGATCGACGAACCAGTCCCTGATCGCCCGATCGGCGTCGGTGAGCGCGACGCGGTCGAGGGCTCGCTCGCCTGCGCTCCCAATGGCCGCCTGCTCCTCCATCGTCGCCACCAACCGGTCGTACTCGAGATCGATCGTCATGGCCCTACCAGCGGGGCCGCTGACAAAACCTTGCGGGACGGGATGGGCGGGTGGCTCCGGGGGATTCAAGACCGAGGGCACCCGCCATCCGGTAGATGCGGCAGGACCACATCATCAGCGCCAAACAACTCTCCAGGGCCGACATCGAGGCCGTCCTGGACCGCGCGGCACGGATTGCGGCCGATCCGGGGGCCCACGCCGACGCCCGTGCGGGCGCGCTCCTCGGCATGCTGTTTTTCGAGCCGAGCACGCGCACCAAGATGAGCTTCGCGGCCGCAATAAAGCGCCTTGGCGGCGACGTCGTCGACATGGGTCCGACGGAGTCCTCGAGCGTGAAGAAGGGTGAGAGCCTCGCTGACACCGTTCGTGTCGTCGAGGGGTACGCCGATGCGCTCGTCTTGCGCCACCCGAGCGAGGGCTCCGCGAAGATGGCCAGTGAATTCGTTGATGTACCGCTGATCAATGCCGGAGACGGCGCCGGCCAGCACCCCACGCAAACGCTGCTAGACCTCTACACGATCCGGGAGAACGCCGGGCTCGACGACCTCACCATCGGCATCATGGGCGACCTGAAGTACGGACGGACCGTCCACTCGTTGGCCTATGCGCTCACGAATTTCGACACCCGACAGCACTTCGTCAGCCCGGAGAGTCTACAGCTCCCGAGGAACGTCCGGTACGACCTCCACGGGACGGGCGCGTCGATCAAGGAACATACCGATCTCGAGGCGGTGCTGCCCAGCCTCGACGTCCTGTACGTGACGCGCATCCAGCGAGAACGGTTTCCCGATGAGAGCGAGTACCGTGCAGTCGCTGGCGAGTACCAAATAGACGCGGCCACGCTGTCTGCCGCTCGGGACGACCTGACAGTCATGCACCCGCTTCCCAGGGTCGACGAGATCGCCCACGACGTGGACGCCACTGACCACGCCCGATACTTCGAGCAAGCCCATAACGGTGTCCCGGTGCGGATGGCGCTGCTTGACATGCTCCTGGAGGGATCGGCGTGAGCGACGAGCGCGAACTCCGCGTCAGCAAGATCGAAAGCGGTACTGTCATCGACCATGTCCCCGGCGGGAAGGCGTTGCACGTCCTCGCGATCCTCGGCATCGACGGCTCCGGCGGCGAAGTGGTATCGATCGGTATGAACGTCCCGTCGGACCGACTGGGCCGCAAGGACGTCGTGAAGGTGGAGAATCGCGAACTTAGTCAGTCAGAGGTGGACGTCCTTTCGTTGATCGCCCCTGCGGCGACCATCAACATCATCCGGGACTTCGACGTTGTCGAGAAATCCCGGGTGTCTCGGCCGGACTCGGTGTCGGGGGTACTCGCGTGCCCCAATGTCAACTGCATCACCTCCGAGAAGGAGCCGGTTGAGACCGAGTTCGAGGTGCTTGACGACGGCGTACGGTGTGTTTACTGCGATACCATCGTCCGCGAGAACATTGCCGACCACATCAAGGTGTAACAGAACGCTTGGCCGGGAAATCCCAACGCAGCGTCGACGGGCGACCCAGTGGACCGTGCAGGCGCCGACGCAGGGAGAGTGCCGCGTGGACGCGGGTCTTCACCGGTTACCCGATTTCGTCCCGGGGCGAGGCGCGCGTGGCCGTGGTTTTGAACGAGGCCACGACCGCAGCGCCGGTCTCGAGGTCGAGTTCGCGCCTGCTCTCGGCCGTGATCAGGGCTGCAAGCGGCTGATCGAATCCGACGTCGAGCGACACCCGGACAGTCGACTTCTGCTCGTCGACGGCGACGACGAGCCCTCGGAATCGATTGCGTGCGCTCGTCTCCGATGGGGCCGGCGCTGCGTCAGGGTCGTGGAGCGTGACCGTATCCGATCTGATGGTAACCGACACGTCAGTGGCGTCCACGGGCGCCCGTGCCCGGAGCCGGCCAGCGGCCGTCTCGACGATGGCCAATTGTCCGTCGCGCTCGACGACGTACCCGTCCACCACCGTCTCAGCCACGGCGGTGAGCCCGGAGAACTCCGACCGCAGGCGCGTGAAGTTTGCCAGGAGGCGACGGGCGCCGTCGGTCAGGACGCTCCCGCCACCGCCTGCACCGCCGCGTTGTGACTCCACAAGCGGTCCGAATGCATCTTCGAGTGCCCGGAGGCGCTCGTGGGCCCGCGAATACGACCGGCCCAACGCCGTCGCCGCTGCGTTGAGGGAGCCGACGTCGTCGATGGTCCGGAGGAGCATCGCGTCCTCGCGGCCGAACGAAACACCCCGAGCGTGCAGTTTGGCGTCGAAATCCCGGGAGACGCCGTCGCTACTGAGCTCGTGTCCACTGCAGCCTAGTCCGCTTGAACCCGACTCCCGATGGCAGCCATCGTCGCAACCCCGTTCGCCCATATCGAAGTCGCGTCCGGAGTCGTGATAACGGTTATGTCGCCTGCGGCATAACGCCGTTATGTCTATGTCGGAACAACGCCCCCGACGGTCCTTCCTTGCGACGGTCGGAGGCGTCGGACTCGGTGCAATCGCCGGCTGTGTCGGCGGTGGTGAGTCAGTTCAGGTGCTTGCAGCGGGCAGTCTCGCCCAGACGTTCGAGTCGTTCGTGAACCCCGCCTTCGCTGAGGAATTCGGCGTGGCAGTCCACGGCGAGTACTTCGGTTCGATGGCGGTAATGCGAATGGTCACGGACCGAACCAAGCACCCAGACGTCGTCGTGAGCGCGGACGCGACGCTGCTGCGCGACCGGCTGTACGAAGAACACGCCTCCTGGGACGTCGAATTCGCCTCAAACGTCCTCGGAATCGGCTACGACCCCAAGACGCCGTTCGGCGCCGGACTCCAGGCTGGCAGTCCATGGTACGAACTGCTGCTCGACCGACCGAAAGGAGTAATTGCCATCGGCGACCCCGCCCTTGACCCACTCGGCTATCGGGCGCTACAGGCGTTCGAACTCGCCGAACGCGAGCACGACCTCGACGGATTCCGCGAGGCGGCCGAGGCGCGGGTCCACCAGGAACCCGACGAGCCCCAGTTGCTGGCGCAGGTCGAAACGGGTGCCCGCGCCGGAGCTATCTGCTACCGTAACATGGCGGTCGACCGCGGGCTCCCCTTCCGCGAGTTCCCGTCGGCGTACAACTTCGCAGATCCCCGTCGAGCGGACCACTACGCGACCGCGACGATCACGGTCGGCGATGGGGACTTCCCCGTCTTCGGGCGGCTGATCCGATACAACGCGACCGTGCTCGAGAGGGCCGAACACCCCACCGCGGGCCGTCAGCTGGTACAGTTCCTAACCGACCGGCCGGATCTACTCGGCGATGCCGGACTTGCCGTGACGGACGGGCTCCCGAAGTGGGCCGGTGACGTACCGAGGGAGATGGGGCGATGAGACAAGGTCGGTTGCGATGGCCGCCATGGCTCGTCCCGGTTGGACTTGGCGGTGTCCTGTTCGTGTATCTCGTCCTCCCATTCGTGACATTTCTTGTGACGACGGAACCGGCGGACGTTCTTGGGGGGCTGGCCAGTCCGGGAGTCCAGGTAGCAATCCGGAACTCCGTCATCACAGCGACGATCTCGACAGTTATCGCGACGGCGCTAGGCATCCCCCTGGGCCTGGTCCTCGCCCGGCGCTCCTTCGCCGGAAAACGCCTCGTCGAGGCCGCGGTCGTCTTGCCAATCATCCTGCCCCCGGTCGTCGGCGGGGCGATGCTGTTGACCGCATTCGGTCGCTTCACACCGATCGGCGCGGCTGCTGCGACGGTCGGTATGCCACTTACGAACAGCCTGCCTGGCATCGTCCTCGCGCAGACGTTCGTCGCTGCGCCTTTCGTGGTCATCACGGCACGATCCGGGTTCGCATCGATCGACCACCAACTGGAGGAGGCGTCACGCTCACTGGGATATGGCCCGTTCGCGACATTTCGGCGGGTCTCGCTCCCACTCGCCGGTGGCGCCATCATCGCAGGCGTCACGCTCACATTCGCCCGGGCGATCGGCGAGTTCGGCGCCACAATGATGGTCGCGTATAACCCCCGCACTATGCCGACTCGCATCTGGGTGGACTTCATCGCGGGCGGCATCGAAGCCATCGTCCCCATCGCGCTCGCACTGCTATCGATTACCCTTCTCGTCCTGCTGGTACTCCACAGCCTCGCCGGCCTGCCAGAGACTATTCAACGGTAACCGAAGCTAAAGCGCTCTACGCCTCGTCGATTTCTTCGGCCATTTCCTCGACGTCGAGGTCATCGGCGTCGATATCGGCCTCTTCGAGGGCCGCCTCGAGATCGCCGCCACCCATCCCACCCATGCCGCCCATCATACCAGGCATGCCCATGCCGCCGCCCTCGATGGTCTCCTGGATCACGACGCGGTCGACGTCGACGAGGTCCATGAGCTGCTGGGCGATCTGCTGTTTCTGCATCATCCACTGCTGGTTCATCTGGAGCTGCGGGACGGCCTCGATGTACAGCGAGTCCTTCTCGACCTCGACGGTCTCGAACTCCGGCTCCGGCGGCTCGGCGTCCTCGTCGTCGGATCCGTCTGCATCCTCGTCCTCCGTGCCTTCTTCGGGTTCCACCCGTTGTTCTTCTTCGACGGTGTCGGTCTGGAACCAGATCTCGAGATCGACGTCAAGGAACATCGACAGCAGGCCTTGGGCGATCTCCTCGCGGTCTTCAACCTCCTCGACGACTTCGTACTCGTACTCTACGTCCTCGCCGGCCAGCGGGTGGTTGAAGTCCACCCGGGCACGGCCCCCGATGATAGTCTCGACCATGCCTTGTTGACCGTCGATCTGGACCTGGGCTCCCGGCCGGCGGTCGTCCTCGGGGATCTTGTCTGCACTGACCGTCCGCACCTCATCGTCGTCGTACTCGCCGAATGCCTCGGCAGCGGGGACGACGACGTCACCGGTGTCGCCGGCTTCGCCGCCGATGATGGCCTCCTCGACGGTCTCGAAGATATGACCTTCCCCGAGCACGATCACGCGGGGGGCGAACTCCTGATCCTCGCCGACGCCCTCCTCCTCGGCGACCTCCGCATCGGTGGTGTCCACCAAGTGCCCATCCTCGACGGTGCGGGCGGTGTAGGCCAGCCTGATGACGTCCCCCGGCTGCAGTCCCTCGGGTTCGTCCGTTTCGTCGGCGTCGTCGGCCGAATCTACCGCCTCGGCCGGCTCGTCGTTGCTCATACGGGAGGGACTGCCGTTGCACTCTTAAGGACAACGTTTCGCCGACCGTAAGGCACGTCACCGGCGCCGCCGAGACCCGACCATGTACGAGGTGGAGGTGAAGATCCCGGCCGACCACGACACCGTCAGGTCCCGACTCCGCCATCAAGGAGCCGAACGGCAGGGAGCAGTCTCACAGACTGACACCTATTACGACGCCCCAGACCGGGACTTCGCGGTGACGGACGAAGCACTGCGGATCCGGCATGAAGTCCCCGCCGATGGCTCCACAGTCTCTCGGCTCACGTACAAGGGTCCGATCGTTGATCCGGAATCCAAGACCCGCGAGGAGGCTGAGACGACGCTGACGGACGCCGACGAGATGGCGACCATCCTCGAGGGGCTCGGGTACGAACCTACAGCCGTCGTGGAGAAGGACCGCGACCGGTACGTCTACGAGGGGTTCCTCGTGACCCTGGATTACGTGGCAGGGGTGGGTGAATTCGTCGAGGTCGAGACGGAGACCAACACAGACATCCATGCAGCACGTGAGACGGCGTTCGAGATCCTCCGGGACCTGGACCTCGATCCGACCGACCAAATCCGGACCTCGTATCTCGAGCTGCTACTGACAAATGATTCGGAGTAATCTCATCATCCGAAAAACTTTCCGAAAGTTATAGACTGGCTCTGGCAGAACGGTTCCACAATGACCGACCGGAATATCCACGTCGAACCGGCCGCCGGCCGGCCCGTCGCGGACCAGTCCATCGAGATCGTCGAACGGAAGGGACTGGGCCACCCGGACTCGATCTGCGACGGCGTCGCCGAAGCCGTCTCGCAGGCACTCGCCAGCGAGTACGTCGAGCGCTTCGGCACTGTCCTCCACTACAATACCGACGAGACGCAACTCGTCGCCGGTGACGCCGCGCCGGCTTTCGGCGGTGGGGAAGTGATCAGCCCGATTTACCTGCTCGTCGTCGGTCGTGCCACAAAGGAATACGAGGGCGAGACTTTCCCGGCCGAGACCATTGCACTCCGGGCCGCACGGACTTATCTCGACGAGCACTTCCCAAACCTGGACGTCGGTAGCGACGTGATCGTCGACGTCCGACTCGGCGAGGGTAGTGGCGACCTGCAAACTGTCTTCGGCGAGGAGGGCTCGGTCCCGATGGCGAACGATACGAGTTACGGGGTGGGACACGCGCCCCTGACCGAGACCGAGCGGGTCGTCCTCGAGACCGAGCGCCACCTCAACGGCTCCTACGGCGCTGACAACCCAGAAATCGGCCAGGACGTGAAGGTAATGGGCAAGCGGGAGGGCGACCACCTCGACGTGACAGTGGCCGTCGCGATGATCGACCACCACGTCGCTGACCTGGCGGCCTACCGCGACGCCATCGCGGATGTGGAGGACGCCGTCCACAGTGTCGCGGCCGACGTGACGGATCGCGATGTGACCGTCCACGTCAACACCGCAGACGACTACGCCGAGGAGTCCATCTATCTCACCACGACTGGCACCAGCGCGGAGCAGGGCGACGACGGCTCAGTTGGCCGGGGCAACCGCGCGAACGGCCTCATCACGCCGAACCGGCCGATGAGCATGGAGGCCACCAGCGGTAAGAACCCCGTCAATCATATCGGCAAAATCTACAACCTCCTCAGCACGGAAGTCTCACGATCCGTCGTTGACGAAGTCGATGGCATCCGCCAACTCCAGGTGCGCCTGCTCAGCCAGATCGGCCAGCCGATCGACCGGCCACACGTCGCGGACGCCCAGGTCGTCACCGAGTCCGATGTCGATCTGGCGGACATTCGGGGTGAAATCCGGTCGGCGATCGACGACGAACTCGCCGCCGTAACCGACATCACCCAGCGAGTGGTCGCCGGTGAACTGTCGACATTCTGAACGCGACACGGCTTTGTGGCCCGGCCCGGTAGAGCGCCCATGCATCCGCCCGGCGCCGGGACCGTCCTCGTCAGACACGGGGAAATCGGCGTCAAGAGTCCCCAAGTCCAACGCTCGATGGAGGGGCGGCTCCACGACAACATTGCGGCCATCCTCGCCGCTCGGGACCTCAGGGGGGAGGTCAGGCGTGAACACAGCCGGCTATACGTCGAGACGGACGAGTCGAGTCTGGAATCGGCTACCGACGCTGTAGCCGACGCGTTTGGCGTCGTCTCGGCCAGCCCGGCGCTCGCGGTCGAACCGACCCTGGATGCCATCACGACCGCCCTCGCGAGGACAGCCCGAAAGGCATTCGAGGGCGAGACCTTTGCCGTCCGGGCCCGCCGTGCCGGAAACGCAGCCGCCCACGACTTTTCGTCCGCAGAGCTGCGTGAGATGGGCGGAGCGGCCGTTTGGGAGGCCATTGAATCGCTCGGCGCCGCCCCCGCTGTCGACCTCGACGACCCGGACTGGGAGGTGTCGGTTGAGGCCAGACCCGAGCAAGCCTTCGTCTTCCTCGACCGCTGTGACGGTCCTGGCGGACTGCCGGTCGGCTGCCAGGAGCCGCTCGTGGCGCTCGTCAGTGGCGGTATCGATTCTCCTGTCGCCGCCTGGCTGGCGATGAAACGGGGCTCGCCAGTCGTCCCGTTGTACGTCGATCTTGGCGACTACGGCGGGCCGGACCACCGGGCTCGGGCGGAGGCGACCGTGGCTCACCTCGCGCGGTACGCCCCGAACCTGGACCTTGCTTTGCGCGTTGCCCCCGGCGGCGAGGCGGTCGACCGCATCGTGGCCGAGATGGGAAGTTTCAGGATGCTCGGCCTCAGGCGGTTCATGTTCGCCGTCGGCGAGGCAGTTGGGTCGTCGGTCGACGCTGCCGGAATTGTCACGGGGGAGTCGATCGGCCAGAAGTCAAGCCAGACGGCCGCGAACCTCCGCGTGACATCCGTTGGGACCGACCTTCCGATCCACCGGCCGCTACTCGCGATGGATAAGACAGAGATCACTGAGCGCGCCCGGGCAATTGGGACGTTCGACGATGCGACCATCTCCGCGGGCTGCAATCGGGTTGCGCCCGACCAGCCGGCGACGGCCGCAAACCCCGAACGCGTCAGGCAGGCCGAGCCTGACGACCTCCTCATCCTCGCCCGCGAGGCGGCGGAGTCGATCAGGACAGTCCCGCCCGATAACCTCGCAACCACACGATAGAGCCGAAATCGCTTTGCGTCGGGCGGCCGACTCTCGCCCATGACGCGGATCTGTCTCGTCGGCGACGACGACGTGCAGCTCCGCTACGAACTGCTCTCCCGTGAGACCTCCCGTAAAGCCCTCCAGACCTACGACATCCACGCCCCCTTTGTGAACACGGTAGGCGTCGAAACGGTCAGCCTCGGCGCTGCGGTCTCACTGTTGAACGACCTGAACTGGTATCTCGTGCGGTTTGTTGCGGACGCGCTCGTCCTCGAGCCGTCGATCAGCGATGACACGTGGCTCTCCCGTGCCGTTGCGACCGCGATCCGTGAGGACGAGCGCAAGCCCGCGGAGACGGACCGCCTGTTCAAGGTGTACGGAATAGAACGTGCCGAGGGCGACGACCCGCCGCGGCTCGTGGAGCCGATGTACCTGACACCGGTCGACGGAGAGTTGCCCACGTACGACATCCGCGACGTCGACGACACACTACGGGTACGTGTCACCGAGTCGGAGTTCGAGCAGGGTTAGTCGAAGGTTCCGGCGCTCAAGTACCGTTCGCCAGAGTCCCAGAACACCGTCACTACGAGCGGGTCTGCACGACGCTCAGCCAACCGCTCCGCGACGCGCTTGGCGACGACGAGCGACCCACCGGAGGACTGGCCCACGAGAATACCCTCCTCGAGAGCGAGTCGGCGACACTCGGTTTCGGCCGCATCGATCGTGACTGTCTCCACGTCGTCGAGCAGGTCGACGTCGAGGTTGTCGGCCACGAAACCCGGTCCCATTCCCTGGAAGCCGTCGTCGCCGGGTTCGCCGCCCGACAACACCGCGTTGTCAGCTGGCTCGACCGCGACGATTTCGACGTCGGGGTAGGCCTCACGAAGCCGCCGGCCGATCCCCGTGATTGTGCCGCCCGTCCCGACACCGGCCACGAGCGCGTCGACGGTGCGACCACCGACCTGCTCGACGATCTCCGGGCCCGTCGTCTCGTAGTGGGCCTCCGGGTTGGCGGGGTTCTCGAACTGGTGCATCTGGATGAAACCCTCCTCTGCCGTGAGCTCGTCCGCCCGCTCACGGGCATCGGAGATCGTCCCCTCGACGAGTTCGAGTTCGGCGCCGTAAGCCCGCATGAGTCGCTGGCGCTCCTCTGATTTCGAGGCGGGCATGACCAGTCGGAGGTCGTATCCCTTGACCGCGCCTGCGACAGCGAGACCGATACCCGTGTTGCCGCTCGTTGGTTCGACGATTGTGTCGCCCGGCTCGAGGTCGCCCGCTTCTTCGGCCGCGCGGACCATCCAGAGAGCGGGACGGTCCTTGGCCGACCCGCCAGGGTTGAAGGATTCGACCTTTGCGGCGATTGTGGTCCCAGGTGGCGCGTCGACGCTCACGAGCGGCGAGCCGATGGTTTCGAGGATATCGTCGTTCACTGGGCCTGCCTACGCCGGGGGAGTATAAACGCCTCCGGCCACCGGCAGCGCGTGCCTCCGGCCCGGACGCTTCTTGTGGTCCGCGTGTGTATGGATACTCGTGAGCGAGAGGGAACGTATCAGGGAAACCTACCACGCCGCCGTCCAGCACGACATCATCGACATCGAGGGAGACGAACACCTCGCCGGCGTCGTCAGACGTCCGACCGGGTGGTTCCGGGGCACCGTGGACGCGAACTACCCGGCGCTCGGGCCCCCAGACGACCTGCTGGACGAGACCAAGAACACACAAGAGGAACTGGCCGCGGCGGGGCTGTGCGACACCGAGGCGCACAACGCCGCCTGGGCTGAGACTGACTTCGCCGCGCGCTACCGAGAGTACCTCGACGAATCGAACGAGGGCCGGTCTGCGCTCGGCGCGCTCGCGGACCGAGCCCGGACCGGGGAGACGGTTGTGCTGGTCTGTTTCGAG
>CAYUFG010000009.1:0-10838 GCA_964443815.1 uncultured Halobacteriales archaeon | reverse complement strand
CGCGCTCGCGGACCGAGCCCGGACCGGGGAGACGGTTGTGCTGGTCTGTTTCGAGGGCAACGACAAGCGATGTCACCGCCACATCGTCAAGCAGCGTCTCGAATCGATGGTCGAGTAAACGGGATTATTCCGCGTGGTATGATATCCGTGGCTCGATATATTCTGTACAGTATAGAGGGAGGCTACTCGAATGTGAAAGTTAAAGTAATATATTAATTTATAGATATTATATACTTAACTGGACGAGTACCAAAATCGGCCGTCATTGAGCTCCACACTTCGCGGATCCACCAACACGGGCCCGAGGCTGTTATGGTACTGGCCCACATACACGGGCCTATGCAACTCGAGACGATGGAACCCAACCCGGTTTGGGTCGAAGATGCGTACGGGGAAACAGTCGATACCCTGGCCGCTTGCGGCGACGGCCTCGTTTTCAAGGTATGGGGCGGTGACTGGTGCAAGGACTGCCGGGCACAACTCCCCGACTTCGGCGCCGCGCTCGACGCCGCGGGCATCCCGGAATCGAATATCGAGCACTACCCGGTCGACGAAGACAAACAGGGTCCGGGTGTCGAGGAGTACGGCATCGAATTCATTCCGACGGTCGTGGTAGTTCGAGATGGTGAGGAAGTGGCTCGCTTCGTCGAGGAAGAGTCGGTCCCGATCGCAGTCTACCTCGCCGACCGGCTCGAAGAGGCGGGCCTCGGTGCCGAGGAGTCGACGGCCGAGCCCTAGAACGGTGGGTCATCATCGAGTGCGTCGTCGAGTTCGGTCGCGGCCCAGTTGAGCACGGCGGCAAGTTCGTGCCGAGGCGGCGAACACGTGAACGATCGGCAGGCGTAGACCGTTGGTTGGCTGTCTCGTCTGTCGCGTCCGGCCCAGACCGGAGGCGCATCGTGCAGGCCGAGTCGATCGAGCCACGGGGCCAGATCCGGTGGTCGCCACGCCAGCAGGCGTCGAGGTAGGTACCGGTCGCGTAGCGTCTCGATCCACTCCGAAGGCGGCTCGTCGGCGACGAGCGCGAGTTCCAGATCACCCTCAACCCACCGGTCCGCGGCGAGCACCAAGGAGGCATGTTGGAGTGGATCCGACTCGAACCGGGCCGACTGCGTTCGCAGTGTCGCCTCCACCACGTCGCCGAAGCGATCGTGGGGTACGAAGTGATCGAGCTGGACGAGCAGATCGACCGCCACCCCCGTACTGGACGGCGTTGACTGGTCGGTGACTTCCTGTGGGCGCGCGACGAGCTGTTCGCCGTCAGCCGCGGTGAAGTACAGCGTCGCTTCATCGCCGTCCCAAAACCGTGACTCGATCGCTCGTCCGAGGTCGAGCGCGAACGCGAGGTGTGAAACATCGCCCGTTGCCTGGTAGAGGTCGAGGGCACCACGACCTAGGAAGGCATAGTCCTCCAGGTAGCCGTCGATCTTGACCACGCCGTCGGCGTAGCGGCGGTGCAGATGGCCCACGTCCGGATCCCAGAGGCGCTCCCGGACGAACGACAGGGCCTCCGCGGCCGGTTCCGCGTAGGCTCGGTCGAGGACGATCGCGCCCTCCGCGAGTGCTGAGATGGCCAGGCCGTTCCAACCCGCGAGAACCTTCTCGTCGCGTGCCGGTCGCTCCCGCTCGGTGCGTGCCTCGTACACCTGCTCGCGAGCGTCCGCAAGGCGGTCGCGCACCGTGTCCTCGTCCGTCTCGAACTTCGCCGCCAACTCCGAGACGCTCCGGGCGACCGTCAGGACAGTGCTCCCTTCGAAGTTCCCGGCAAGGGTTACGTCGTATCGATCTCGAAACAGTTCGGCGTCGCGCTCGTCGTCGACGGCCGCGTCGATCTCGTCCGGATTCCAAACGTAGAAGGTCCCTTCTTCCCCCTCGCTTCGGGCGTCGAGGGTGCTGTAGAAGCCCCCGTGGGGATGCCGTAGCTCGCGTCGAAGGAAGTCGAACGTCTCGCGTGCCACCCTGGCATACCGGGTGTCACCGGTAATTTGGTAGCCAGCCAGATAGGCCCGCGGGAGTTCGGCGTTGTCGTAGAGCATCTTCTCGAAGTGCGGGACGGTCCACTCCCGATCGGTTGCGTATCGGTGGAATCCGCCGCCGAGCTGATCGTACATACCTCCGTTCGCCATCGCGTCGAGCGCCTCGATAGCCACCTCACGGAACGGGTCCCGTCCGGTGTCCACGTGGGCCCGCAAGAGAAGATGAATCCGGGCCGGATGGGGGAACTTCTGGCCGCGACCCCAGCCGCCATGCTCCCGGTCGGCGCCCCGAACCGCCGCCTGCGCGGCCGATTCAAGGGGAGTTTCGCCGAGGCCATCCTCGGTGACTTGGCCGGGCGACGCCTCGAGCTCGCCGCGTATCGCGTCGGCCCACTCGTCGGCGCGGGTCTCAATCTCCTCCCGGCCCTCGGGGGCCGCCCAGGACTCCCTGATATCGGACAGCAACTGGAGGAAGCCTGGCGATCCCCGCCGTGGCTCCTTGGGGAAGTACGTCCCCACGTAAAACGGTCGGCCGTCGGGCGTGAGGAATACCGACAGCGGCCAGCCACCGCGGCCGGTGACGCGCTGGCAAATAGTCTGGTAGATGCGGTCGAGGTCAGGTCGCTCCTCGCGGTCGACCTTCACGGGGACGAAATCCTCGTTGAGTATCGCAGCGACCTCGTCGTCCTCGAAGCTCTCCTCAGCCATGACGTGACACCAGTGACATGCCGAGTAGCCGACCGAGAGGAAGATCGGCACGTCCCGCTCGCGAGCCGCAGCTTTCGCCTCCTCGTCCCACGGCTGCCAGTTGACAGGGTTGTCCGCGTGCTGGCGGAGGTAGGGACTCTCCGCCTCGTCGAGTCTATTGCGGTCCGCCGGCGCGCTCATACCCCATCCCACGCGATGGGGCCCCATAGGTCCGGCTCTCCGCGTCCGGCTTACCGGTCGGCGTCCCACTCCGGATACCGCGCTTTGCGATCCCAGCCATGGTCGTTCCGGCCGTCCTCATCGTCGGCTAGGGTGACCCGCTTGATCCGCTCGGTTGGCGTGCGGGGGAACGAGTCGACGAATTCGACATACCTCGGTACCTTGTATGCGGCTAGTTCCTCCGCGACGTGGTCAACGACGTCACGTTCGGTAATATCCTCATCCTGACGAAGTACCAAGGCCTTGACCTCCTCGCCGCGGACGTCGTGTGGCACAGGGATGATCGCCGACTCCGCGACGCCGTCGAGTTCGTCCACGACGTCTTCGACCTGCTGGGCCGATATGTTCTCGCCTGCTCTCCTGACCATGAACTTCTTCCGATCGACATAGTAGCAGTAGCCATCGGCGTCCATCGTGACGATATCACCGGAGTAGACGGCGCCGTTGCGGAGCGTCTCGCGGGTTTTCTCGGGCATGTCGCGGTACTCGAGCATGTGACCGGGATCGGTCCGGACGAGTTCCCCCTCGGTATCCGGCGGGAGTCGTTCGCCGTCCGCACCTTCGACCCAGACCTCATGTCCCAGGTCGGGGAACATCGGCTGACCGATCGACCCTATCTTCACGCCCTCCGGATCGGGATGGTTGGCGAGCAGCGTCAGACTCTCGGTCTGGGAGTACAGCTGGAAGACTGTGAGATCGAACGTCGCCTCAAAATCCGCCCAGACGCCGGACGCGATCGGTCCCAGAGCGTACTCGACCGGGGACTCGACCACGTCCCTGTCCCCATATTCGGATTGAAGCATCTTCGGGACGCCGCCAATGATGTTGATGGAGGTCACCCCGAACTCCCGAACGTGATCGAGGGCGGCGCTGGTCGAGAACCGGTCCGCGAGGACGTACGGCGAGCCATGGATCGCGGAACCGAGCATAGAGTAGACCTGGTTGTTGGCGTGAAACAGCGGATACGGGTTGTAGTTCGTGTCATCTTCGGAGAGTGGGAAGCCGAGGAAACTCTTCGCACCCAGTAAGAAGGATTCGTTCGACAGCACCGTGGGCTTGGGCAGGCCCGTGGTCCCGGAGGTGTACATGATGGCGACCGAGTCCCCGGATCGAGCCGGCGAATCGAGTGGGTCCACACCGACTGTCTCGAGTAGCGCGGGCAGCAGTCGGGTTTCGACGTCGAGGCCCCCAAGGTCGGCGTGGTCCCCAGTCGCCACGACTGTCTCGAGGTCGTCAGCGACTACGGCGAGTACCTCAAGCAAGTCACCGTCGGGTTCGACGATGACGGTATCGATGTCGGCGCTGTCAACCGCATGGCGGACCTCTCGCTCGCGGTACTGCCAGTTGATCGGTGTCTCGACGGCGCCGAGCTTCGAGCAGGCGAAGATGCTCGAGACGAAGTCCGGTCCGTTGGTCAGGTACAATCCGACTCGGTCCCCGGGAGCGACGCCGACGTGCGAAAGCGCGTGAGCAAGACGCCGTGCTCGCCGGTCAACTTCGGCGAATGTCCAGGTCTCGCCCGTCTCGGCGTACGTGAGGTACGTATCGTCGGGCCAGCGGTCCCCGGCGACGGCGAGAACCTCACCGACCGTCTCCACTGTTCGCATCGGCGGGGCCAGCGACTGCTGGACCGTCTGGTACGTTCGGTTCATGTTCGGGTTCTCTCGCTGCATCAAATTATAGCTCCGGCAGTATCGGGGAGTGCCCTTTATACCGGAGCCTTACGTTGAGTTGTCCACTGATCGAGTGTCACGATGAGTGAACGAGGTCAACGGCTCGACGCGTACCACTTCTACGAGCGGGACTACGAGACGTACGACACCCTGTACGAGGACTTCGAGTGGGAGGTCCCGGACCGGTTCAACATCGCGACGTACGTCTGCGACCGGTGGGCAGACGGCTCGGCTCGGACTGCGCTCTACGGTGCCGACGCCGCGGGCTCGCAGGTGACGTATACTTTCGACGAGATCCGGGAGCGGGCCGACGAGCTGGCAGTCGTGCTCGCCTCGGCCGGCGTCGGTCGTGGCGACACCGTCGGAATTAACCTGCCACAGCGTCCGGAGACTGTGATCGCGCACGTGGCATGCTGGACGCTCGGGGCAGTTTCGGTTCCGCTCAGCACGCTCTTCGGGCCAGACGCCATCGAGTACCGCCTCGGCGACTGTGCGGCCGTCGCCGCCGTCGTGGATGCGTCGAACCTGGAGGCATTTCGCGAGGCCCGGTCGTCACTTCCTACCCTCGAGTGCACGCTCGTGGTCGACGAGGCCGAACTCGAGGACGGCGAGCAGGACTATGGTGCGGCGCTCGCGGCCACTGACGGCGACATCGAAACCGCGAGAACCGACGCAGAGGAGGATGCCATCCTGATCTACACCAGCGGGACCACCGGTGACCCCAAGGGCGTCCGCCATGCCCACCGTTTCGTCCTCGGTCACCTGCCGCTGTTCGTAACCGCCTTCGCCAATATGGACGTCCGCGAAGGGGACGTCTGCTGGACGCCCGCCGAGTGGGCCTGGGTGGCGTCCTTGTTCGACGTCGTCTTCGCCGGACTCTACTACGGACTGCCGATCCTCGCCTACGACGGTGGCGAGTTCGACCCGGCGACGGCCTTCGAACTCCTCGAGCGGTACGACGTCACCAACTTCTTCGCGCCGCCTACGGCACTGCGGATGATGATGCAGGTCGAAGACCCGGACCGCTTCGACGTCGGCGGGCTGCGCACGATCGCCAGCGGTGGCGAATCCCTCGGCCAGACTATCGTCGAGTGGGCGGAAGGCGTGTTCGACGGGGCGGCCGTCCACGAGGGGTACGGCCAGACGGAGGCCAACATGCTCGCGGGCGACTGCACGGCGCTGACGCCGTTCAAGGAGGGCCTGATCGGGCCGCCGGGGCCCGGCCACGAACTCGCGATCGTCGACCCGGAGACGGCCGAGGCGAGCGTCGAGACCGGCGAGATAGGCGAAATCGCCGTCCGATACGCGAACAATCCGGTCTGCTTCAAGGAGTATTGGGGGAAGCCCGAGGCCACCGATGCCAAGGTGCGTAATGGCTGGTTGCTCACCGAGGACCTCGGTTGGATGGACGAGGACGGATACGTCGGCTTCGAGAGCCGAAAAGACGACGTGATCATCAGCGCCGGCTATCGAATCGGACCAGAGGAAATCGAAGATACGATCGCAAGCCACCCGGCCGTCGCCGATGCCGGAGTTATCGGCGTGCCGGACGACGAGCGCGGTGAAGTCCCGAAGGCGTACATCGTTCCCACTGGCGACGCATCACCGGACGACGACCTCCGGGCAGCCGTTCGGCGCCACGTCCGTGAGCGACTCGCGGCGTATGAGTATCCACGCGAGGTGGAGTTTCTCGACAAACTGCCGAAGACGGCGACTGGCAAGGTCCGACGGGCGTCGCTCCGCGACCGTGAGGGGCTCGACTCGTAGATCGTTCGACCCCGAGCGCCGCGATGCCATCGTGATGGCTGAGAACGACCGGCCAGTGCCGGAACCATAAAGCACGGCCGGTCGAACGGTGCCACCATGCCGTCTCCGGACTCCGCACACGACGTCATCGTCGTCGGTGTTGGTGGGATGGGGAGCGCGACCACCTACCACCTCGCGAAGCGTGGCTTGGACGTCCTCGGACTCGAACGATACGACATCCCCCACACGAAGGGATCATCTCACGGTCACTCCCGGATCATCCGCCGGGCGTACTACGAGGACCCATCGTACGTCCCGCTCATCGAGCGCGCCTACAAGCTCTGGGACCGGCTCGCCGACGAGACGAACCGAGCGATCATCCATCGGACCGGCTCGGTCGACGCCGGTCCGCCGGCAGATCCAGTGTTCGCCGGCTCGAAGCGATCCTGTGAGGAACACGATATCCCTCACGAGATCCTCGACGGGGCCGCACTCGCCGAGCGATTTCCCGGCTACCGACTCCCCGAGACATTCCGAGCGGTCTACCAGGAAGACGGTGGATTCGTGGTCCCGGAGGAGGCCATCGCGGGCCACGTCCAGGAGGCGCAAGCTGCCGGTGCGACCGTTCGTGCTCGCGAAGCTGTCGAAGGCTGGAGCGAGACGTCCGCCGGTGGCGTCAGAGTCGATACCGTTCGGGGGAGGTATGAGGCCGACGCGCTCGTTCTCACGGCGGGTGCGTGGAACCGGCAGTTCGCCGAACCTCTCGAGAAACTCCTCGAGCCCGAGCGGCAGGTCCTCGCGTGGTTCCAACCACAGGCCCCCGAGCGATTTCGGCCATCGTCGTTCCCCGTCTGGAACCTCAGCGCTCCCGAGGGACGGTTCTACGGTCTACCGATCTACCGAGTTCCCGGCTTCAAGCTCGGCAAGTACCATCACCGAGACGAAAGGGTAGATCCTGACGACTGGAACGGAGAGCCGGAGCCGGCAGACGAGCAACTCCTCCGGGAGTTCACCGAAGCCTACTTCCCGGCGGCTGCGGGGCCGACGATGGGGCTTAGCACCTGCCTGTTTACCAACTCGCCGGACGAGCACTTCATCCTCGACACGCTTCCGAACCACCCGCAGGTGGTCGTGGCTGGCGGTTTCTCGGGCCACGGCTTCAAATTCGCGAGCGTGATCGGATCGATCCTCGCTGATCTTGCGCTCGAGGGAGAGACCGACCACCCGATCGGGCCGTTCGCGCTCGACCGGTTCGAGTGAAGCCTCTCAGTCGAGGATGGCCTCGAAGGCGCGAACGAAATTTAGTTTGAGGAGTTTGCGCACCTCCGAGGACTCGTAGCCGGCCTCGAACAGGGCGGACGCGAGGGTGGAAACGTCGGCGTCGCCACCCAGACCCGTCGCCGCGGAGACGTCGATTTTCCGTTCGGCGACCACTGGCGAGAGGTAGTCCAGGTTGTAGTCGTAGAAGTCGAAGCCGAACCCGACGTGGTCAATACCTGCGATGTCGACGGCGTGGCGGACGTGCTCAAGGACCGTGTTCAGGTCAGCGTCGTCCCCGTGGAGGAACAGCTGGAGGGCGTTCACACCGACAACGCCCCCGCTGTCGGCAACGGCACGAATCTGCTCGTCGGTAAGGTTCCGTGGGTGATCGTGCAGCGCGCGGCAGTTGGAGTGGGAGGCCACGAAGGGCTCGTCGGCGAACTCGTCGACGTCCCAGAACCCGCGCTCGTTGAGGTGCGAGACGTCGACGACGATTCCGTGGTCGTTGCAGCGCTCGACGACCTCGACGCCGAACGCGGAGAGGCCACCAGGCGTTCCGGAGCGTGTCGGCTCGTAATGGCTCCCGTCGGCGGCCAGGTTCCGCCGGCTGTGGGTCAAGCCGAGGACCCGAAGTCCGAGACGGTGGAATGCGTCGAGTACGGCGAGGTCGCCCGAAAGCGGTTCGGCACCCTCCATCCCGAGGATCAGCGTCACCGCCTCGGAGTCGACCCCGGACCGGACGTCCGCGGCCGTCGTCGCCACCTCCAGTGCCTCGGTCGATTCCACCTCGCTGTGGAACGCCTCCGCTATGGCGAGGGCCCGACGGGTCGACGGCTCGCGGGCCTCGGCCGCGTCGAGGAAGATTGGGGTGACGCGCATGTCGATGCAACCGGCCCGCATGTCCTCAAGAAACTGCTCGTCGATCACGCGCTCGTTGTCGAGGTCGTGTTCTCGAACGACGGCGTAGAGGAGGTCCGAGTGGGCGTCGAAGACGCCGGTATCGCGCTGGAGGTCGGCCGCGTCCTGTGGCATAACACGGCACTGTGCCACTACCGAATTAAACACATCGGCGAGTTCGAAGTCCCCACGCCCCGCCAGGCACCGGCGCCGATTCAATCCACACAGACCAGGCTACCCACCCGGAAGCCCGACGTTTCGAAAAGGCTTACCCGGCAGCCGACCCGACGAGTCGTATGTCAGAGACGGTCCTGCTGGTCGGCGGCGGCGGCCGCGAACACGCCGTCGCGCGGGCGCTGTCGAACTCGAATTGCACGCTTTACGCCTGTGCGGGCAACCGCAACCCAGGAATCGCGACGCTCGCCGCGGGCTTCGAGACGCTGGAAACGACCAACCCCGCGGCCGTCACCGAGTACGCCGAGTCGGTCGGGGCGTCACTCGCGGTCGTCGGGCCGGAAGCGCCACTCGAAGCCGGCGTTGCCGACGCACTCGACGACAAAGGCGTCTACGCCTTCGGTCCGCGGGCCGACGAGGCACGCATCGAGACGGATAAGGCCTTCCAACGGCGGTTCATGGAGCGCCACGACATCCCCGGCTGTCCCGATTTCGAGACGTTCGAGGATATGGAGGCCGCCTGTGACTATATCGACGAATACGATGGGGATTTGGCGGTCAAGCCGGCCGGCCTGACAGGCGGCAAGGGCGTTCGCGTCATCGGGGACCAGGTGACAGCCTCGGAGGCCAAAGCCTACATACGTGAGTCGGGTTACGACCGGATCGTCCTGGAGGAACGGCTCGTGGGCGAGGAGTTCACCGTCCAGACGTTCGTCGCGAACGGCGAGTTGCGAGCCACACCGGCCGTGCAAGATCACAAGCGCGCTTACGAGGGTGACGAGGGACCCAACACCGGCGGCATGGGTTCCTACAGTGACGCGGATCTGGAACTGCCCTTCATGAGCGAACCCGAGTATATGGAGGCCTTGGACGTCCTCCGGGCGACGGTGGATGCCCTCGAGGGCTATAAGGGCGTCCTCTACGGCCAGTTCATGCTCACGAGCGAAGGCGTGAAGGTGGTCGAGTTCAACGCCCGCTTCGGCGACCCCGAGGCGATGAACACGCTTCCCGTGCTCTCGACCGATTTCCTCGACGTCTTAGCCGCCGCCCGTGACGGCGAGACACTGCCATCGCTGACGTTCCAACCGAAGGCGACCGTCTGCAAGTACGCCGTGCCCGAGGGCTATCCGACCGACCCCAAAGCGGGGGCAAAAGTCACCATCGACGCCACCAGCGCCGGCGACGCGCTGCTTTACTACGCCAGCGTTGACGAGCGCGAGGACGGCGTATACACGACCACCTCCAGGTCCTATGCCGTCGTTGGCGTGGCGGAGACGATCACTGAGGCCGAAGAAATCGCCGAGGAAGCACTCCAACGCGCCGGCACCGAGGGGCTCCGAGTCCGCCACGATATCGGCACTCCGGATCTAGTCCAACGTCGCGTGGATCACATGCGGGAAATCAGAGGGAAATAGCTGGCCGTGTCCGCCAACGACGCCCCGTTTGACGTTCTCCTCATGACAGACGACCCGTGGTTGTTTCCTGCCCTTCTATAGGTGGGGAGCCATCGAACGTGGGCTAGATGTGCAGGGCGGACCCACGACATTCAAGAGTCGGTCGGGCGAACCGGGAGCCGTGAGCGACGGTTCCTCCCGGGGCGATCGATTGAAGCGCCGGCCCACGCCGGGCGCCGGCAACTCCTTCCGGCGCTGGTACCGCCACTACAACCCGCTCAGGGTGGCGCTGAACTACGTTGTGATCGTCGTCTGCCGGCACTCACCCAGCCTCCGACTGAAGCGCTGGCTTCTCCGGCGCATCGGCGTGACAATGGGCTCGGGTGCGGTATTCGCCCTCGAGGCCACACCGGACGTGTTCTTCCCGCATCTCATCACCGTCGAGGCGGACGCCATAGTCGGATACGACGCGACCCTTTTGTGTCACGAATTCCTCCAGGACGAGGTCCGGACCGGCGAAGTGGTCGTCGGCGAACGCGCGATGATCGGGGCGGGCGCAATCGTGCTCCCCGGGGTCACGATCGGGCCTGACGCCAGGGTGGCTGCGAACTCGCTCGTAGTCGAGGACGTCCCGTCGGAGACGACAGTGGCGGGCGTCCCGGCGGCGCGGACGTCCGAGGCGAGCGGGTCAGCTACCCACCGCTGACGCGGGTGGGCTTGTCAGTGGACTCCCGTTCTGCCGACACCGGCGTGTCGGACGCCACTTCAGTAGCGTTCACGATCACCGTCCC
>CAYUFG010000008.1:0-33821 GCA_964443815.1 uncultured Halobacteriales archaeon | reverse complement strand
ATTCGAACGACGACTGGCACCCGGAGATGTCGACGATTTCCGTGACGGACACGGAGTACCTCGGATCCGTCGCGGGTCCATTCGTCGAGCTCGGAAGCGGCAACGGCGATGCCCCCGAAATGGACATCCCGACGGGAGTCCCCATGAGTGCCGAGGACGCCGCCTCTGGCGGCTCTGGTGGGAACAGCGAGCCCAGTGACCCGAACAGTTCACCGTCGGTGTCAATCGTCACGCCAGGTGATGGTGACACGAGGAGCGGTAGTGTCAACGTCACTGTCGATGCAAGCGACGACGAGGACGACGATTCGGCGTTGTCGGTGGGGGTCTCTATCGACGGAGGTAGCTACCAGAGCGCCGTCTACGACGACTCCACCGGGTACTTCGCATACGAATTCGACACGACGACCGTCGGCGATGGTGTCCATACCATCGACGTCCGGGCAACCGACAGTGACGGGGCGACCGCCGACGCGGCGCAGGTCGAGTTGACGGTCGACAACTCAAGCGGTGACACTGGACCAACGGTCGAGCGGTTCGAGGTCGCCGAGGAGGGATCACCCAACCCGCACGCCGATATCACGGTTGACTGGGGCGTCGCGGACCCCGACGGAGACCTCAGCAGTGTCCTCGTCCAGGTGGTTGACTCGAACGGGACCGTCGTCGGCGCGGCTCGCTCGACCGTCAGCGGGGCCAGTGCGTACGATCTCAACTACTTCCGTATCCATCGGGTCGAGGGAGCGACGTTCGACGTCAGGCTCACCGTCGCCGATTCGGCGGACAACACCCAATCGGTAACGGAAACGGTCACCGAGTGACGGCAATCGACGGTGGTGAACGCACCACCTTCGTCGATCCACAATTGGGCCGATCACCGGTTGCATCGACGATGTCGGTCTGGGATCGTCTGTGCCTGAGGAACTGATGGCCTCGTTGGGTGGCCGCTGGGTCAACTGAATCGGACAGATTCGACGTTGCCAGATGTCCGCTGTGTCATCGCCCGACCGTATCTCGGTCGAGTCGGTACCAGCCCGCCAGCGGTACGGTAGTCCACGCCTAACAATCCTCTCTCCCTGCCGAACGAGTGAGTGGGCCGGCTGATCGAGTTGAAATTGAACAGACGAGACGTCCTGGGGGCCACTGGTGGCCTCGTGGCCGGTGGGCTCGTGGGCCTATCGATCGGGCAGCTGGAGAGTGCCGAGGTCGATCAGGGCCAGACGCCAGACGCTGCGGGGCGGGAGACCCGCGTCCACGTCATCCCGGAGGGGACGGCGAGGCAGATTACCGTCGGAGACGGTGAAACGCTCGAGAACGTCCTCATCGATATCTCTGCGCCGGGCGCAGATGCCCGGATCGAGGCGACCGGGGACGACTGGACGGTCAGGAACGTTGGCTTTCGAGGCCAGTGTGACGTCGATAAGTCCACCGGCTTCTGGAACCGGCTCCATCTGAGCGGCAACGGGGTCGTCGAGCGGGTCTACCTGGGCGATGGTGCCGTATCCAGAATCGACGCCGGCGGTGCGGGCTGCCCGTCCGGCCACAGCGGGCACGTTACTATCAGGGACTCGTATTTTGCAGGGTGGACCGACAACGCCCTCTACACCGCCCACGCGGCCGAGGACGGGAACGGTACCTTCCACGTCCAGGACTGCTACTTCCGGGACAACAACGTCGCGCACCTCCGGATCGCCGCCGACGGCGACCTCGCCGAGCGCGTCGTCATCGAGAACACTGGGAAGGTCCCGCAGCTTGACGGGGGCGACGTGTTTTCGAGGGGCGTCTACACTGGCTACGGCGACCCTTCCGACGTCGTCGAAATCCGCGACTGTGACATCGATGTCACGACGGCGAACACCAACGGCGCTGCCCAGGCGCTTCAGTCACCGGAAAACCATCCAAGAAGCGGTGCCTGTAGCACCCTCCTGGCCACGGACTGTGAGATCAACGGGGGCGTCGTCGGTATCGTGACGACGACCGACACCGGATCCGCCCCCGACACATCCGTTCCACCCTCAGTTCCCAAGACCGCGCTACACGCCGCGTTACCCTGGATCGATGACGGTGGGTCCGTGGGATATCGCTCAGCGTCGGGCACTGGACCGACGTCTGTTTGATTCGAACGTGGCTGCTTCGACTCCCCTGATTCAACAGGGACGTGATCGGTGACCGTCCGCTCGGCGTCAGGACAAGATCTCCCGGACGAGATCAAGTTCGAGGAGTCCGCTCAAGAGCGAGAGGCCCACCCACACCGCCATTCCGAGCAGGATGACCGTGGCGAGAGAGACGAGACCCGAGATGTGGGATCGCGCGAGCCACACGACGGCCCCCATCCCGACCGCTATCGCGAGGACGCCTCCCGCCTCGACCAGCAACCTCTTGACGTCGATCGGAATCTCCCGGCTGATGAAATAGAGGTTGCCGATGGCGTACGCGGAATGGGTGATCACCGTCGCAATTGCAGCGCCGACGACACCGAATAGGGGGATGAGCAGGATATTTAAGCCGAAGTTCGACACCGACGTCCCGCCGTTGACTAGGGCGCGCTCCCGGCCGCGGCCGAGGTAGTCGAGGCTGTTCGTGGTGAGTCTGTTAATCGAGCTAACGAGCACGAACGCTCCGAAGGCCCGCAGGACTGGAACGGCACCGACGTAGCCTGTCCCGAAGACGTACCGGATCGCGGGCTCGGCCACGAGTGCGAGGCCGACACCTGCTGGCAGATATAGGAGGAGGACGTGTTTGAGGGCGATTTCGTATATCCTCGCGGCGCTTTCGAGGTTGCCGGATGCCTTTCGCTCACCCATACGAGGAGCCAAGGTCGTATCGATAGCTTGGACGGGGACGATCGTGAAGTCCGCGATCTGCTTGGCCAGGGTGTAGAACCCGACTGCGAGCGGATTCAGCAGCACGCCGACCAGGATTGCGTCGACTCGCGTATCGAGGGCGTCTGCTCCAAACGTTACGGTGAGCGGGACGGCGTACCGAAGCACCCGACGCCGGAGACCGGACTCGGGACTGCTGGCCTTGGGAAGATTCGAATACAAGAGCGCGTAGAAAGCGATCGCCCCGACCGCCGCAGCGGCGACGAAGCCCGCAATGTAGCCAAAGATTGCCCCGACCGCGCCGAACCCGAGGAGCACGAAGAGTACTGCGAAAACAAGTCGGACCAGTGCATCGATCGCCCGTAACAGTGCACTCCAGGAGATTCGATTGAAGGCGTTAAACAGCATCCGTACCGAAATCGCGAGGGGATACGTCGCGAGGTATCCAACACCGACCCCAAGCAGTGGCGCGAGTGAAGGGTCCCCCAACGCCACAGCGAGATCAACACGGAACGTCCAAAAGATGGCGCCAACGACGGCGATCGACCCAAAGATAACCGTGGCCGCCGTGATGATGACGTGGGGGACTTGGGCCTCGTCAGTCTCCAGGTACTGGGTCACATATCTCGCTCCAGACTTGGCGACGCCGAGACCGAGGAAGAGATGCGTCGAGCCGAGAATCGCGAGGACAAAGGTGAGCTGTCCATACCCGTCCGGCGTGAGGAGGTACCGGGTAAGCGCGATCATCAACCCGGCGTTCGCGAAAATGTATATCGTTCTCGAAACAAGCGTCGCTCTGAGTCCCTGGGCCATTCGGCGTTTTATCGTGGTGTCAGTGCTCATTGAGGGGCTCAGCGGATCGTGTTCTGATAGCCGTCATCCCACGCAATCCGGCGACTGGGGGCGGTGCGGCCCGCCCCTAATGGCGGAGAGAGTGGAATCGGTCGATGAAACGACGGTGGCGAGTCGAATTGAGAGCGCTTGCTTGCCCGTTCCACTGCCCGGCTGACACTCGAGCATCGGGCTGGTGGATAGTCGTGGATGGCAGACGTCGAGGAGCCGCCGTTGACTGCTCTGTCGATTGACGGCCCCCACTGGCTCGGTCGATGGTGAGCGCCATGTGGTAGCTACCATTCGCTGTCTCGAAACCGGGACCGAGGCAGGCCAGCCACAAACAGTACAGGATTCATCTCGTTGCGGTGGGGTAGTCGACGGTCAGCCATTGTTAAGCGCGTCCTACCGTCGGCGTGCCGGAGATCCTCGCCGTCAGGGCCGATCACCGAGACAGGTGACGTGGCACCGTCGTCGGGGTCGTGGTTTGGCTTAGTGCGCTTGGGGTGGCGGCCCCCGGGGAATGGTCTCAGTAACAAAGCCAGTACTGACGGCAATTCACGCTATGTTTGACCGAATTAAACGGCCCACGGGGTCGCAACCGAAAGTAACCGATGCCCACGCGGTGCTGTCCCCTCGAGCGGCCCACTCGAGGAGCGACCGACCACCACGTGCGGCGATCCGCGTCAGTGTGCAGCCCGAGGACGTTCAGCGCATCTCCCCGACTGGATACCGATGACAGGCCCTCCCCGCCAAGAGATAGATGTCCTCAACCTGGTCACCACTGAATCGGCAGAGTTCTTCCGGAATCAGGTCACCGAGTTGGAGCGACACGGGGTGCAAAGTACGACGCTCTCCTTGCCCGATCCCACCGTCCAGAACGGTCAGAAGAGCCGGTCCGTCTGTGACTACATCCGGTTCTATCCGACATCCGTTCGGCACTCGTTCGGTGACTACGACCTCGTCCACGCGAACTACGGACTGATGGCACCGTTCGCGCTCGCCCAGCCAAACCTGCCCGTCGTGCTCACCTTGTGGGGGTCTGACCTTCTCGGGAAGTACCAGCGCGTGAGCCAGTGGTGTTCACGGTATTGTGACGCCGTCATCGTCATGTCCGAACAGATGGCGAGCCTATTGGACGTCGAGTGCACCGTGATTCCACACGGTGTTGATCTAACGCGGTTCGCGCCGAGATCCCAGTCGCTGGCGATGGATGAACTCGGGTGGGATCCGACCAAGAAACATGTCCTCTTCCCCTACAGACCAACCCGGCCGGTCAAGGACTTCCCACGCGCGGAGCGGATCGTCGAACGGGTCCGTGGCCGTCTCGACGAGCCGGTCGAGCTCCAGGTCGCGACGGGAATCGCCCACGAGGATATCCCGACATACATGAACGCGGCCGACGCGCTGTTGATGACCTCGAAACACGAGGGCTCCCCGAACACGATCAAGGAGGCGCTCGCGTGTAACTTACCGGTCGTTTCGACAGACGTCGGTGACGTTGCCGAGCGCCTCGACGGGGTCCAGCCGTCGTTCATCGGACGAACAGACGACGAGCTCGTCGACGCGCTCGTCGAAACCTTACATCGTGGGACGCGATCGAATGGACGGGCGGCGGTCCAGGAACTGAGCCTCCAGCGGATGGGCGAGCGCATCCATGACGTCTACACTGACGCCCTGGCGTGATCGAGGTCGGTAGCTGCCACGGCTGACGATCGGTAGCCCGAGTGTAACAATGCCGTGGTGGGGAGAACGGCCGAGCGATCATGTACGAGCCGTCGAGGACATCGATACCGGAGGGCGCGGCCCGATCATCACTGTTGGAGGTTCCCCTGATTGCACACAAACCACGACCGTCGCGAGACCGCGGCCGGTCGGGTGAGTACCGGTGATCACTCCACCGGAGCCGCCGGTGACGGGCCAAACCGTGCTCGTGACGGGTGGCGCTGGCTTCATCGGGAGTCACATCGCCGATGCACTCGTCGACCGGAACCGGGTCCGAATCCTCGACGACCTCTCGTCGGGGCGACGGAGCGCAGTCCCAGATGGTGCGGAATTCATCGAAGGGTCCATCGAGGACCAATCGGTTGTGGCCGAGGCCACCGCCGACGTCGACCTCATGTTTCACGAAGCCGCCGTAGTGAGTGTCGATCGATCGGTGGCGAACCCGCTGGAGACGAACGCCGTCAATCTCGATGCGACGCTCCATCTGCTGGAGCAGGCGCGCCGACAGAACGCCCGCGTCGTGCTCGCCTCCAGTGCCGCGGTGTATGGCGACCCGGATCGAGTCCCGGTGGGCGAGTCACACCCCTTGCGGCCGAACTCGCCGTATGGTCTCTCGAAACTCGCGGCGGACCACTACGCGAGACTCTACACCGAGCTCTATGACGTCCCCGCGGTCGCGCTCCGATATTTCAACGTCTACGGGCCGGGCCAGTCCGCAGAGACGTACAGCGGCGTGATCAGCGCGTTTATCGACCGGACTCGAGAGGGCGAGCCACTGACCATCCATGGTGACGGCACACAGCAGCGAGACTTCGTCCACGTCCGCGACGTCGTTCGCGCGAATTTGGCGGCGGCAACGACGCGCGAGGTCGGTCGGGCATTCAACGTCGGGACCGGCGTCAGCGTCTCGATTCGGGAGCTCGCCGAGCTCATCAGGGACGTGACCGGTTCCGATTCTCCGATCGTCCACGACGACCCTCGCCCGGGCGACATCCAGGTCAGTCGTGCGGACATTACCGCAGCGCGGGCCGCCCTCGACTATGAACCTGCTATCGCGCTTCGGGACGGGTTGTCCGCACTGGTTGGCGAGTCGCCCGAGCCCGACCAACCCGCCCGTTGACGCCCATTACACCCTGAACGGGCGAAGCGTCGCGCCGCTCCTTCGCGTCACGACCGATTCGTTCATCGTCGGTCTCACCACGTGTCGTCGGGGTCGTTCGCTCCCCGCCCGATTGTATACACCCGGTGATCCGTCCCCGAGAGGTCGAGCGATCCCCGACCATCCACCACGACTAGGGGGTCGAAGGCCGTCCAGTCGATCGTCGAGAACTCGTCGTGGGCCGTTACACAGATGACGGCGTCGACGTCAAGGTCTTCGACGTCCTCGAGCCGGACCGGCTGGACTGGAAAGGCTGACTGGTCATCGAGGACGGGGTCGACACCGAAGAGGGTCGCCCCGGCGTTGTCGAGCAGCTGGGCGACGGGCAAGGCCGGTGAGTTTCGAATCTCCGCCACTCCGGGTCGATACGTCAGGCCGAGGAGGAGCACCCGAGACTCGGTCGCGGGGACGTCGCCGGCCGCGAGTCCATCTAGAAGGGTGTCCACCGCGAAGGTGGGCATCCGGTCATTCACTCCCCGGGCGGTCCGGAGAAGCGACGTGTCGGCATCGAACGGCCGGATCAGGAAGTGGGGATACAGCGGGATGCAGTGCCCGCCGACGCCGACGCCGGGAGTGTGGAGGTCACAGAACGGTTGGGTGTTTGCGGCCTCGATCGCCTCTCGCACGTCGACCGCTAGCTCGTCCGCGAGCGCGCCGAGCTCGTTCGCAAGCGCGATGTTGACGTCCCGATAGACGCCTTCGAACACTTTCACGCACTCGGCTGTCGTGGCGTCGGAGACCGGTATGACCTCGTTGTCAGTGATCTCAGCGTAGACGTCCATCGCCGCGCGGGTGCTCTCCTCGTCGAGCCCGCCAACGATCTTCGGGTGAGTCCCCGTAATGTCCGCGACCGCCTGGCCGCTCTTCGTCCGCTCGGGACAGAAGGCGAGCCCGAACTCGCTCACGTCGAGGCCACTCACCCGGGCGAGTTCCGGAGCGATGACATCAGCAGTGGTGCGTGGCGGAAGCGTGGACTCGAGGAGCACCAGATCACCGCGGTCGAGACCCGTCCCGATCGTCTCGACGACGTCCCGGACTGCCGATAGATCGGGGATCCCCCCCTCGTGAACGAGCGTGGGGACGATCACCACGTGGATACTGGCAGCCGCTGCCGCCTCGCGCCCATCTGTCGTCGCCGAGAGTGCGCCCTCCCGCACGACCTCCGACACCAGTTGGGGAAGGTCAGGTTCGCCCGATACCGGACACGCCCCGGCGTTGAGTTGGTCGACTCGTCGCTGATCAATGTCGACCCCGGTGACCCGCCCGGTGACCGCTGCGAACACGCTGGCGATCGGTACCCCCATCTTCCCTAACCCGTAGACAGCCACCGGGTAGTGGCCGTTGCGTATGTCATCGCGTCGAGCCGCGCTATCGAACTCGCCACCATACGGTCCCGGCCACTGATGTTCACTCATTGTGGGGGGGCCTCCGCGAGTGTCACCGGTTCCTCGGCGGCGGCTACGATGCGATGGGCGAGGGAAATCGCCTCGAGGCCCGCCCGCCCGTCGACCGCCGGTGGATCGCCGTTCTGAATGGCGGCCACGAAGGATTCAAGTTCGCGCCTGAGTGGCTCCCCACTATCTACGGTCGGGTACTCCGTCACCTGCTCGTGTCGGTACCGAACGTCGCCGCTCGACTCGACGAACGCCGGGTAGGATTGACGGTGGATTTCGATAGACTGGGCGAGGTAGTCGACCTCGACCTGGCTATCGCCGGTCGTGATCGAGAGCTTCCGCACCTTCCGCTGGGTCACCCGGCTTGACGTCAGGCCTCCGACGACGCCGTTCTCGAATCGGATGATCGCATCGAAGTACTGCCCCTCCCGGGCGCCCGTGGACGCGACCCGGTCGACGTCGCACCCGACGAGTGCCAGGAGGACATCGATGTCGTGAATCATCAGGTCGAGTACGACCCCGTCGCTGATGCCCCGGTTGATAGGGGGGCCTAGCCGCCTGGCGTCGACCGCCACGATGTCTTGGTCGGCAGTGACATCCAGGGCGGTCTGGACGGCCGGGTTGAACCGCTCGACGTGCCCGACCTGAAGGGTGAGACCGCGCTGCTCCGCCCGGTCGATTAGCTCCTGACCACGCGCCGGGGTCTCGACGAACGGCTTCTCCACGAGGAGGTGGACGTCCCGGTCGATCGCGGCCATCGCCATGTCGTAGTGATGCTGGGTGGGAGTGGCGATAGACACGGCCTCGGCGGTCGCGAGGAGCTCGTCAACGTCGAGAACACTCGTATTGTATCGAGTCGCGACGTCGCGTGCCTGTCCCTCGTCCGCATCGGCGAGTCCAACGAGCGTTGTTTCCGGGAGTTCGTGGTAGATTCGGGCGTGGTTACTGCCCATGCTCCCGACACCCACCACGCCCACCTTCAGGGGGCTCTCACCCATCCGCCCGCACCTCGGGTCGCTGGAGCGGCTGATGTCTACTCGTTGGGGCGTGGTCACCGTGGCGGTATCGCAGCCGCACGCTTGAGGCGAGTGATGGAGGAACACGGTTGGAACGACTCATCGACTCCGAGTGTGCCCGGTCCGTGCTTTGTTAAGTGGCACATTCGACCGGTAGGGGTGAACTGAAGCGTACCCCGGCCCGCCGCAGGCTCCACTGGTCGCGTACGCTGGAGTATTGAGGATCTTACGAGCAACAGGACGGAGCTGGTGCAGTGGGCTCAGGCTGCCACGGGATCGTCGCCGTGCGATCAGTCGTCGTTCCGCGGTTCCCTCATGAGCTCGATTGTTTGGAGGGCGGTGCGCACGTGGTAGTTCTTCTCCGCCGGCTGCCCAGCATCGAGCGCCCGCTGGAGGCTTCGTCTGAGTTTTTCGAGGACCCGCGGTGTCGCCTCTGGCTTGATTTCTGCCATCCAGCACCCATCCTCGGGACCGGAGCATGGTAATACGCTGCCTATACACCGTCTATCCACTCGACCGCCGCCCGTCAGCCGGTCGGCCGTTCCACGCGCTGTGTCGATACCCGTGTCGACACCGATCGGTAGGAACGGGCTAACAAAGGACTGCCCTGCAGACCACCCGACGTGTTGACGACCGACTCTCCGCAATCAGCGGCATTCATTCCTTTGAGAGGCTTCGATGGACGTATTGAATGAGCATCCCTTCGCGCTGTGTCTGACCCACGACGTCGACCGGGTCACCAAGACGTACCAGTGCCTCTACTTCGCGGTGAAAGAGCGGGATCCCCGCCACCTGCTGGATCTCGCCCCGTGGCGTCGTCCCTACTGGCGGTTCGAGGACATCATGACCTTGGAGTCGGACCTCGGCGTGCGGTCCGCGTTCTACTTCCTCGACGAGCAGTGGATCTTCACCGATCGACCGGTTTCCTCGTGGATTAGTCCCGAAAGCTGGAAGCTCTACGCCGGGCGCTATGATGTCGCCAGCCCGGAGATCAAAGCGGCCATTTCGACGCTCGACGCTGGCGGCTGGGAGGTGGGGTTACACGGGTCGTATGAATCCTATAACGACCGGGACCGGCTGGCCCGCGAGAAGGCCCGAATCGAGTCGGTTCTGGGCCACGCTGTCCTGGGGGGGAGACAGCACTATCTGAACCTCGACCGGCCACGGACGTGGCAGTATCACGCGGACGTCGGTCTCCAGTATGACACGACGCTCGGTTCATCACAGACGTACGGGTTCGAGCACGGGTACGACCCGATCCGCCCGTTCGATGACGATTTCGTCGTGTTTCCGTTGACGCTCATGGAACGGACCCTCCCAGACGTCAGTGGCAACCCCGAGGGTGCTTGGGCAGCGTGTGATCGCTTGCTCGATGAAGCCGCGGCGAACGGGGCCGTGATGACGGTTCTCTGGCATCCGAGCTACTTCAGCGATCGCGACCACCCGAACTACCGGTCGCTCTACCGTCGGCTCATCCGGTCCGCCCTCGACCGTGGGGCCTGGGTTGGCCCCCCCGGTGATCTCTACCGAGCGATGACAGCGGAAGCCGACACGTCACTGCCCGAGATGGCGGGTCGATTATGAGGGTCGAGCGGGTCGACATGAGTGACTGGCAGGCGGCCCTCCCGGATGCAGGATTCGAGGTGTTCCACACCCCCGAGGCCCTGGGTGTCCTCGACGATCACGCTCGGGGTGACCTCGAGCTGCTCGCGGCGTACAAGGGGGATCGGCCCGTTGGGCTGCTGCCCGCGTTCACGGTCAACCATACCATCGGCACCGCGGTCCTTTCCCCCCCGCCCTCGATGGGCGTCCCCCGGCTTGGCCCGATAACGATGCCCGCTAGCCCGAAGCGTCGTCGTCGCGAGAAGGTGAATCGATCGTTCATCGAGCGCTCGCTGGCGGCGCTGGGCGTTGACGACGTTGCCACGATGCTCCGGGTCATCTGCCCCACCACCTACAGTGACCCTCGACCGTTCAGGTGGGACGGGTTGAACGTCGGAACGTCGTTCACGTATTCCGTGGAGACCGAGGACCGTACGGCCGACGAAATTCTGGGCTCGTTCAGCAAAGGACTCCGGCGGGAGATCCGGGACGCGATGGACCACGAGGTGGTCGTTGCGGAGGAGGGCCCCGAATCGGCTGAAGCAGTGCACCGATCGACGGCGGACCGCTACCGAGAACAAGGCCGAAGCTACTCGATTCAGTGGCCCTACGTGCGCGCCCTCACCAGCTCTCTCGCCGACGTCGACCGGTGTCGGGTGTTCGTCGCTCGGTCGAACTCCGGCGAATTCATCAGCGGGGTGACTGTCCTGTACTCGAACGACGCCGCCTATTTCTGGCAGGGCGGGGCCAAGGTCCGTGACCACGACGTGAGCGTCAACAGCCTCCTCCACTGGCGGATTATCGAGGATCTCATCGAAAACAGCCCCCGCCAGTCGATATCTCACTACGACCTCATGGGAGCGAACACCGAGCGGCTCTGCCAGTATAAAAGTAAATTCGGTGGCGAGCTACGGCCCTATTACGTGGTAGAGTCCGGTGGCGCCCCGATGTCGTGGGCGAAAACTGTGTATCGGCTCCTGCGTCGGTGAGCGCCGTCGCGAGGGGGTACGACCACCTCAGCACCGCTACCATTGAGAAACGGGTGAACCGTGATGGTGGGGGGGGGGGGGTGCGGTCCACCCGGTGTCACTCCAGGGGTGAGTGGGGGGGAAGCTGACCAGGGATCGGATTCAGGCCACCGGTCGAACCGTCCGATCCCGTGTATCCATGTCGTGGGTGTTTGCATTGTAATGGAGGCGTTACCTGACAGAACCAACGAGACGTATCTACATAGCGAGCGAGTACTCCAGCTGCCGACGGGAGTGAGTCGTGAGCGACCAGCTCGGGACTTCGGATATCGCCCACCGCGAGGCGGTATCTCGGCCGATTGTGCTCCGGTCCGCGACCTCGGCGTTTCAGCCCCCGTATTCCGATACGGGGCCGCTGAGCCGTCCCGACGGATGGGGGGGGGCGTGGTATCACTGTCTGCCGCTTGGGTGTCGGAATCGGCGGTACCGCCCACGCCACTTCGGCCGCTCCTTCCCGGTGCCGATCGACCGGCGTGAGGGTCAGAGCGCGAGTACCACGAGCATAACTATGTCCTCGAGTGGTGTCACTCGCAACCGGTTCCAAGGGGACCGTGTTTGACGATGCAGGTCCGCGCAATCGTGGAAAACAACGAGGATCGCCCACCTGAATGTACGCTTTTTCCAACGTGCACGAGATCGAGCGATGAGCGTCGGTCGATGTGGATCACCGCTATCGGTGATGCGTTCGTCTCCCTCGACACCTACCGCTGAATATTCGTTCGACCCACCTCACTCTGTGGTAGTATCTGACGCAGCTTCGCGGCGGATGGGTCCCACTATCTCCGGTTAATGGATTTATTACTATACTCCGTTGTGGAGTTTCCCCGGTGATGACAGGCCACCTGTCAGATGAGGACTTGCATCGAATGAAAGAGTTCGCGAAAACGCCGAAGTACAAGAGAAAGCCGGAGCATCTCGTTCCGGAGGAGGGGGACTGACGGAGCTATCGAGCGCCAGCTTCGCCCTTCAGGGCGGGGTCGAGCGACCACCCCATCGGATGTCGAGCAATCAGCTGAATGCTGAGATTCTTCGGCGAGACTTCACATACGAGAACGCCGTCGCACCGGGGTAGGTGCATACAGCGCACCATTCCACCAGCCGGAGCACGGCCCGTGTGCCGCGAGTGAGACGATCATCACTGGTCGGCGTTACCACGCGCTCGCCGTCCCAACGAGGAGCACACCAACCCGCAAGTTACCGCCGGGGTATCGGCCTAAACCCCCACGGTGGAATCCCGCCACGTCAGGGGCGGGAGGATGTCAAGCCACAGCGAAGCAGCCCGTCACACGAGGTTTTCAGCCTCGATCGTTCCCCAGATGTTCCGACCGCTGTCGGTGATCCCGTACACCCGGCCCTTTCTCCGTTCTTCTGAGACGAGGAGATCGACGAGTCCTCGGTCACGGAGTGCATTGAGTGCTCGGGAGATGTGGGCCAGCGGGCAGTCCGTGTCCTTCGCGATCTGGGAGGGCGTCGCCGGCGATTCGTCTAGTCGCTTGAGCACCGCGACTCTGTACGTCGAGCTAATCACATAGCTGACGTCGTCCCAATCATTCGTCATCAGTGGCCTTGACAACGTGTCGGGAGGCACGGGGAAAGCTATGAGGAGGTTATCGGCCGGTAATATGCACCCGATTGCCGACCCGTCAGGGCCACTCGCAGGTCTCCCGCGAAGCTCGATTGGTATCGAAAACACTGCCGGTTTCTCGCCCGATGGCTGATACTACCGGTGCGCTGTATCATCGGAGCGACGATGGCGGACCGACAAGGATCGGACCGCTACCTGCGTTCGGTAACCGACAGATAGTCCTTCGATTGAGCCGCCTGGGGGGATGCGCGGGCGGGCGACTTGCACGCCCGTGTTCGACCCTGGATGGGCCGCGTGTTCCTCGTTACACCACCCACGCCCGAGGCACTCGTTTGCATGGCCCCTTCCAGTATTGTAATGCAACGCATACCCGGTCGGCACGAAGCTGCTCGAGCTGGCGGGATCGGTGACGGCGAGACGGCCGGAAGCCACCGTCCCCAGTGAGGGCGTCCTCCAGGGCGGGCGGAGATCACGTGCGCTCGCCGAATCGATATCGTGGAAGGACCACGCGCACACCCGCCGAGGCGGCCCACCCGGCCCCACGCCGGGACACGCAGACACTATCGAGATTCCTGAGCCGAGTCTCGTAGGTGTCCCCTGCGCGATAAGACAGGGGAACCGGCGGAAACCAAGTGCCGCCGACTCCCGTACGGGGGGAGTGACTGGTTCGCGGCACTCCCTGCATCCCACCGGTGGGTGCAACCGAGGCACCCACCCCATCCGCTCCGGTGTTCATGCCTGGGAGGATGTCATGCGGGATGGACGACATCCTGACACTCGGGGCACTCCGCGAACATCCGTGGCCACCCGTCGGCCGTCGTGTACTCGACGAGGAGCCGGCCGGCGGGGATGTCCACGGCGCAGTTCGGACACTGACCGAGCCATCGGTTGCTCGCATCCGACCGGGGCCGTTCAACCATATCGCTCACTTGGTCGCGTACCAAGTTGTTATCCTGACCCTACTCGAGCGGACTGGATTGGACAGATTACCCCTAGCGAGGCACCGTCGGTTTGGCTACACTTACCGCGGAGTCGTCTGACCGGCCCAGCAGTATGGAGAGCATAACCACCCCGCAACTATCCCGTCAGAACGGTTATCACGTGCACCGGTGATTCACGCCCAATGTGCCTGGACCGTTCCGAGAGGGGGAGTGGGACGCGACTGACTGCCATTCAGAACGCCGAACCGGTAAGCCTGGGTGAACGGGGGTCTCTGTGGGATGTGGACAGGACGGTCCGGTCGGCATGAGAGAATCGATCGCGGATGTATGGGAAGGGGTGGCCTTCCACCCCGATCCGAACGTCGACCTTGGCTACGAAATGACGACCCTATCGATCATCCACGTCGAGGAAGGGGGGGAGAAGTACCTCTTTCTGCCCGGCGAGGAGGAGCACCTGCTCGACAACGAATACATCGTCGCGTCGCCGGACAGTGTTTGCGATCCAGCGGACTGTCGGTGAGGGTGCATCCTATTGATCCCCGTCTGATCCTCGTACGAATGGACGGCGGGCCTTTCGTCGGTAATCCCAGTAGTGTACGACCGCGGACAGGGCGAGGAGCACGGTAAGGCCCAGCCCGACCCAGAACGGTACGAGTTGGAACGGGCTGCTTTCGGGGAGAAGAGAGAGCGAAACCAACACGAGTCCGAGGGCACCCAAGACGAGGTAGTGGATCGCCCACGGGTACTCGGAGCGCTCGGCCGGATCGAGGTATTGATCGATTTCTTCGCCCCGCCCGGTCAGCCGGATAACGCCGTTCTCGCGGTCGTAATCGATGACTCCGGCGTCGGCGAGTTTGGGGAGATGAGTCTGATAAAGTGAGACATACACCCGCTTTCGCTGCTGTCGAGAGAGCTCGTCGACGGGGATGTCGTTTTCGTTCGCTGCGATCGCCTGTGAAATCTCCTTAACCGTCATCTCAGCCCCGGACTGCCGGAGGTAATACAGGACCATTCGCCGCCGCTGACTGCTTAACAGGTCGAAGACGAGGTCTGCGGAGACATCGGTCTCAACGTCCGTATCAGAGCTCATGATGATTAGATGATATCTGTATTGCCTCTCCTCAACGCCGGGACCAATGCCATACCTCATTACCACCGTCCGTAGCCTTTGTTACGCTCCGAATATTTCTGAGTACGCAACTATTACTGCGCTAACACGGTTGGACCCTCGACCGTCGCGAGTGGCCGGTCCCCACTTCCGAACCGAGCGCTGTTAGACGATTAATAACCAAGTGAAGAACCTGTGTACCTGGCGGCTGCAATGGTTGTGGACTGTGGGGAGGGCGGCTGGCAGACAGAGCGCGAACCGGCTCATCGAACCGTTGGGGGGGTGGTGAGGATGGCGGAACCGAGAGAGCCTGGCGGATCTGGGAACGTGGGACAGACAGGAGTGGTCGATCGGCCGTTAGAAGGACCAAACCCTGATCTCTGGCAATATAGCGTCAAAACGGCATCTATCTCACTGGGAGGGCGAAGTTCACCAAGATTAAAGGTAGGGAACACTGTACCCTTCAGCCGACCCGAACAGCACGGCTGGTCTGGATCGTCCCGATTGCCCCACCGAGGCGCGAAGTGGTTTCCAGCACCCCAGTGGACGGGTAGATCCAGCACGGTGAACGGAACGGACGGCGTCCATAGGAGGCAATCATGGCCGAATCAATGAACGATGCATCCGGTATGGAGGAGCCGTCCCTGGGCGAGCCGGATTCCAACAGTGAGGCAATGGAGCCGTCGGAGGATACCACTGTAGAGTCAGATTCGGAGCCAGACCTGCCCCTCGACCAGGTCTTCGAAATCCTCCGAAACCAACGGCGGCGACACGTCCTCAGATTCCTCAATGACTCAGATGGGACGATCTCACTGGGTGAGCTGTCAGAGCGAATCGCGGCACTGGAGAACGAAAAGGACGTCAACGAAATCTCGTCGAGCGAGCGAAAGCGGGTCTACGTTGGACTCTACCAGTGCCACTTGCCGAAGATGGACGGGATGGATGTCATCTCGTTCAACAAGCCTCGAGGGATCATCAGCCCCGGGACGAACCTCGATCTCTTTTCGGAATACATGGAAGACGAGGTCGAGGGACCGGCTCAGTGGCCGCTCTATTACGCTTCCCTGTCGGGTGTTGGGCTGCTCGTCCTCCTGGGAGCCGTTGGAGTTCGTTCGGTGGTTGATCTCCCGGTGATGGAGTTCGCTGCCAGCGCCGTGACCATAGCAATCTTCATACTGTCGATCATTCACCTCTTCCGCACGCGACGGGCAGACGACGATCGGTGAGTTAGCCCCCAGAACTCCTGTCCGTCGGGGCATCGTGATCCACTGCGGCCGCACGGGTTCCTCTGTGTCGCGGAAGCAGCATCAACAAGACAACAGTTCTCGTCATCGGTCTGTCCCCCGCCGACGGTGGTCGATCGGGGAAGGCGATCCATAACAAAGCCTGCCCCACCGCTTCTCCATGACGATCCGGGGTACGTCCCCGCAGGGACCAGCGATGAATCACAATACACCACCGGCCGACAGCCGACCGGCAGACGATTCACGATCAGCCTCGACCCGACCGGACGTTACACTCGGCGAGAACGTTCAGATCGACCCGGGAACGATCGTGGGGTATCGCTATGATACAGGGGCGGGGGGGACAACGGTCGGCGACGGCGTCGTCATCAGATCGGGCTCGCTCATCTACGCCGACGTCTCCATCGGCGCCGACTGCGCGACCGGCCACGGGGCGGTCGTCCGCGAGCACACGACCGTCGGTACCGGAACGCTGATCGGGACGAATGCAGTGCTCGATGGTCGGCTCTCCGTTGGCGACGACGTGAGCGTGCAGACGGGCGTGTACGTCCCACCGGAATCGACCATCTCCGATCGGGTTTTTCTGGGGCCACGAGCCGTACTGACGAACGACCCCTACCCCCTCCGGGAGGATCAGGACCTACTCGGGCCGGACCTCGAGGATGACGTATCGATCGGCGCGAACGCGACCATCCTCCCCGGTGTCACGATCGGCGAGGGGTCGTTCGTCGCGGCGGGGGCGGTCGTAACCGAAGACGTGCCGCCGTGGACGCTCGCCGTGGGCGTGCCCGCCACCCACAAGCCGCTCCCCGAGCGGTTACATCGGCGAAATGTGTTCGCATGACGGACACTACCGTGCCCCGAGACGAGATTTCGATAACGTCGCCGGTCTTCGGGGAGGAGGAGGTTCAGGCCGTCAAGAACGTTCTAGAGAGCGGCCTCGTCGCCGACGGACCGGAAGTCAGGCGCTTCGAAGACGAGTTCGCCACGTACTGCGGTGGCGACCATGCTGTCGCCACCGCGAACGGGACAGCCGCGCTCCACGCCGCACTCGAGGCGTTGGGCATCGGGCAGGGCGATCACGTGGTCACGACGCCCTTCTCGTTCGTCGCCAGCGCGAACGCGATACGTCTGGCTGGTGCGACGCCGGTGTTCGCCGATATCGACCCGTGCACCTACAACCTCGATCCCGAGGCGGCCGAGCGGGCCGTTCGGGCGACGGACGCGGCGGCGATACTGGCCGTGCATCTGTACGGGCTGCCCGCGTCATTGGACGCACTAGCCGACATTGCGGCCGACAACGACGCGCTCCTCATCGAGGACGCCGCCCAGGCCCACGGTGCCCGATTCGATGGCCAGCACGTCGGCACGACGGGGGATGCCGCCGCCTTCTCGTTCTATCCGACGAAGAACATGTCAACGGCCGAGGGGGGAATGGTGCTCACCGACCGGGAGTCCGTTGCCGAGCGGGTCGGGAGCTACGTGAACCACGGCCGCGACGGCTCGGGCACCTACACCCACGAGCGGCTCGGTCACAACTATCGGATGACGAGTATCGGGGCCGCCATCGGACGCGTCCAGCTCGATCGGCTCCCGGAGTGGATCGAAACCCGTCGGCGAAACGCACGTCGGCTCACTGAGGGGCTCCGAAGCCTCCCCGGCATCCGAGTCCCAACAGAGCCTGCTGGCCGGCAGCACGCCTACCACCAGTATACGATCCGGAGCCAGAATCGCGAAGCCCTCCGCGATCGGCTGGCTGACCTCGGTATCGGGTCAGCGGTGTACTATCCGACCCCGATCCACGAGCTCGGGGCCTATGACGGGTTCGACCCGTCAGCCCCCGAGGCCGAGCGGGCGGCTGCAGAGGTTCTCTCCCTCCCCGTCCATCCCGGCCTCGACGATGCGGCGGTCGACACCGTGGTCAGTGTCCTGGAACAGGAGTTCGTCCATGCGCTGTAGGCTGCCTACCGTTACCCTCCCAGATCACTGAGTTGAAAGCCAACGATTGCAGTCGCCCTTGAGGGCGGGGTCCAGCGATCGGCCCACCGAAACCCTTCGGTCGGGAGGCCATTTATCTCATCAACTTACTGGGGACAATTGGCGGTTGGGTTGGGGATCGCCACACCAATCCGCAACCCTGCCCCGGTCGGGTCTTGCCACCGTGGCCTCGAGGCAAGCACGGTCGATGGCCCGGCCCGTGTGCCGCAAGCGGGGGAGTCCGAACGGACTGGCGTCGCCACGCGCTCACCGCCCCGACGCGGAGCATACGAACCCGCAAGGTACCGCGGGGGACCTCGGGACTGTCCCGACGTTCCACGACGGAATCCTCGCACTTCAGGGCGGGGAGGAGGTCCACGTTGCGCGCTGCTCCCGGTGGGTCGATCAGGTGTGGAAGGCAGCCATCGCCTCGTAGAGACCCCGCTCGTAAATGTCGGGCTGTTTGCTAATTCCGAGGTGGGACCCGATTTTCGCGTCTGCCCAGTGGGCGTGTTCAGGCCCCTCGAGGATCCGGTTCAGCAGCCTTGGGTCGAGATCGAACTTAACATATCCGTCGTAGGCACCGAGATCGGCCGATCCGATGACGTCGTACCCGTTCCCATCCATCGTAACCTCCGCGTAGTGGTCGTCGGGAAGGCTGATGAGCACTGTCGTGTCCGTCTCGAACTCCAACGTCTCGCGTTTAGTCTCCAGGTGTTCGTAGGCCCGTCCGATGTCGGGTTCTAGTTCGGACAGTCCTGGCATCGGATCGTGTTCGTAGGTGAAGGTCCGCGACGCCAGTTCCTCTTCGATGTACCGTCGACGGTCGAGGGGATCGACTGGCTCGAACGGTTTGGACACGGTTCCGGTCTCGATGTCTAGGTGCTCGTTGGCGTTGAGAAACACACACCGATGTTCGTCGGGGTCGATGTTCGTGACGAAGTACTCATACGCTTGGTATCGGGGTGGGTTTGCCGTGTATTGATTCAGATGGGAGAGGTTGCCGGCGAGGACGTACTCCCCCGCGAACGGCATGTAATACTCAGGATCGAAGAGCTCGAGGAACTCCTCTGCGAGCATGTACTTCTCTAAAATCACTTTCTCTCTGGCCAATCGCTTCTCCTCATGGGTGTAGTCGACCATCGATTGGGGGTAGAACTGGGCAGCGCTGTATTGGTGACAAACGAGGTCGATGTCCCCATACGTGCCCTTGATTTGGCGCATGCTCCGCTCGGCCATCGGATAGGGACAGTCGTTCATGTTGACGATCGTTTCCGTCCCGTTGTCGATGGCCGCCATCGTGTCGACCTGGGCAGACTGGTTACTCGGCTCAGCGCCGCCGTACCAGTTACACCCGAAGTAGTTCCCACAGAGTTCAGGATCGCAGGCGTCCGCGGCCAAGACGTTGATGTGGAGGTCTCCGGTCAAGTGGACACGCTCGTCGTGCGTGAGCTCGATGACATCGAACCCGAGATCCTCGATACCACTCTTGAGGTAATCGTTCGTGTAGTCATGGATCACGACCGGGATATCCGAGTTTATCCGTTGCAGTGTCGGCGGGTGAAAGTGATCCGGATGGATGTGTGAGATGTAGATGTAGTCGACGTCATTGAAGTCCTCGGGCTCGAACGGGCGCGGTGGATAGTGGCACCAGGAGCCATAATACGCTCCGTCAACGAGCCAGGGATCACAGAGGACTGTCGAACCAGAATCCTCAACGAGTATCGCTGCCGAGCCGAGATATCGGACCTTCATTTCGATGCAGGATACCCCACTTGGGTCAAAAAGTATGTACAGATTACATGAATCAATCATCCAGTAGTAACCAACTACTAATAGATAGTATAAAATATATTATCTGTTCGAGCAGACAGATCAGGTGTCGGTCCCCCCTTTGTCGCGGGTCGCATCCGGGTGGTGGAGTCTAGGCTCGGCCGAATCAGCTTCCTATGGCTTGCAGCTACGCATTGGAGGATACCGGAATGCCCCACAGTGGGCAGGAACGGGATGTCCGTCGGTGATGCTGGCCCGCTTCGCTCGGCGAACCACAGCCCTGGGGATCTGTCTGAACGAAGGAGGACCCGTTGAAGGGAACCCATAACAAAACAGGGCTCGGGGTAAGTGCCCCACGACCCCAGGTCGCTGGCGGCCTCGCCCGGGAGTCGAGCGACACTGATGAATGGCATCATGTATCCGCTCGATGACCCGGTTTGGAGGCCGGTCCGAGACGTGAGCGACGACGTGGACAGCGTGGTCATGGGCGAAGCAACGACATCGGATATGGGGAGGATGCGCTGAATGTGGCCGTGGGAGCACGCAGCCGTCGGGTACATCCTCGTCTCGCTATCGCTTCGAGCCTCCGGGCGGGCTTCACCATCGGGACTATCGGTCGTCATCGTCCTCACTGCCTCCCAACTCCCGGACCTCGTTGACAAGCCGCTCTCGTGGGAGCTCGGGGTGTTCCCCAGCGGGTACGCCATGGGCCACTCCTTGCTGGTTGCGCTGCCGGTCGGAATCGGCGTCCTCATCTACGCGCGACGCACGGATCGGACACCCCTCGGCATCGCCTTTCTCGCTGGCTACTGGTCCCACCTGATCGCTGACGTCCTTGATCCGCTCAGGTATGGAATGGGGCCGAGCTGGCATCGGGTTTTGTGGCCGATCGTTGACACCGCTCCGTACGAGCAGGAGTACGGCCTTCGCCGGGGGATCATCTACCTGGAGCGGTTCGTGGTCGAACTCGCCTCGATGGACCTCACGAGCGTCTTCATCCTCTACATGGCCCTCCCGCTTGGCACGCTCCTGCTCTGGATCATCGACGGATATCCGGGATTATCCATGGTTATCCGGGCAGTCAAGGCTCGCTAGTGAACGGTGCCTCGGCGGTCTACACCTGGGCAGGGGACCGCCCACGGCCGGCCGTAAGCGTGGTCAGGAGACGCCGAGAATCGGGGCTCTGTCTACACAAGGCCCGAGGATGTAGTCATCGGAATCCCAAAAGAACCAACCAGGGACTGTTCACGATGGTAAGTAGGATGTATTTAGTGAATATGAGCCGGCTCCATCTACGAGCATGCAAACCAGGGCAGAAGCGCTCTCAACCTGGTGGCGTCGGCTCGCCTTTGTGGGCCACTATACCGGCCTAGAATCCCTCGTCACTGACGAGGCGAACAGGGTTCTTCGGTACCACTCCGTCGGCGGAGGCTTCTACGACAACATCCCTCCCGAGCACTTCCGAAAGCAGATGGACTTTCTCACTAACACCTACGACATCGTCGACCTCCCTGACGTTTTAGACATCGATGACCGGAAACGGGTCGCGATCACCTTCGATGACGGGTATCGGGATTTCTACGACAACGTCCTCCCTATCTTGCGCGAGTATGAGGTTCCGGCGACGGTGTTCGTCATCGCGAACGCCGTCGAGGACCCCGAGTTCGCCCATAATCGGGCGTTTGACTACGAGTATATGACCGAGGCACAACTGCATGAACTGGTAGACGAGGAACTCGTCACCGTCGGAAATCACACGATGAGCCATCCACGGCTGTCGGAGCTGCCTCGCGACCGACTCGAACGCGAAATCGTGACCAGTAAAAATCGGTTGGAGGAACTACTCGGAACCGACGTTTCACGGTTCTGCTATCCATTCGGCGACTTTGACGAGAACGCCGTGGCGGTAGTACGGGATACACACGACATCGGCGTCGTCAACCGAGGGCGCTTCGAGGACATCACAACCGAGACGAACCCAGCAGCCGTCCCCCGAATCAACGGAGCAGACCCCTTGTACGAGGTCCGGTGGAACCTCTCGGACGCGGCCACTCGCGTCGGTAGTCTCGGGCACCGGGTTCTTCGCTTGGAGTGACGGCACCTCATCGTTTTCCATCCCCGATATCTGTCCCAACGGGACGTACCGCCCCAGAATTCACGCCAGGGAGCTAGCACGGCTTCGGCCGTGTTCAGCTACTCGAAAACCGGTTGCTAAAGCATCTATCTCGCTCGATCGGTTGAGGGAACCCATTGGGACCTCAGTCTACGCTGACGAACTGGTAGGAGGTGCGGTCAGTCGACATTCCCCCTGGCCATCTCGCAGACGACCGAAACGAGGTCGTCGGTCACGTCGGTGGCGTCCTCGAGCAACCGGGCGTGCCGGTGTTGCCACTCGGCCGCGGTCTCGTCGGACTCGACGAGACGACGTACCTTCTGGAGCGCGGCCTGGCCGTCGGCAAACGAGAACAGGAGGCCGTACTCGGACTCGAGCGTGACGAAGATTCCCTCGTCGTCCCCACCGACGGCTGAGTTCGTCCGCACGGCGGGGGTCCCCACCAGCGCGGCTTCCGTCGACATGGTGCCGGAGTCCCCGACGTAGAGGTCGGCGTAGGCGAGCAGATCGTGGACGAGGTGTGGCGGGACGGGGAGGGGGTCGGCGTCGACGCCCTTCAGGTCCCGCTCGGTCGAGAGATACACGGTCCCCCGGTCGGAGAGGTAGGCAAGAAGCTCCCGGAGCGTCGCGCCGCCGAGTCCGGTGTGGCCGACATCGTGGTAGGCGTCCCAGCCGGCCAGCCGGACGACGAAGTAGGCGTCGTCGACGTCGACCCCGTGTCGTTCGAGCGCGCGCCGGTCGGGCGTGAACCGGTCGGGGTGGAGGTACGCAAGTTCCTGCGTTCCCAGGTCGCGTTGTTTCCGGTCGGGGGTCGGCAGGTCGAGCCCCGGCGGGCGGAGAACGACGTCGGCGAACGGGAGCGTCGCCGCGTGGATGGCCCGTCCGAGCAGCGTCGAGTCGACGTCGGTGTCGGTGACGACGACGCTCCGGGCGCCGAGCGCCGCCGCAGTGTGGGCCGCAGGCGGGCTCACTCTGCTGACGACGACGTCGGGGTGGAACGGCCGCGCCGCGAGGAGTGTCCGCACCTCCCGGACGCCGAGTTCGAGCGCGGCCGCGGGGAGCCCGTTCCGTCGCCGGGAGAGCAGGCGGTGGTCGATGTCGTACGCGTCGAGCAGTTGGGTCGTCACCTCCTTGTCCCGGGAGGTGACCAGCGTCTCGTGACCCGCCGCCTCGAGGTCCCACAGGGCGTGCTTGAAGAGGTGGACCTGTGCCGGGTGCTGGATGTCGAAGAGCACCCGAATCGGGGAGTTGGTGTGCATCGGTCTGTTGTCCTGTCCTGCCGGTGAGGAAACGCGCGGGCTGGTTTGTTACCCAACGCCTACCGCCAGACCCCGAACCGGGCTGCCGGGCGATCGGCCACGGCCGGGGGAAACGGATCCATAACCAAGGCCGGCCCGGTGGTACACCGGGCGATGCGCGTACTCGTCACCGACGGGGAGACGAACAAGGCCCTCGCCGTCGTGCGGGCGATCACCGACGTGACAACGAGCGTCGGCGTCTCGTCGCGGTTTCCGGTCTCCCCGGCCGGGCTCTCCCGGCACGCAGACAGGAGTCACTGGCTGCGCCGTCGCGACCCGGACGCACTCGTTGCGGACCTGAACGACCTCGCTGACGACTACGACTACCTCCTCCCGGTCGGCGGCCGGACGTTCGAGTTCGTCTCGGAACACCGGGACGACCTGGCGTTTCCGCTCGGGCGAATCCTCCCCCGGCAGGCGGCGATGCGGACCGCCGTCCAAAAAGCCGAGACGTACTCGCTTGCCGATCGCCTCGGAGTGCCCGCACCGACCACGGTCGTCCCCGACGACGACACGCCCGTCGAGGCGATAGCAGACCGCGTCGGCTTCCCGGCTGTGGTTAAGACGGGAGTCGAGACAGAGGCCAGGTTCGTTCGGGTCGTCGACTCCCACGACGACCTCGTCGAGGCACTCGACGCCTACGCGGCAACTCACGAGGCCGACCCCCTCGTTCAGGAGTACCTGCCGGGCGCCGGTCGTGGTCACTTCGGGCTCTATCGCGACGGGGCACTCGTCGACGGGTACACCCACCGTCGGATTCGCGAGTACCCGCCCGAGGGCGGGGCAAGCGCCTGTGCGGAGTCTCAGCGTGATGACCGGCTACGCGAGTACAGTGAGCGACTCCTCTCAGAACTCGAGTGGACCGGCGTCGCGATGGTCGAGTTCAAGGAGGACGCCGACGGGACGCCGGCGCTCGTCGAAATCAACCCGAAGTTCTGGGGGTCGCTGGATCTGGCGATCGAGTCGGGGCTGAACATGCCTCGGGCGCTACTAGAGTACGCCGACGCGGACGACCCGGACGCCTTCGAGTTCGACGTCGAGTTCATCCCGCGCCGGGTCCACTGGCCGCTCTCGGGCGACCTCTCGCACGCCTGGCGTCGACCCCGGTCGGCCCCGGCCGTCTTCGACGACCTTGTCTCCCCGTCGACCCGCTCCAACCTCCGCCGGTCCGACCCCCTCCCCCACGTCCTCGAGGGGCTCATCACACTGATTCGGTGGGACATCTGAGATGGCCCCGGCACTCTCCCGACTCGTCCGGGCGCCGGGGGCGGCCCGGAAACAGGTCAGGCGGGTGCTCGCCACGAGCTACTACCGCCGGTACTTCACGCGACACCCTGACCACCCGGCACTCGACGAACGGCGGGCGATCAGCGCGCTCCGTGACGCCGACCGGCTCCTGTTCTGTTGCTGGGGGAACATCTGCCGGAGCCCGATGGCCGAACGGTACCTCCGGACCGTTGACGGAGGGGACATAACCGTGGAGTCGGCGGGGCTGGGCGAGCGGGCGGGCCGGCCGAGCCCCCCGGAAGCCGTTGACGCCGCGACGCGCTACGGCGTCGACCTCTCGGACCACCGGTCGGTAACGACCACCGAACGGGTGGTCGCCGAGAGCGACGTCGTCTTCTTGATGGACTTCCATAACTACCACCTGCTGCGGACCAAACACGGCGGTGCCGACAACGTCTTTTTCCTGTCGGTGTTCGCTCGCGGCGACGACAACGCCGGACCCGAGATTCCCGACCCGGCGGGAAAATCCGTTGACACCTTTGACCGGATCTACGCGACGATCACTGACGCCGTTGACGCCGTCGCTGCGGTGACCCGCGGGGACCGACCAGCCGTCCCGGCCGACTGGCAGGCCCGTCGCGGACGGGATGGGAGCGGTGCGGGCGGTCTATCGGAGTGACCCCTCGCGGAACGCAATTTTCCCGGTGGGTTGGCCGTGCCGACGGTCGACGCACTCGGACAGCGCGTCGGTCCGACGGTCAGCGTATGGGAGCAGGCATTCGGGATAGGCACCGCCCACGACAGCAGTCGTGAAAGCTTAGCTGTCCGGTGCCGATTCGAGCGATTTGCACCCGCGGGTCGAGTGTTCGGGCGGACACAATGGACCTGGAAATCAGCCGCTACCGCTGCCCCGGGGTTGGGTAAGCATAGAATTACTACCAGATCAGGCCCCCCTCGTTCTCACGAGATGGAACGACGCATCACCGTGACCGCGGGAACCAACGAGTTCACCGATCGGCGTCCTCTTCGGGGTCACCCTGATTTGTGGGTACCGGGGCGGGGGTTCTCGCCCCCCGCTGGGCGGCAGTTAGATTTCCCCCCGCGACCACAACTGAACCGAAGGGACCTCCCCGGGTCCGTACGGTCTCAGGCTCCGTATCTCCGCGGCCGATGGCCCGCCCCTCGAGTCGCTGGTTGCGAGAGTCGTCCTGGTCACCGGCTGGAGGCCGAGGTGGGCGCAGATGTATAGGGACCTGACGGTCGCTGTTGTCGTCCCGGCCTACAACGAAGCCGGCTTCGTCGGCGGGGTCATCTCGGGGCTCCCTGACTTCGTCGACCGGGCCTACATCATCGACGACGGGTCGACAGACGAAACCTGGCAGGAAATCTGCCAGCATGCGGACGTCCGCAACGCCGACCACGAGGGTGTCTACGATGACCTGGTCGTCCCTATCCAGCACGAGACCAACCGCGGCGTCGGCGCTGCCATCAAGACAGGATACAGGCGGGCCCGTGCCGAAGGCATCGGTGCGACCTGTGTCCTTGGTGGCGACGATCAAATGGACCCGGACGAGCTCACGAGATATCTCGATCCAATCGCCGATGGCACGGCAGAGTACGCGAAGGGCAACCGCTTCTCCAGAGCGTCGGACTGGGCCCAAATGCCACGGTTCCGGTTACTCGGCAACGTACTCCTCTCGTACCTGACGAAGATCGCCAGCGGGTACTGGGCAGTGATGGACTCCCAGAATGGCTACACAGCTATCTCGCTCGAGGCTCTCGAACGTACTGACATCGACGGAATGTACGAATACTACGGCTATTGCAATGATCTACTCGTCCGCCTCAACGTCGCCGATGCCCGCGTCGCCGACGTCCCCCGTGGATCTGAGTACGCATACTCGGACGGCTGGAAAAGCCATATCAACTACACTGAGTACATGCCACGGGTGTCCGCGATGCTCCTCAAGGGATTTTTCTGGCGGCTACGGCGGAAGTACCTCCTGACCGATTACCACCCGCTGGCCCCGCTGTATCTCCTTGGAATGGTCCTGATGAGCGTCGCCGGAGTCGGATTCCTCTCGTCGATCGTCGGCCGGAGTAGAGACGGCCCGGCGACGTGGCTCATCGCCGCTGTCATGGGTGTGTTCTCGTTCCTCCGGGGAAGCGAGCTCGATAGAGCCGACAACGAGGACCTCTCCGTCAGGATAGCGGCAGAGCCTGATTCGAAGCGTGTCGGTGAGGCCGATACGCAGACCGGATCGGAGCGGGATTTCGGGACTCGTCAGCACGCGGAAGAAGAGTCGGAGGAACCCCCGATTCGAAGCGACACGACATCGGTCACACAATCATGAGCAGCAATCCCTCTACACGAGCGATCGCGACGGACGACGGACTGACCGCACGCATGAGTGAGGCTGTCCCCCCTGGAACCCCTGGATTCATCCGCGGAATGCGGGCGGTCGAGGAACGCTTGATCCGGATCGTTGGTCCGGACATTTCTTCGGAGGCATATCAGTCGGCGATCGTCGGCGGCCAGGATACAGTTCTAGCCGGGACGGAGGAAGCAGACGCGAATCAAACGGTGGCAAACGTCCAGGAGGCGGGTGCGGGCATGACTCCCCCCGAACCGATCCGCCGTGGGACCCCGCCGGCCGCCTGACGATGCGGACCGCGTTTTGCTTCGACCTCGACGACACGCTGTATGACTACGAGCGGTACGCTCGATCCGGGCTTCTCTCAGCGGCTGATTGGCTCGAAGAGCGCACGGGTCGGCGATATCATGATGACCTCCTCGACTTGTACTTCGAGGAGGGCGTAACCGACGGTACGTTCGACAGACTGATCGATCGTCACGACCTCCCCCAGGGGATCGTCGAGGATCTCGTCGAGCAGTTCCACGCCGCCCGTGAACCGATCGACCCCTATCCCGATACGGAACCGGTACTGGTTCGGCTCGCCGAGGATCACGAGCTCGGCCTCCTCACCGACGGCCGCGGTGGGTGGACGAAGCTCGACCGGCTCGGGCTCCGGGACCACTTCGACGCCGTCATGGAGACGCACTCGATCGGCCGGTCGAAACCCGACCCGGCGGTCTTCCATCGATTGCTCGTCGCGCTATCCGTCAAGCCGAGGAACGCGATCTACGTGGGAGCCGATCCCAGGGTGGACTTCAGTGGGGCGAATGAGCTCGGTATGGGAACGGTCCGACTGCGACGGGGACGGTACAATCACCTCCACCCGGACGATCCAGCATCAGAGCCCGATCACGAGATCGACGAACTTCGGGAATTACTCGACCTCGTTGTCTCGTCCGGAACGACCGCGAAGGCGGGGCCTTGAGTTCAACGACCCGCCCGTCTACATCCGATACTAGCCCAGGGCCGTGGAGGGAACGTCAATTGCCCTCTGGTGAATCCAAAATTCTTGGTGAACCGCCGGGTCCGAATCGCGTTCGCGTCAGCGACATCGCCCTTGCAAAAACAGGACCGCGAGCAGCGCGAAGACCACGAGGGGTGCACCGAACCCAGGTTGTCCCGAGGTTGACGTCGTCCCCGAGGTAGTCTGGCTGGTAACCGTCACCGTGTCCTCGAACGAGTCACCGACTCGAAGGATGTATTCGCGGCTCTCGTCCGGTCTGAAGGGCAACCTGACTGTCCTGGATTGATTAGCGCCTACCACGATGTCCTTGCTCGCGACGACCCGCCCATTGGCGCGTAATTCCGCGTGGTAGGTTCCATCGACAGGGCCGCGGTTCTCGACACGAACGGTAGTCTGTACTGATTCACCAACGGTGGTACTCGACGCATCCAAGTCGACGTCGGTGATCACGAACTCAGGCCGCTGTACCCCGACGGCGAAGGCTGAGAGCTCCGTCACGGTCCCACTGAAGGTGAACCCGGATTCGGTCTCGTTCAGGACGGATCGATTGATCCGGCGCCAATCGCCGCGGTCCTCATCGAAGTGGTAGAGATACGCCTCGCTAGACGGGGTGTTGAACGCTACGTCTGCCACGCCGAAGGCCGCCGGACTGAGCGTGCTGTTCGCCTCGAAGAAGAAGACTGGTCGCACATGCGCCGGGAGCTGAGTGGTGTCCGCCGGTCGATCGCCCATGAATTCGACCATCAGCTCGAAGTCGCTCTGGTGGTCTGGAGTGACGGTGATCGCTTCGATATCGACCCCGGCCTCAGCCATTTGCGGCGCTGACGAGACTGGGACCCGTACGGAATCTTCGATCCTCGCGTTCTCGACCGTCGCGATTTGGCGGCGTCCCTCATCCTCTACCGCAACTGATACCGCAGTGGGTCCGAGGGGCGTGACGTTCACCGATGCACCGGATTCTCCCCTGACCTGGAGCTCGTAATTGCCGGGGTTCTCGAAGGTGTGGTTGAATCGGATGGTTCGGGTCTCGTACATGGGGATTGTTGCATTTAGCGCCGACTCGGTGCTGTTTTCGGTCACCATCTGAACCTCAAATGAAACGGGCCAGTATGCGACGTTCTTCACTCTGACCGTATACTCGACGGCATCGCCGACCTCCACACTGCTCCGGTTCGCATGGAGGTCGCGCACCAGGAGGTCAATGTCGTCGCCTCCGTCGGAGTCCCCAAAGCCAGGCGTGTCGTCGCTGTCGTCCCCGTTTCCGTCCGTCTCACTCTCGACCGAGAGGCGGTCCTGGATGGTACTCGCAACCTCATCGACAGCAGCCTCGATATCGGAGTGATCGATCCAGTCGCCCCCGACATCCTCGGCGATGGTTCGAAGCTCATTCGCCGACGCGCTGTCACAGGGCGGGTCGTGGAACTCGCACGAACTGGTCGCCGGTGAAGCGGGTGAGACGACGATGAGATGGCTTCCCGAGAGCGACTCCTTGACCTCTGCCCGCGTTTCACTCGAGCTGTCGTCGTCCTCGTCAGTGACGACCACGATCACTCGCTCGGCGTCGGACCGACCCTCGAGTGATTGGGCCTCCTCGATGGCGTCGGAGGCATTCTCATAGTACCCACTTGTCGATTCGTCGAGGGCCCCTTCGATGTCCGATACGTCTGTAGTCCACTCCTGGTCCACAGACGGCGTTTTCCCGTACGTAATCAGGGCGTACTGTGGATTGATGGCTTCGCCGCCGAGCCGATCATCCACCGTCCCTAGTTGATCATTGAGGGTCGAGATGTCCCAGTCCATGCTGTTCGTCCGATCAACGACGAACACGATGTCGACCGGTTTGTTCGAGGCGCCGGCAACCGGTGTGGCCGCCATCGAGCAGACGATCACGCCAACGAGGAGGACGGTTACTGACGAACGCAGTGCCGATCGATCGAGGCCGATGCTTGACAGCGTCATAAAACCAAGTTGGGCGGACTTATCCGTAGTAAAGTGTAGCTTACCCGGGCCGATTGAGGTGACATCCTCCGCGCCGTAAACGGCACGACTTCCCGGCAAGGGAATACCGTCTACGTACCGGCAGTGGGTTCCGACCCCGACTCTCCGGGCGTCATCTGGGTGAACTTGGTGAGGTTGGTGGTTGGCTCGGCCGTGAACAGGATGTGGATGTGGTCGCACCCCCCGTCCACGCTCTTGATAGAAACATCGAACCCCCCCTCTGCCGTGTCGTTGGCGATCTCACCGACGTGTTTCGCGATATGGTCGGTGAGGATATCGGCCCGGAACTTCGTGACGGTCACAAAGTGGTATTGCACGGTGTAAACCGTGTGCGACCCGGTTTGCAGTGTATACTGTATTTGGTCTTATTCTAAGCGAGGGAACCAATTTCGATGACTCTTGTTACGCCAGGTAGTCGGTAGGCCGGATCCCGGTGGACTGTCGCACCGAGCGTACGCGATTCACGCCCGGCGTGAACGCCGGGATTCTCCCGCTGGTTAAAGATAGTCCCCATCGGTCCGATCTCTAGTGGGGAACGGTCCGAACACATGGTTGACGGTTATGGGTGCCTCCTGCGGATACCCGGCTACCGGTACTCACTGACGCAGCGTGACCATGATGTCGGAGGCCCCGGCTCTCGAGCTAGGTCAAGAGGGGGGCGAGGTCGACCTCGCCCTCGTGGGAGACTGTGATTTCGTAGCCCGCGTATTCGAAGGTTACCGATCCCGTCCCATTTCGAAACAGCATATCGAGCGAGTCGACGTCAACTACGTCCTGGAGGGGCTGATCCAACTCACTCTGGTCACACCCCTTTTGCCTAGCCACCGCATCCAGCACAGACTCACTTAATGATGTAGCTGGAACCATTACCATCCTCTTGCGTGGTGTATACCATTAACGTTCCGAGGCCGGAGTGAAAGTGATTGACGGTTCCATCAACCGGCCCGACGTCCCCGAATTTCCACGAGAAGAGATCGGGGCTTAGTTTCTACAGTCCCAGTCTGAACACATCGCCTCGGAGTGGTCACTCGAGGTCCTGGTCCGAGAGGGTGAACAACCAATTATCCTCGTCGGTCAGGCTTACCCCATCGATGTGCCACGATTCAGTTGAATCGAGGTCACCATCTGTCCGCAGTGGGCGAATGACCGCTTTCGAGACGCTTACGAGACTGGTGAGAAGGGTAGCGGTGTCGTTCCAGAAACCGTAGCGGTGACGGAGACTGGCTCTGAACCACCCGGGGACTTTCACTAAGTCGGCATCGATGTTGTCCCGGAGCATCCGGACGAGGAGCATCTCGACTGCCTCGGCGGCCGGTTGATCATTTGACGCCGGTTGCGCGTCGAGGAGCATCGTCGTGGTATGACCATCGTTGTGTTCCGTGGCTGCGACGATACTCGCCACAGGGTCACCGTCTCTCGAAGCGACGCAGGTAGAGGTCTCCCACCGTGGATTCCCGAAGCGCCATTCGAGAAAGTCGACGTCCCGCGGGACGTGAATACGCTCTGGCGGGGCGGAGTTGTACAGGCGTTCGATTGGCGCAGCGACGACGCCATCATAGGTCTCTATAGTCGCGTTCTCCAGCGGCGCGTTGAGACGATCGAGGGCGGCTAATCCTCGCTTCGTGATGATCTCCGCGACTCGTAGAAACGGACTGAGTGCATTACTGGTGGTCGAGCCGATGTGGTCCGAGAGTATCGAACTGGGGTTTTGGACGCGATAACTCGTTGGGACGGATCCGATTTCACGCCAGTCGAACTTCTTCAGCCCCGGTAACAACGCGTCGGTCGGGAAATTGAACAGCAGTGCCGCGTCGTTGTTGTACTGCTCCAGCAACTGTTCGGTCATCCCCGAGAAGACGCCACGACGGCGGTGGTCTGGGTGAACCATCATATCGACGGGTTGGTAGGCGTCAACGGTTCGTGAGCCGATTCGAAGGCGGAAGGGGAGGATCGGATCCGCCCCGATCAGTTGCCCGTCCTGTTCGGCGACGATCATCTGGACGCCGTCTCGATAGGGGTTCGACCCGAAGCGCCAGTCGAACCACTCAGGACCTTTCGCGGCACCCCAGACGGATTCATAAAGTGAAAGAAACCCATCACGATCCCTTGGCTCGTAGGGCCGAATCCGGTACTCGTCCGACGACATACCGGTATTCCGATCCATTGTGGCCTTGTTATCCTGCGGCTATACCGTCGTCGTAACTGGCTCCCATTGGCGAACTACGTTGAAGCGGGCGCATTGCCTCACCCCTCAGGGCGGGGGACTGTCAAGCAAGGTCCCCTTCTACACTGGTGGTCGCCCGGCGGGGTATCCATGACCACGAAGCTATCCTCCCACTCGGAACCATCAACCCAGTTGGAGGCCCTGCTAGACCCCCGCGCCGACTACCACATCACGGTAACCTCGCCTTGCCTCAGATACGGCACTCATAACGATTCGGTGATGAGTACACGAGGTCAACACCCGTCAAGCGGCGGGCTGATCACCATGTCAACGATAGACCAGAACGAATCGATCGCGCGGCGGATCTTCGAGGAAATCTGGCAGCAGCATAACCTCGACGTCATCGACGAACTCGTCGCCGAGGAGTACGTCCTCCACGACCCGTCGATGCCCGAACTGGACTGGCCGAACGGCCGGGAAGGTTATCGACAGATGGCAGAGATGGGCTCCGAGATGCTCGACGGCGATATCGAACTCGAGCAGCTCATCCCGGCCGGCGAGTACGTCACCGTCCGCTGGAGCCAGACCGGGACCCACGTCGGGCAGATGGGATCCATCGAGCCGACGAATGAGGAGGTGACGGTCACGGGCATTGAGATCGACCGGTTCGAAGACGGACTGCTCGTCGAGACCTGGCAAGAGGTTAACCTCCTCCCCATGCTGATCCAGATCGGGGAAGTCCCGATGGATCTCTTCTCCACCGAGGTTCCGGCGGACGACTGATGCCCGGAGCCGTTGGTTCACTGACGACGGAAAAGTACCATTCATCGTAGGCTGAGCGCCGTATTGGCCTACACCGGTAACGGTGTTTAGAATCAACAGACCGCAAGATAAGCTGGCTATTACTAACCGATCCTTGCGGCAACGACGCCCATGGTCGGACTCGAAACCGCGATCCGGTACCCGATGGAGTCGGATGACTGGCTCAAGACCGTGGCGATCGGTGGAGTGTTGCTCATCGTGTCGTTCCTCATCCTCCCGGCGATTGTCGTCTACGGGTATCTCGTCACCGTGGTCCGCGACAGCCTCGACGGTGAGCCGGAGCCCCCGGTGTTTGAGGATTGGGGTGGGCTCCTCAGGAAGGGATTCCTCGGGTGGGTCATCGGTCTCATCTATCTGATCGTCCCGATCATCGTCGGGGCCGTCACGATCGGAGGGACAATCGCCGCCCTCGCAACGGGGTCACAGTCAGGCCAGGCGGCGGCCCTCGCCGGCCTACTTGGTGGCCTCGCCCTCTCGGCGGTCTTGACGCTGGTTTTTGGCTACTTCGCCGTGATCGGCCTCGTGAACTTCGCTCGGACGGACGAGTTTCGTGCGGCCTTCGATCTGGCAACGATCAGCCACGTGGCGATGGACTGGAACTTCTTCGTCGCCTGGCTCC